>QFQM01000254.1 GCA_003243255.1 Flavobacterium psychrophilum | reverse complement strand
GGTATCCGGGTAATAAAACTGGCAAAATCGACAACAAATTCGTCAGGCTTTCCGAATCTGCAATTAATCTCATTGCCTTTATAGTCTACATAAAACATCCTGAAAAAACCTGACTCAATAAAATATACATAACGACAAACCTCACCCTGTTGTAAAAGGTCATCATCTTTCTTTATAGCCATACGGTTGATAAGAGATAACATTAATTCATATTCCTCATCAGGCATTGGCACAAAAGAAGTAATTACAGCTTTGATCCGGTCCATAGAATTCTTATTAGGATAGTTCTTTAAAATTAATGGTAATCTGTAAACAGGCAAAATTATGACCTGAAAATTTATGTAGATACAGTTGCTGTTCTTAACCAAAGTCAATGGTAGCAGAACAGCAGCGGCAATAACTTTGTCATATAAATAAGCTGATAATCAAATACTTTATATCATACAAATTTAAAACAATCTAACAACTATCAATTATGAAACCAACACTGAAAAATCAAAAAGCATTACAGACCAAATATGCCGACCGATATGTTGCAGCTTTTCCCATTAACCTGCCTGCAGAACAAATAGATCTTAGCAAATGGTTCAGGGAAATGATGCAGACAGATTATGTTTCTTACTCACCGGCTCATATCGCTATGAACACCTTTACAAAAGATGGAATTCTTTACAGTACTAATGTAGAGAATATAGGTTTAGACCAGATCGTTCAGCATTATAGCATGCGTTATGAAACTAAAAGCCATATACTCCTGCACTCGTCTAAATCTGATGTATACATCATGAGGTATGTTCCTGTATCAGTAGGTGTACCCTGGGAAATGCAGATAAGACCGGTTACTGAAAACACCTCTGAATTTACATGCATGTTTGGCATAGATTACCCAAACAGGCTTTTAAAAACTGTATTCTCATTTTATGGCCTTGGAGGTATATTCTTAAAGAAACACTTAAAAAGAGAAGGTGTGGAATTTGCCAAAGACATTGAAAGAAAATTCAGTATGAATAACTAATACACATAAATCATATTATCAACATAAAAACCACAAAATCATGAAAACAAATCTTGACGCTGAAACAGCACTGAAAAATGCAAAACTAGGATTTCGTATCCACCTGTTAGCTTTCATTGTACTTACCCCAATCATCTGGCTGGTATGGTACCTTACCGATACTACTTACCCCTGGCCACTATGGACCACCCCTGCATGGGCACTTGGTCTTATCTTTCACTATTTGGGTGCATTCGTATGGAGTAAAAAACATCATAACAACTATTAATCATGGAAACCAATACATCAACATTCCGACGCATCGTGACAGGTCATGATAGTAATGGTAAAGCAATAGTAGTATCAGATGCAACTCCGGAGCGCACCTACATGGTAGGTGGCCCAAATGGTGCTAAATTCTTTGAAGTATGGAATACCGCACAAACTCCGGCAATTATTGACAACGGATCTTTTGATCTGGAAACAAATCTCGTTCTTGGTCCGCCAAAAGGAGGTACCCGCATAAGAGTAATTGATTTTCCGCCTGAAGGAGATGAAATCAGAAATCTTACCAAAGAAGAGGCTGCAAAACACTTTAAAACCATGAGCGATGAACAGGCTTCAAGCGCTGGTGATGAAGCTCCTCATCCTTTAATGCACCGTACACAAACCATTGATTATGGAATTGTTATAGAAGGCGAATTGACGATGATACTGGATCGTAGCGAAACTATAGTTAAGGCCGGAGATATAGTCATCCAGCGTGGCACAAATCATGCATGGGCTAACAGAACGAACAAAATATGTCGTGTCGCCTTTATTTTGATAGATGGTCAGTTTGATGAATCATTATTATAATGGCATTATGAGAGCAAAACCTTTACTACCTAAAGAAATGAGTCCTGAAGTACGTTTTGTACATGACGAAGTGGTAAAACTTGTAACTCACAGTCAGGGACCTGTGCCAATGCTAAATGAGCAAGGTGCATTAATAGGCCCCTTCCCTCCTATGTTACGATTTCCCCAGTTTGGAATACCCGCACTAAGTTTTGTACGTTCACTGGACAACAATGCAACATTGCCAAAAAAACTAAAAGAGGCAGCCATTCTAACGGTGGGAGCAGCATTCAATTGCAAATTTGAACTTTATGCTCATAAAATAATGGCCGGCCATTTTGGATTCTCTACCGAATCAGTCGAAGCATTAGCGTCAGGAAATCGCCCGAATGATCTTACTCCTGAGGAAAATATTGCTTATGACATTGCTTCAATCCTTTCAAAAGGTCGTGTACTGCCTGATTCTTTATACAATGAAGCAGTAAAATTAATCGGTGAACAGGCAACGGCAGAATTACTTTTTCTGATCTCTGCCTATGCAATGCTTGCCATAATACTGAATGGATTTGATGTACAGACATAAATAATATTTAAGAATCCTATACAAAAACAGTGATTTTAACCCGAAAAATATTTTAGAATAAAGTAGATAGATATCTACTTTATTTAATTTTAGACAACTTACTTTTATATGACAATTAGCTGAAATGTTCAAGATGTCGAAAGGCTGACCTCTTGATTATTAGCTACGCAGAGAGAGATATCGCTTAAAAATAAATTAACTTAATACATATCAATTATGTCACGTTTCATGATTTTCGCCTTGTCAATTATACTATTATGTTGTTCAACTGCTACGGTAAAATCCCAGGTCTTTGAAAAAACACCAAAGTTACATGGCGACGTTGTGGTCTTTCCTATTTCCCTTGTCGATGCTTATCCCTTCATTTCGGGAACAGTTAATGGTGAAAAAGGTAAATTTATGTTCGATACCGGTTTCGGGGCATCTATTTTTCTCAACGATAATTTGCTCAGCCTGAACGATAAAAAAGCAAAAGGTAATGGCGTTACCGGTAGTGGGCAGTCTTTTAAAACCAGTGTAAATGATACGATAAGGGAGATGGCATTCACCAACGGTTTAACATACCGGAATCTTGAAAAGATCGAAAGCGGCAATTTCGATTTTATACAGAAATACATTACTGCGGATTTTCTCGGCTTTATGGGTTATAAATTCTTTGAGGAATATCTTTTCAAAATAGATTATGTACACAGAAAGATCACATTCTACAGAAATTCGTCAGAGCGGGATATCTCTAAGGATTTTTTAGCAAATGAGAAGGTCCTTACTGTTATTGATTTAGGCATTCGTAAAATAGAAAATATTCCTTATGTAAATCTAAAAATAGACGGAATTGATATTTTAGGTGTATTTGATACAGGACAGAATGGATTTTTACAATTAAGTAGCTCAGCCGCTAAGGTATTAGAAACAAAAGGTTATGTAGTAATTTCCGGTGTAAATAGCAGCGGTGATACACTTCTAAACGTCAAAGATATTATTATGGATGGAAAATTTAAGACTAGTTTGAAAGGAGTAGAATTTTCCACATTTGAAGATACTCAGGATGTCAGAAAAAAAATTGGAATTACCGAGCCTAATCTTATGTCCATCGGTTATCGGTTCCTGTCAGAATACAAAACGGTTTGGGATTATGAGAAAAGAAAAATTTATATTCTCGAATACTAATAGCTTAAAACGGCGCGTTTTATTCTTATGTGCCATATTAAGTTGTTGAATCCTACACTGTCAAAGGGGTTTGTATCTACATCGAAAATATTTTTTATAATAGCTCATACTTCTATAATTTAGGGCTGTATTAATTTTGATACAGCCCTTTTGCTTTTGTATATATTTATAAATGGTTCTGTCGCATTTGTTTGTTAAAATTCAAGAAATTCAACTGCCCTATATAGATAACAACAAATGCCTTTCACTTTGATATATGTTTCATCCATTTCGTATAAACCTAACATATCGAATTAAGTATTTTCAACTGATGTTAAGCCTTTTGCAGAAACTGCCTTAATACATATTGAAGTATGCCTTCATTCCTGTAATATTCAATTTCTATTTTAGAATCCAGTCTTGCAATCGCCTGAAAAGACAGTTTATCACCATTAGGTTTAACAGCAGTTATGTTTACCTCTTTAAGCGGCCTGATATCGGTCGCTATACCTGTAATGCTGAATTGCTCATCTCCAGTAAGATTTAGACTCTCTGCATTTTCTCCGGGTTTGTATTGTAGCGGCAATACCCCCATTCCCACCAGGTTACTGCGATGTATCCTTTCATAGCTTTCGGCTAAAACGGCTTTAACGCCTAACAAAAATGTGCCTTTCGCAGCCCAGTCCCTGGATGATCCGCTACCATACTCTTTACCTGCTAATATAATAAGAGGCGTAGCAGTAGATTTGTACTGAACTGAAGCATCATATATGCTCATCTCCTCGCCGGTAGGCATGTATTTAGTATAACCGCCTTCTTTTTGAGCAAGCTTATTTTTTATCCTGACATTAGCAAAAGTTCCTCTTATCATAACCTCGTCATGGCCGCGACGGGAACCGTATGAGTTAAAGTCATTTTTTTCGACGCCTCTACTCATAAGGTATTTACCGGCATCTGATGTATCCCTGAAAGAGCCTGCAGGCGAAATATGATCAGTGGTAATACTGTCACCTAAAACGAGTAAAACATTGGCATCCTTAATATCTTTTAAAGGTTGAGGGTTTTCGGGCAAGTTATTAAAAAATGGCGCTTCTTTTATGTAAGTAGAATTATCGTCCCACACATATATCTTTTCGTTGGGCACTTCAAGGTTTTGCCATGTATCATTTCCTTCAAAAATTGTAGTGTAGCTATTTGCAAACTGGTCGGGCGAAAGCACAGAGCGAAGCACGTCGTTAATTTCATCATCGCCAGGCCATATATCTTTAAGATATACAGGTTTCAGGTTTGGGTCATAACTTATAGGTTCATTGATAAGGTCAATATCTACCCTTCCGGCAATTGCGTAGGCCACAACCAGCATAGGTGACATTAAAAAGTTCATTTTTACCTGTGGATGTATTCTCGCCTCAAAATTACGATTACCCGATAATACCGATGCTGCAACAAGTTCATGATCGTCTATAGCCTTAGCAATGTGAGCAGGCAGCGGTCCGGAATTTCCTATACAGGATGTGCAGCCATAACCCACAACATGAAATTTCATCGATTCAAAATCGTCCAGCAAATCGGCTTTTATAAGATAGTCAGTAACCACTTTAGACCCCGGTGCCAGCGATGTTTTTACCCACGGTTTAACATCTATGCCCCGCTCCCTTGCTTTTCTGGCTACAAGTCCGGCTCCAACCATCACATAAGGATTAGAAGTATTGGTACAGGATGTAATAGCTGCAATAACAACAGCACCATCAGACAACATAAACTGCTCCTGCCCTACTGTTACCGATACTACTTTCATTCCGTCTTCAACTTTTTCCTCAATTTTTGTTTCGGGAGGCATCAGTGTTTCAGTAGCGATAGGTATAGAACTTCCGCCTTCGGCGAACCAACGGGTAAGTTGTTCCTGTGGCTTAATATATTTTCGCCCAAAGCTTTTATGAAGCACATCTATAAACGTTTCTTTAAAATTTTTAAGTAAAATTTTGTCCTGTGGCCTCTTAGGGCCCGAAACGGTTGGCTCAATAGAAGAAAGGTCTAACTCTAGTATGTGAGTATATGTAATCGTTTCATTACCTGTGCGCCATAGCAAATTAGATTTGCAGTAATCTTCAACCAGCTTAACCTGGTCTTCAGAACGGTTGGTAAGGCGCATATACTCCAACGTCTTATCGTCAATAGGAAAATAGGTTACGGTACAGCCAAATTCAGGCGACATATTACCTATAGTTGCCCTGTCAGGTACAGAAAGGTTATCAAGCCCGGGGCCAAAAACCTCTACAAATTTGCCTACAACACCATACTTTCGCAAAAGTTCGGCAATGGTAAGCACCATGTCTGTTGCGGTAGAACCCAACGGAATCTTACCCGTAAGCTTTAACCCAATTACCTCGGGCATTATAAAATAAATAGGCTGACCTAAAATAGCCGCTTCGGCCTCGATACCACCAACACCCCAGGCAATTACACCTTTATCCTGAAAGGAACA
>QFQM01000253.1 GCA_003243255.1 Flavobacterium psychrophilum | reverse complement strand
CCATATAGATAATATGCAACTCGGCGCCACTACCGATACAACGGGTGTATTTACTATCAATAATATACCTGTTGGTACTTATTCCGTGACTATTTCATCGGTTGGTTTTCAAACAAAGAACATCAGTGAAATAACAATAACTGCCAACAAAACAAACTATTCGGAAATAGAACTGCTGGAAGCGGCTTCTCAACTGAATGAAGTAGTGGTAAGATCATTCAGAGGAGAAAACAATCCGCTAACACCCGTTTCTGCCTATTCTTACTCAAGGGAAGAGATCTTCCGGAATCCGGGTGCGCAGGGTGATATTATGAGGGCTTTGTCCAGCTTGCCGGGTGTGGTAAGCAGCGGGGCTCAGTTTTCGGCCATCGCAGCAAGAGGACAGGGTACTCAGGATAATGTGTACATGGTGGATGATATACCGATGTTCAACTTATCGCACCTGGAAGCCGAAGGTTTCAACTCAGGTTTTAACGATCCAAACGGTGGGCGTTTCAGCATTTTTGCACCCAGAATTATTGACAATGTTCAGTTTCAAAATGGTGGATTCGATGCTGTATATGGCAGGAAATCTTCTTCCTACCTGGGGCTTGGCATAAAAGAAGGCAATAAAGAAACCTGGTCGTTTGCAGGGCAATTTGATCTATTAGGCGCTACTTTAATAGCGGATGGGCCTGTGTCTAAAAAAACAAGTGTGTTTGCATCGGGCCGGTATCAAAATTTTTATGCTTTACAACGGGTGTTGGATATGCAAAATCCTGTAAGTGTAAGTTTTGGAGACTATCTAATAAAAACCACCACTCAGCTAAATGCTAAAAACAAACTATCGTTTTTGGCCATGTACAATCCGGAAACACCCGCCAGGACTATTGATGATATTGAAGCAGGGTATAATGTAAATGATGATAACAGTGGAGGTACCTTACTTTTTGACCACAGGGGCAGCAAGGCTGTGGTGGGTCTTAACCTGCGGACTTTGCTCGATAGTAAAAGTTATCTAAAAAATATACTTTATTTCCGTTCCTCCACGGTGGATAACAAATTCGGGAGTTTTACACCATCCATAGATGACGAAGGAAACATTCTCGACCCTAAATACGGCAGGAGCGAAGATGATCTGCGCCGTATTAAAAACAACCAGCAGGAAATCGGCTATCGTTCTATTTATACAAAGCGATTTGCTAAACTGACTTTTACAGCCGGTGTCGACGCCATGTATCTTAATTTGGATTATGCAAGAACGCTCAAACGCACAGATACCGTTTACTCGTTCCGCAGCACCGACCAGCGGCCAGGTCCGACACAATACTATCAAGTGCTTGATCCTTCGCTTTACAATTCAACATTTGACAAAAGCGCTTTTAACGGGTCGGGATATATTGCTGTTTCGTGGACGGTTGCCAACGGTTTTACACTGAACCCCAGCGTTCGCTACGATTATTCAGGTTTTACCGAACAGCATACCGTCTCGCCCCGATTGAGTGGTAGCATATTGTTGAATGATAAACAAAGCATCAATTTTTCATCAGGGATATACTACCAGGATGCAGCGTACACGGATGTGGCCGGGCAAAGTGCCGCCAATACATTAAAAAACGAACGTACTTTTCAAAATATACTGGGCTACAAGTATCAATTTTCAAGTGATCTAAAATTAGTGGTAGAGGGCTGGCACAAACAGTTTGATGATGTGGTAGTGCAACCTAACCGCTTTCAAAGCCGCCTGAACAACAATGGAACAGGCTATGCTTATGGTGCAGACATAAGTCTTACCAAAAGGCTTTCACAAAAATGGTATGGAGCTGTTAGTTATTCCTACATGGAAAGCAAACGTGACGACAACAATGGCCTGGGCGAATATGACTATACCTTCAACATACCGCACAACTTTTCCGTATTGGGCAGTTACAAACCGAATAATAAGTGGATCTTTTCAGGAAAATTCAGGTACAGCACAGGCCGTCCTACCGACGAATACATTGTTCATTCCAACGTGTTGAACAATCCAAACAGGCTGCGATCATCACAGGAAATCACCGCCATCAATGGTAAAAGGCTCCCTGATTATGTAAGCCTGGATGTACGGGTAGATTACACTGTACCTATGAAAAAAGGAACGTTTTCCGCATTTATAGATTTAGCCAATATCAATAATCAATTCAACATCAACTCGGAGATCTTTCTTCCCGAGACCGGCCGGGTATACAATATCGGGCTGGGTGTGTTTCCAACGTTTGGTGTAAGGGTTGAACTATAATTTAATTTTAAACTATCGCAGTATCATAATCAGACAAAAATGGAAAGTAATAACAACCATCTGCCAATGCATACCGAAGGAGAAAAAGACAATCTGTCAAGATTTTGGTTTATGGCTTCCAACGCCGTACCACCAATAGGTTTTTTTCTGTACTTTAAATATAGAAATCATTTTCCCAATAAGGCCAAAAGGGCTTTGCAAAGTGCGCTGATCGGTATTCCCGTTGCAATTGCAGCGGGCTATTTGATGAGTAATTACGTTCTTAACAAAAAAAATTATTCAATGGCCAATACAAAACCATACAGAATAAAATCCATATCGGAAGTACACCGGTTGCTGGAGCTTCCCAAGCCGGCTCATCCACTTATCGGCATCATCGATCTGAAAGGACTGAAAGATGATCCAAACATCAATGCCGTAATCTTCGACTTTTATGTGGTATCACTGAAGAGAGGTTGTGACGGCCTTTATTACGGGCAACAGAAGTATGATTTCGATGAGGGCTTGATGGCTTTTTTGTCGCCCGGGCAGGTTTTGCGCGGTGAAAAGAACGGGGTGCCTCCCCATCTTGAAGGCTGGATGCTGTTCATCCACCCGGATTTTCTGTGGAATACATCGCTGGCAACAAAGATAAAAAAGTACGAATACTTCGGCTATGCTACCAACGAGGCCTTATTTCTCTCGGATAAAGAGGAAATAATCATTGGTGAGATCATTAACAATATCAGAAACGAATACCATTCCAACATTGACAAGTTCAGTCAGGATGTAATCATTGCCCAGCTGGAGCTTTTATTTACTTACGCACAGCGGTTTTACGAACGGCAATTCATTACCCGTAAAATTACCAACAACAAAATCTTAACCCGCCTGGAAGAGCTGCTGACGGACTATTTCAATAATGATGAGCTACTTTCGAAGGGATTGCCCACGGTCCAAAACATTGCGGGCACGCTGAACATTTCCACCAAATACTTAGGTAGTATGCTCAAACAACTTACCGGGCAAACCACGCAACAACTTATTCATGAAAAGCTTATTGAAAAAGCAAAGGAAAAGCTTTCTACTACCGAATTGAGCGTAAGCGAAATTGCCTACGAACTTGGTTTCGAGCATCCGCAATCGTTCAATAAATTGTTTAAAAGTAAGACCAGGCAAAGTCCTTTAGCATTCCGGGCTTCGCTTAATTGATGGTGACGGGGAGATACCTTTACAAGGGGTTGTTGCTGTGGCAGTTTCGATGAGGTAACGGGTAAGGCGTCGGTTGGAAAGAAGAGCTGGTTAAAAAGATACGTAAAGGGCCAGGCTGTTGAAAGAGATGGGGTATTCTCGCAATTGTATACTACGGACAATCAATGATTGATCAAAACGAAGTATAATTGTGTATGGCAACAAGGTTTGAAAATATTCAATGGGTGATCCAACGAAACATAACGAATGAGAAAGACCTGCAGCAATTGAGGATAGCGTTCGGCAAAACAGGTGTAGACTATATTGAAATCGAAATCATCCCGTTTTCTCATGAATTGCCTCTTTTCAAGAGAGATAAACACAGTATTTTCTATGGTTCTACCACTATGGGCGAATTAGTGATGGCTGACCACAGTCTGAATACGGGTTTCTTTCTCGATCCGGCTTCCTTTTCGATGGCCAATTACTTCGCTAAATGGGGAAGCCATATGTTGAATTACGGGGCAATGGTTACTTCCTTTAATGAACTGATGTCGCAAAATTATGATGCCAACAAATTACTCTTCATCAGGCCAGATGATGACAACAAATCTTTTTCGGGCGAGGTAAAGCAATACGGCGAGCTAAAACAGTGGTTCGAAGTTTTAAAAGCTGTTGAAAATACCAGTTTATCCTTAGATAGCACGATCATCGTATCTGAGCCTTATCAGCTCCGTTATGAATGGCGTCTTTGGATAGTTAACAAACAGGTGGTGGCTGCCTCCAAATACAGGGAAAATTTCAGGCTAAAAAAAGAGCGTGGTTGCCCTCCGGAAGTTATCCTGTTTGCAGAACAACGATGCCTGGAGTATACCCCGCATGATCTATTTGTAATGGACATCTGTGAAACCGGGGGCAGTTATTATATTGTTGAGTGTGGCTGTCTGAACAGCGCAGGGTTTTATGATGCAGATATTTCTGCGATCGTTGAACAGGTAACCGGTTATTTCCCGGTGATGATTTCCCGATAGGATCTACTGATCATTGATCAGTAGCGCTGCTGCATATTTGTAGAAGCAAAGCCCTGCCTTATGAATTTTCCAAAAATTTAGGTATTATTGAGTAAACATCGTCCTCCTGTATGTGGTATACCATTTGCCTGGTCGTTGGCACTGCCCTGCTTATTGTCTCCCTACTGGTGCTGAAGAAGTCCATGGCATTTTTAAAAGATAGTGAAAGGGCTACTGCGACCGTCGTAGACCTGCAAAGGGTTTCCGGGAGTGATGGCGATACCTATAAGCCTGTCTTCGTCTTTACAACTTACGCCAATCAAGAGATCACTTACCGTTCCGGGGTGTCCAGCTCTCCACCTGCTTTTGAGATAGGCGAAGAAGTTACCATTGCCTATGATCGCAACAACCCCTCTACGGCTCAACTCCTGACTTATTGGGGCTCTTTCCGCTGGTCGATCATCCTGGCCTGTATTGCTATGCCCTTGATCATTATTGGTGGTGGTTATCATTGGGCGCAGCGGGTGTTGCATTGAATAAACAAGTCCATATGTAAAGGCAGGACCTCCGATTGGAGGCCCTGCGATGAGTTCATGGAAGTTGATTCATTGCAAAGGAGGCGCTTTTATTTTTTGCACTAATTGCTTACTTCCTTGAATAATATCATTTTTTATAAAATGAACTTTGCTATTTAAAGCAAGAATGTATAAATCTCCGTCAGGGACTGATGAAGCAAATATGCCATGAAGCCATACCCTGCTTTTCTCACGTTGATCACAAACAAAATATACTTTGTCTATTTCGACTCCTTTTAATTTATTCAATTTAGAGCGATCAATGACCTGAAAGCTTAAATCATTTATGACCTTTATATCGCCAGTATAAACAGCAACAGTATCATTTTGTGCTGTAATAAATCGAAGGATCTCCTTGTTTATGTTATTCTGTGCATTCATTATAAAAAAAAAGGCTATCCCAATCACTGATAAAAATATTCGCCTCATAGTTTAACGCTTTTTTTGATAATATCCGCTTTCACCAGGGTACATTCCACTCACCTCGTTACCGTTAAATATCATTACACTTCGACCATAGCGATCACGTCTCCATTCAGGCAGGCCATATATACCGTCTACATAGCTTTTCAAGAAAACGTCAGGTGCAACATGCCAGCCATTTTTTGAGAATACATATTGATTACCCGACATATCCTTCCCCATATAGACAGCTCCATGTCCATTTCGACTGCTATTCGTCTTTCTTTCTGCATACCTCAACACCGTTTGCCCAATCACCGCCTCATCCAGTGTAACAGATACATAGTCTTTCCGCAGTTCATCCTCAAACATGTATCCTTCACCTATGCCAACCCCACTTTTGTCTTTGGGACCTTTACCTTGAAGTGCTCTACCGTCGTTTAGAGCGATACATGTGCCCCAACAGTTGTAATTTTCGCCTACAGAAGGTTCTGTACCCCCAAAAAGACCTAAGCTCGAAGGCATTCCAATCTTTTTAGCATCCTGAATGCCTTCAGTCATCATTTTAAAAGTTCCTCCCAAATCTGCAGTCAGATTAAGTATCAACCCTGTAATATCTCCCACATCATTACCCCCTA
>QFQM01000252.1 GCA_003243255.1 Flavobacterium psychrophilum | reverse complement strand
ATCAAAACCTACGATGCTGAAAATTTTGTAACAATTAAGCTTAAGCATGATCAGCCATAAGATTAACCCCTTTCGACATGAATATTTTCTTGGTTATATAAGCCAGGTATTGCCACAGTTTGTTAAGATACATTTTCCTTCATCCGTTCTTCTAAATGGATTTACCCATTTAGGAAAAGAATTTAATGGTGGGTTGGTAGGCAACTTTGTAGTAATAGAGGGCGATAAGTATGGCTTTTTAGGCAGAATCACTGAATTACTTTTGCCAGAATCAGAAAGATTATCACTTAATGAAAAGGCTTTCCAAACGAGTGATTTTCACCCTACAGGTAAAATTGAAATTCTTTTATCTTTTGATCTGTATGATCCTCTCACGGTTAAGAAAGGACTTAATGCCTATCCAAATATCGGAGCAAAGGTTTATGTTAGCTCTGGGGAATTGGTTCAAAGCTATATGTCTCGATTTGGAGTTAAAGAAGGAGATGCTTTTAAATCTACTTCACTTGGAAATCTTGTTTCAAATTCAACAACCGATGTCAAAGTAAATCTTCAATCGCTCTTTGCACGTCATTGTGCAGTAGTCGGAACTACAGGTGGCGGCAAAAGCTACACTGTTAGCCATTTAATTGAAGCTTTAATAGAAACAGGAAATAAAGCTATATTGATTGATGCTACAGGTGAATATGATGGGCAGTATGATAAAGTGCAATCCATTGAAATTGGAGATGGAACGCATGTATTCCATTATTCACAATTAACAACTGATGATTTATTTTATTTATTCAGGCCATCTTCAAAAACACAAGTTCCTAAATTGATGGAGGCGATTAGATCACTTAAAATTGTAGCTTTAAACGGTGGTCAAAATATAATACATAAGCAAAATATAGATGGAGTCGAAAGCATTTTAACCACTAAAGTTGAAAACAGCCTCTTAATTAAAGCATTTTCAGATAAAAAACCTTATGAGGTTTTCTACTATAAAAATATAGATAAAATAGAAAGTGGCTATGCAAACTTTGATATAGAAAAACTCGCATATCAAATTACTCAGGAGTGTGTTTTTGACGACCAGAAGAAATGGGGGAAAAAGAACGATGCAGATGTATCTTATTGCATAAGCCTCATTTCACGAATAAATAATATCGTAAATGGCATGTTGTATCAAAACATTTTCGGGTTCAAGAAAAATCAAGATGACAACGATATTGTAAAGGTGATAGACGATTTCATTAAAAGTGATAATCTTTTATTACGCTTAAATTTTGGCAATATTCCTTTCGATTATCAGGTTCGAGAAATTTTGGCAAATGCGATTGGCAATAATTTGCTTAAAAGAGCAAGAAATAAAGGATTTAAGAATAATCCAATAGTAGTTTTTATTGATGAAGCGCATCAATTTCTCAATAAAACTGTCAAAGATGAATATTTTGATGTAAAACCATTAGATGCCTACGATTCAATAGCAAAAGAATGCCGAAAACATGGGTTGTTTCTTTGTATTGCTACTCAAATGCCGCGTGATATACCTAATGGTACATTAAGTCAAATGGGTACATTTATAGTACATAGGCTAATTAATCACAATGACAAAGAAGCAATTAGCAACGCATGTAGTTCAGCTAACAAAAATACTTTAGAGTTTTTACCCATACTTGGAGAAGGGGAAGCAGTGCTAACTGGGGTTGATTTTCCTATGCCAATCATCTTGAAATTTAACGAACCTCGAAATAAGCCAAATTCTAAAACTCCTAAGCTAAAATAGTCTTGATCCATTTTTTGAAAGCAAAGTAATAATAGAGTAATTCTGATCAATTAGGTACAGAATATATTTTTGCCAGCCTTTGCTAAAACTCCATATTTCTTAACTCACAACTTGCAGTTATTAAAAACTATTACTATATTAATATTGCTTCCCTTACGATAGATTTATAGTCGTTTGGGAAGTCTATTAAAATTACAATTTCTAAATACATTTCTTAATTGTCATAAACTATAATGGCAATAAAATTAAATGAAGGCCAAAAGGAGGCTTTTAAGGCTATCCAAAAATTCATTGATCATCCTGCAGTTGATACATTTGTATTGAAAGGTTATGCAGGAACGGGGAAGACTTTTTTAATGCAACACGTCGCAAAATGGTTAGAAGAAAAGAAGTTTAGTTTTTCATTACTTGCATCAACAGGAAGAGCTGCGACTGTCTTGAGAGGGAAAACTGGACTTACAGCCAGAACTGTACATAGCGAGTTATATCAATTTAATAAAGTAGATGGCGCAGATGATGACTTACCCGAAGATACTCCAATAGACCAGCAAGGCCAGATGACACTCCTTTTTGCATTACGATCTCCAGACGCTGCAAAGAAAATTTATATTGTAGACGAATCATCCATGCTATCGAATCAATTTTCTGAGGACTCGATAGTATCATTCGGTTCCGGAGAATTGCTTACAGATTTTTTCGAAGCTACAGGGAATAATAAAATCATTTTTGTCGGCGACCCAGGTCAGTTACCTCCAGTTAAACAAATTTTCAGCCCTGCCCTTGAATTAGAATGGCTTGTTAAACAAGGCAGAACAACTATCACACTGACACTCGATAAAATAGAAAGAAACGAAGCCAATAATGACATCTTAATATTAGCTTCTATGATTAGAAATATGGCACTTATAAACAATTTACCACCTTTTCCAAAGTTACCTGCTTCGAATCTTAATAATGTCAAACTATATTCTTCAGATAAAGAGTTATTCAAAAATTATATTACCAAATTTAAAGACGTAGGGCCTGATGGAACCATTGCTATTGGAAGAAGCAATAGAATGGTCGGCGATATAAATAGAGCAATGCGCAGAGACTTATTTGGTGGTATAGACTTGCCACTTCAAAAAGGTGATGTGCTATTAGTTACACATAATAATCATGCAATCCCATTAACAAATGGAGATTTTATTAGTGTTTCTAACATACTTGAAATCGACATTAAGGCAGGCTTACATTTTCAAAAAATTCAGATAAAATCATTACTATCTAATGATGAATATGATATATTAATATCACTTGACATTTTATATGGCAAAGAAATTAATTTCACAAAACAACAATCAAAGACCTTAATGATTGATTTCAATAGAAGATTAAAAAAGAAAGGCATCAAATTAAATTCAGACGATTATAAGGCTGCGATGATGAATGATCCATATCTTAATTGCTTACGTGCTAAATACGGATATGCTGTAACCTGTCATAAGGCCCAGGGGGGAGAATGGAATGAGGCATTCTTGTTTCTTGAAAAAAGCATGTATGCAATGCAACGCAGCGAATTGTTCAGATGGTGGTATACAGCAGTCACAAGGGCTCGACAACATTTACATTTAGCTAAAAACTGGTGGATACAATGAAAATTAATTCAACTTTGACTTTAACCAACCCCTTTGATACATAAGCAATATAATAAATCAGTCATTAACTGGTTCAAAGACAGTTCCTCTCTTTTTACGATTATTAGAATACAGCTCCAGAAAGCTCTCCTTACTTTTCCCAATCGCCGGCTTTCCCAATGATTCGACCATATCTATTGGCAGATGTTCCTCTGCAGCGGGACTTATTATAATAGGTGCTTTTCCATCTGGTTCAAAAAATACAAAGTTGCCCAATAACATTACTTCATACAAACATTCGCCAAAACGCCTGCTATAACAGGGTCTACTAATCACAAAACCAGTGGTCATTAAATTCGTTGTATCCATATAAATGGTACAACTGTTTCCTTCCTCAAATTCGAGGTCAATATAACTCGCTTCTCTTGCAGTGATATAATCCTTAAATATTGCCAACACACTTTCTGTCGAAACTTCCTGGAAATCCTGATTCAAGTGAGCTTGTAAATAATATTCGTACAACATTTTATGATTTTGAATAGAATCAATCCACCTTCAAACTCTTCACAGGGTTTGCCAATGCCGTTTTTATAGACTGAAAACTGATCGTTGCCAAGGCTATGAACATAGATATTATACCGGCCAGTCCAAATATCCACCAACTGATGTGGATACGGTAGGCGAAATCCTGTAGCCAGCGATCCATAAAGAAGAAAGCGACAGGGAAAATTATTACCATCGAGACAATCAACAGTCTCAGGAAATCTTTTGAGAAAAGCAACACAATATCTACAACGCCCGCCCCCAACACTTTACGAATACCAATCTCTTTGGTGCGCTGCAACGTAACAAAAGAAATAAGTCCTAATAATCCCAGGCAACTTATAACGATGGCTATTCCCGTGGTTGTCTTCACCAGCTTGCTTAATAAATCTTCCTTGTGGTAGAATTCATCAATCTGTTCATCCAAATAACGGTATTCAAATTCATTCTGCGGATAAGCAGCCTGCCATTCTTTTTGTATGATATTTCTTGCTTCGTTTTGTGCTTGTGGCGCCAAGGTGATGGCTGCATAGCGGTATCTGGTACGATTCGTTGTAATCAATACTGGTGCAATCGGTGTATAGAGTGAGTGAGCGTTGAAGTCTTTAACGATCCCTGTAATGGTTGCAGACCGATCATCGATACCGCCTACTACCAGGCGGTGGCCCAGCACTTGTTCCGGTTTGTTGAAACCCAACCGGTGTAGCATGGACTGGTTAATGAGTACCTGGTTGACCGTATCGCTTTCTGCGAGGTTTGTACCGGCTATCAGTTTTAACCCGAATGTCTTAACGTAAGCAGAGTCCCCCATAATGATCCCGGCCGAAAAATCTTCCCATTCGCGATTATCAAACTGCACAGAGCCTCCTGTATACGCATCTGATGAAGGGGCCTGGTAACAAAAGGAGACGGACTGTATTTTGGGGTTCGTCAATAGATGGTTTCGCAGGTAGGTCATTTTGCTCTTGCTGTTGTCCGGAATGGACACCATCAGTACCGCATTCTTATTGAATCCTAAGTCTGCATTCTTAAAATGCCGAACCTGTAAGACGATGATCAGCGTACAAACGATCAGCCCCTGTACAATCATGTTCTGTACCACTATCAAGCCTCTACGGTATTTAGCTGTACCAAGGCCGGCTTTCTGACTTTTTAATGCTTCCAGCGGTTTAAACCGGCTCAATACAATTGCGGGATAAGTGCCACTGGCCAGTATTACAAAGAGCAATAGCAACAAAATAGCAGGAAGTAATACCCGGTCGTGCAGGATGTTTATTTGCAGGTCTGTTTGCAGCCAGGTGTTAATCACCGGCAGGAACAATGTCATCCACACAAATGCCAATGCAGTGGCCAGTAAAACAACACAGGATATTTCGGCGATAAACTGCCAAAAGATGGCGGCCGGTGTGCTGCCCAGCACTTTACGGGTGCCGATCTCTTTGGCCCTTTTTACGCTTTGCGCGCTTGCCATGTTGATGAAATTAAAGCAGGCAATGACAACCAGAAATATTCCCAACAAGGCCAATGTGGTCAATAATGATTTTCGTATTACGCCACCATATCGTCCGTCGAAATGCAATTCTTTTAACGGCAACAAATGAAACTGATACGCGCCAGCTATGCCGGGATCAAAATGTTCTTTCACCAATCGAGCCATCGCCTCTTCTACCCTCTTTACCGATACATCACCCGGTAAAGAAATAAAGGATTGGGTAGTGGAGTTTATCCAACCCCAGGACTTGCTCATATCTGCTTCCTGCTGCGGATAAAAGGACCGAAAAGAGGAGCCGGCAATGAACATGTCAAACTTAAGATCCGTATTGCCGGGATAATTTTCTATGATGTCGGTGACTGTGAGGTTATTTGTATTATCGAGCCGAACAACTTTTCCAATGGGGTTTGTGTTGCCGAAGTATTTTTCTGCCAGCCGTTGTGTGATCACTACAGCACCCGGTTCGGGTGACAGGTTTACTGCATTACCTGCAGCTCCTATATAGCTAAACATATTGAACCAGTTCGCATCTGCGAATGCAATGTTTCCATGCTCCGCGAAATGTTTTACCTGGTTGCCCAATGGCACACTGATGGTCGCAGTCTTCAGAGAGAGCAATACAGTTTCCTTCTTTACCTGGGGAATTTGATCTTTCAACGCTTTGGTGAGTGCCAAAGGGGTGCCTCCTTCATTGATCACAGCGCCGTCCGGCAGGTGTACTTCTGTCACTACTTTATACAATTGGGCGGCATCGGG
>QFQM01000251.1 GCA_003243255.1 Flavobacterium psychrophilum | reverse complement strand
GTTTTGTTTGATAGTGGCAACAGTACGCTTTGATAGTTTTATTGCTTGTGAGATTTTTGTAAGATCTGATGAAATAATGGTCATTTTAGCGACATCCATCGCTATATCACTTCCTTTGCCCATTGCTATGCTTACATCTGCCTGTGCCAACGCATTACTATCATTAATGCCATCACCCACCATTGCCACCACTTTGCCTTGCTGCTGCAATCCTTTTACGAAATCTGCTTTGTGAGAGGGCAGCGTTTCTGCCTTATAATTTTTTATACCTGTTTTCTCAGAAACGGCTTTTGCAGTCCGCTCGTTGTCGCCGGTGAGCATGTACACCTCTATGCCTAAGGCTTGTAATTTTTTAACCGCTTCTATTGAAGTGTCTTTTATCTTATCTGCAATGGCTATTGCAGCCAAAGCATTTTCAAGGTCAGAAAACCAAATCACCGTGTATGCCTGTTGCGACCATTGCTCGGATTGACGTTTTAATTCCTCGCTAATTTGAATGCGGTGCGATGACATCATCTTTGGACTGCCCACTAAATAGCTGTTGCCATTGTGCTTTACAGCAATTCCCTCTCCTGTAATGCTCTCAAAGGTGTCAAGGTTTAATTTTGTTGAAGAAGAAGCGGTAAAATATTTCACCACTGCTTCTGCCAGGGGATGCTCTGATTGAACTTCTATTGTGTAAAGCAAATCGGATAACTCTTTTTGAGCAACGCCTTGCTTCCAGGCTATATTAACGACTTCCGGTTTGCCCTCGGTAATCGTTCCTGTTTTATCTAAAATAATGGCATTGACGTTTTTTGCCTGTTCCAGGCTCTCTGCATCTTTAATTAAAATACCGTTTTCGGCGCCTTTGCCCACACCTGCCATAATTGCTGTTGGCGTAGCTAAGCCCAAAGCACAAGGGCAGGCAATCACTAATACTGTAACTAATGCCAGTAAGCCTTGTGTTAGCCCATTTTCGCCCCCTAAAATCACCCAAGCGATGAAACTCAGGATGGCAATGACAATAACGATTGGAACGAAGATGCTTGCAATTTTATCTACTAGCTTTTGCACCGGTGCTTTGCTGCCCTGCGCTTCCTGCACCATTTTTATGATTTGAGCCAGCACCGTATCGCCGCCAACTTTATCAGCAACAAACTGAAAACTTCCCCTCTGATTAATGGTTCCCGCAAACACTTTCTCGCCTTTGCTTTTTTCGACCGGAATGGGTTCACCACTGATCATGCTCTCATCTATAAAAGAGTTACCGGCGCTTACCGTTCCATCCACTGCAATCTTTTCTCCCGGCTTTACCAATAAGGCGTCACCCACTTTTACGCTGGCAATAGGCATTTCCATTTGATGTCCGCCTTCATGCACTACCGTAACCGTTTTGGGCTGCAAGCCCATTATTTTTTTAATGGCTGAAGATGTATTGCCTTTAGCTTTTTCTTCTAACAACTTACCCAAAAGAATAAAAGCAATAACCACCGCTGCCGCTTCAAAATAAACGTGGGGATGTAAGCCTTTGCTGTGCCAGAAATCTGGAAATAATGTATTGAATACGCTGAACAAATAAGCAATACCCGTACTCATAGCCACCAACGTATCCATGTTGGCTGAACCGTGCTTCGCCTGCTTCCACGCATTAATGAAAAACTGCTGGCCGGATATAAGCACTACTGGAGTAGCCAGAGCCCACATGATGTAATTGGCAAAGGGCATATTCATAAAAAACATACCAATAACTACAGTTGGAACGGAGAACAGTATAGCAAATATGGTTTTATTTTTTAGTGCTTTATATTTCTTTTGATGCAGATCTTCTAATGCATCTTTTGCTTCTTCGCTTTCATCAATCATTAAATCATAGCCAATAGATTGTAACGCTGCTTTCAGCTTCTCAGGATCTGTAATGGTAGGAATGTATTCTATCTGTGCAGTGGTGTTTGCATAGTTAACAGCAACCTTTACCACACCGGGTTGATTTTCCAATATGCTTTGTGAGCTGCTGGCGCAGGAGGCACATGTCATGTTGAGTACCGGAAAGTTTTTCTTGACGGTATCTACATCGTAGCCCAAATCACGAATGGCCTTTACGGCGTTAGGAACTACCTCCAATTCATCATTAGCGGTAATAACAGCCCTGTTGTTGTTGAGTTCTACCTTATGAGATGTGATGTCCTGTACTTTGCTTAATCCTTTATCAACAATCAAAGCACAGTGGTCACTTTCTACGCCTTCCAATGGTATATAGATCGAATTATTGTTTTCTGCTGCCATATTATTTCAATTTGATATAGCAAAGCTACTATGATTGTAGAGTGTGGTTGTTACAGAATTACAGATAAGATTTACAATATTTTGGTATTTACAGCTCCAGAACTGAAGCATGAAGTTGCTTATCTTTTTCCCAAACACACACTACATGATTATCACCGAGGGCTTTTAGATCAGGCTGAGCGTCTTCGCCAATAACTTCCTTTTGTCCTTGCGGTTTCATAAAGACTACTTCATCATTCTCCGTCCAGGCATAGACATTTTTATTATCAACCGTTTCTATCGTACAGCCTCTGCCTTCGCCAATCTTCTTTTCAGGTATGCCCGGCATTACTGCATAAATATTTCCTTGCCTTTTCCAAACAGTTTGCACTGCTCCATTTTCATTTACTGCTAAACCACCGTCATCCATAGGACAGCCATTTAATTTCCAGCTTTCCATACCTAATTTCTGCGCGCCTGCGCAAACGAAGTGCCGCCATTAGAAGACTGTATTACATACAAGTCCCTGTTGCCATTTAGCCAGTTACGAAACATCACATACACATTGTTACCTTGCATGGCAACGGATGGTTTGCAACATTCACATACAGTGGTATCAGGCGAAGTGTAGATCATTATATTTTGAGACCAACTTCTGCCTCCGTCATTTGAATTAGCACCGTAGATTTTATTTCTCTTGTTTCCTCTTAAATCCAGCCATACAACAAAAGCATTTTTCTCCATCTGCACTCAAAGCCATTAAGCCTTCTTTTACTATGGTATCTACATCATTTACCCTTGTACCTTGTTTCCAGCCTGCATTGTCTTTGTAGTGGGAATATATGTTGCCTGTAGAAGCACACGCTATTACTACAACCCCTTTATTAGTGGCTGAAATCTGGGGTCTACGAGTAGCAAAAGAAAATAATTTGGGCAATACGGCGATCACTAAACGTGAAGAAAAGGATTGGCCCTTGTCGGAAGAATAAGTGTACATAATACTATCACCTATGCCATAAACCAAATGAAGATTACCGGCTTTATCTTTAGCCATATTTGGCATTTGAACCACTTGTTATTACAAAATCAGCTTTCGGAACAGCTTTCTTTTCATTGCAGACAAGAAGGATGCAAAGAATAGATGTTATTCATTGAGTTATTCTTATACTATACACTATCTAATGGCTTACGTTTGTTTCGTCCTACCTGCTTAAAGTGGCTGGGAGTAAGATCGATAACTTTCTTGAATTGCGAAGATAGGTGCGCCACACTGCTGTAGCCTAACTGAAAAGCAATTTCACTGAGGCTCAGTTCATCATAAATGAGTAATTCCTTCACCTTTTCAATCTTTTGATGGATGACATATTTTTCTATCGTTATACCCTCGACTTCAGAGAACAAGCTACTTAAATACGAGTAATCCTTGTGCAGTGCCTTAGATAGAACCTCTGAAAAGTTATACTTATTGTCGAAGGAATTATATTGAATATGCTGGATGATTGTATTTTTTATTTTTTCAATCAATTGTTTTTTGCTGTCATCTAACAGTTCAAAACCCAAAGTATTTAAGTTCGTTTTAAACTGATTGAGTTGGCTGGTTGTTGGCTTCTTTAATAGATCCACTTCGCCAAGCGTAACGCTGCAAGCTTCCATTCTTAATTTTTCTAATTCCTGCTTTACTACTAAAATACAGCGATTGCAGACCATGTTTTTTATGTAGATGCGCATATAATTAAGTATTATTGATTCAAATCTTAACAATGTTGCAATCAAAAGTAGTTTGTTTAGCAAACGATAACTTTAGGAAAGGCAAAAATGGGATAAACTACTTTCAGCAAAATGATGATGATGTCCGGAACTATTTTTTTGACTAGGCTATGCACAAAACTAAAAATGATTGCTCTTAGCTTGCACAGCAACTTATTTTCTTCACGTCCATCGTAAAGGAAAGAGCTGCTAATTTAATGCCTTCACTAAGCGTTAAGTAAGGGTGAAACATATTTACCAATTCATGCACCGGAATTTTGTATTTGATGGCTAAACTGATTTCCATTGTCAGTTCACTGCCTTCCGGTGCTACTATTCTTGCACCAATTAGCAAATCGGTTTCGGTGTTTCTTATCAGCTTGATAAAGCCCCTTGTGTCTAAGGCTGCAATGCTTCTGGGCACTTCAGATAAGGATAGTGTGGTTGCCTGATAAGGAATACCTTTTGCTGCTGCTTCTTTTTCATCCATCCCTACACCTGCCACCTGCGGATCGGTAAAGACCACCCAAGGAAGAGCTGTAAAATCTACTCGTTGCTTTGGATTATAAAAAGCATTTTGAAGGGCAATGCCCCCTTCATAAGCTGCCGTATAAACATAAGCCGGAAAGCTGGTTACATCACCTACTGCAAAAATATCGGGGTGGCTGGTTCGTAAATAATTATCTACCACAATATGCCCTTTTCCATCTGTTTTCACATCTACCTTATCCAAATTCAATCCTTCGGTATTTGCTTTTGTTCCTGTAGCTACTAAAAGATGCGTTGCAGTAAGCGTATCATTTAAACCGTTTTGATTGTACTTCACTTTTATCATATCACCATCCTTCCAAACCTTGTTAACAGTAGCCTTAGTGAGAATGGTGATGCCCTCATCAGAAAGGTGCTTTCTTATTTCATTGGAAACATCTTGCGATTGCCTGGATAAAACGGTTGCTGAACGTTGAAGGATGGTGACCTTTGTACCAAAACGGTTGTAAGCCTGTGCTATTTCCAAAGCAATATACCCTGCACCTAATATCACAAGTGACTGTGGTAGTTCTTCCAGTTCAAACAGACTGATGTTGGTGAGATAAGGAACGCCTTCCAGTCCTTCAATCGATGGAATGTAGGTAGATGCTCCTGTGGCTATAATAACTTTTAAACCTTCGTATTGTTCTCCTTCCACCTCAATGGTTCTATCGCCAACAAATTCTGCAAAGCCATCCATTACTTTTACATAAGGCAATCCTGCTAACAAATCAGCGTACTTACGTTGTTGCATATCTGCAACCAATTCTCTTTTTTGTTGAATGATTTGCTTAAAGTTTATCTGTGGCTTATTAACGGTAATGCCGTTAAACGAAGAATGAGCGGCTTTGTGTATACTTTCTGCGGCTCTGATTAAGAACTTGGAAGGCACACAACCCACATTTACGCAGGTACCGCCCAATGGCAACCTCCCGTTTACCATAAGCGTTTTTACTTCCTGGTCATTGGCTCTAATAGCGGCTGCAAACGCTGCTGAACCTCCCCCTATAATAATTAATTCGTACTCATTATCCGGACTAACGTTACAACAACTCATGCTTCAACATTTAGAATATAAACAAAATTTACAGCAGCTGGCTATCCTTGCTTTGCCATCGCTTTATCTGAGAGGGTTACCGCTTTGTAACCAATTTTCTCGATAGCTTTTATAATCTTATCAATAGATGTTTTCCTGGCATCGTACTTCACGGTAGCTAAGTCTCCGGGGTATAATACTTTCTGGTCCATCACACCGTCAAGCGCCTTCAAAGTTGTGGCAACATGATTAGAACAACCGGCACAGGTCATGCCCGTGATTTTTAATTTTACGGTTTTGGGTTCTTCTTTGATTACCGTTTGAACACTTGTTTGTGCATTGGCTTTACTATTACCATAACCGAAAACCGGTGCTGCGCCAAATAAAAACGCTGCGATAATAATGGAACGTGTTTTCATATTTTAATTATTGTGTCGAATGCGCCCCCATTGTTAAATATTTTCTCCTCAAAGAAACGATATATCTACATACGAGCCAACTTCTCAGAAAACACCTTCTTGTTATAATCGGTATCGCATTGGAAAATAGTTGTCGTGTTTGTCTTTCGTTAGCCGTCGTCCTGGAATCACAGCACCTTGCATCGGGAAATAGCTATGCTCCTCGGATTACCAGCACATAC
>QFQM01000250.1 GCA_003243255.1 Flavobacterium psychrophilum | reverse complement strand
ATTAAAAGAAACAGCTACATCAATACTTTCGTGGGGAGGTATTACTCCTCCGTTCCAACTGGATCTAAAGCCAAGAGGCAGCTCAATGCGTTCTACGTTAAGTTCATCCTCACCTGTATTCGAGATGGTCAGTTTTCTCGTTTTCAACTCTTCACCGCATCTCACATAAGTTAAAAATTGAGTGTAATACACATCGGGGGTTAGCGTGCCAAAGTTTAGATTGCCTGATAAAGAGAGTATTCGCGTTTGTGGACGCTCTCTGAAGTGGTATTGATATTGTTCTATTGTTTTGTCGCCATTGTCAAGTACTTTTTGCAATCTACCATAGGAGTCATATTGGAATGTCTTTTTTATTCCGGAAGGGTCAGTCATGCGGCTAATTCCGACAAACGGATTATGAGTATAGGTAGTGATTTGCCTGCCAAGAGTATTGGGATGATTTCGGATAGCCACTTCATAAGTATCGCTACCTGGTGCAGCAGATTGTGTAGCCGTATTAAAGGCTAACAATAACTCGCTATAGGGAAGCCCTGTGCCATGTACAATAGGAAACTTGCGGTTATTCCCCCATATAAAAGAATGGGTTATCCCATCCGATCCGATGTACTCCTGAACATTCCATTTGGAATCGTAAGAGGTGAACTTCACTTTCTCTTTATAAAAAGTGGGAAATGCAGATCCATTATCAGAATAAGTAAAGCTTTCTCCCTGTTTTTGTTCATAGTACAGTGAAGATTTAGTGTAAATCGTTGTATTATTATTCAAACCATAAAGGGTTGCTTTTGCTGTCAGTACGGTTCCGTTTCTCGAGGTAATTTCTTCAATAACTGGCTCTACTATATTTACACTCCGATCCAGCATACGCTGAAGGACTGATGATGGATTTGAATAATCAGAAGGTCTCCTGTATTCCGTCTTTAAGATGGTTCCTTTGCTGTCCGTCATCTCCTGACTTTTCAACAGGAAGTTAGTGTTAAATGTATTTCTCTGTGAGGTGGTAATGGAATTTCCCGTACCGAGTATTGTTCCTGTTTCATTTTCGACAATTCCACTAGGTGTTTCGGCTATAACGGTTTCAATCAACGTAGGGGTAGCAAAAGTTCGCTTAATATCATAATTCTGCCAGTAATTCAATCTGGAATAATCAGTTGTCGCACGATAGGCAATCCCGGTGACAGAAGGAAGAGAATAATCTTCGTATCCGCTATTCTTTATCCATTGTACAATTTTACCATCACTATTATAATTACGAATTTCTTTCACCTGACCATTAGTATTGGCAAAGCCATCTACTGCAAGTAAAGTTGTCAATACCTTATTAGGTTTGTTTTCAAAGCAATAGCTATTCTTATAACTTTTACCATCGCCTGTAACTATCTCATGTACGACAGAATATCCGATTAACTTCCCTTCCGCCGCATTGTTTCCCGGTATACTTGAATTCGACTGAATAAAAAAATTGCATACATTAGGATCGATCGCTCCCTGAATGGGATCTCCATAGACATAACGAGGTGCCTTCCCTAAATTCAGTAAAGGAGTCATCAATTTGCCGGTAGAGTTTTGCAAGTCGATAACACCGGTACGTGTATATCGATATAATTTTTGACGAGCAATCGAATTATCATAGTTGTAATCGGTAATGGACGCAATCCTTGCACCGCCAGCTTTTTTAAGACCTGCTTCCTCACGCGCTATACCGATCACCTCAGGCATATACGTATGTGCCTCATATTCAAAAAGCGTATAGCCACGTGTAGGGTAGATTATCTTCTTCAGCATACCTGCCTGACCAAAATCAAAATCAGGCAACCTCAAACTATTGGGACGATAATAAAAAAAACTACTATTATCGGCCAAGTTGCACAGATTATCATTTACTCCTCCTACAATTGCTGGCCACAGCAGATGATTATTTAAATCCTGTCCATTATAAAAACCAAAATAGTCAACCGCTTTGGTAAGCTTACTGGGTAATCCCTTCTGACCCGTGAGATAACTAAACAGGTATTCCTGGTCATCAATAGTTAATCTGTCCAGTCGACTTCTCATCCATATCACCTCATCTTCATTATAACCTGAAGTGTTGTGATATTGCTGATTAAAATAAGTCTGTGAAAATTCTATATTTTTATTTAGTGTAGACTGTGCATCGAGCAAGCCGGTTATATGGATTGACTTATAGCGCTTTAGATTTTTACTGTTTGGAAAAAGCTTGACACTATTGGAATTCTGATCAAAATAGGTATTCTTTCGAATGTCCTCACGATCCTCCATCTGAAAAGTTACTTTAACAGATGTGAGAGAATCAGCAAATTTTATTTCCTTCAGATATACATGTTCCTGAATGTTATTGATGCATAGTGGATTTGCCGCCAATTCCTGATCTTCGCCAAATGCCCGTGCATTAGAAAGATATAAACTATTTCCATTTGCATCCAGATCATACTTTAAGATAATCTCCTTTCCTCGCGGGCTCGTAATTTTTGTTAAATACCAAGAGGTGATCGTACGTAATTGTCCACTTTCATTTTGTAGTGCCACCACATCAATCTTGTCTTCGCCACAAGCCAGTTCGTTGGTAGTTGCTTCACGGTTACCAGTCAGAGATGTAGATCGTTCCTTCGCCGTAAAATCTCCCCTAAACCCTTCCGGTGTCAGAATAGAAAAGGTCGGAGGTAGTGATAGTGACTCGTTAAAAATAATTGAGGTGGCGTCCTGCGTAAGTTTAATAGCACTAATCGGCCGCCCCACATTTGGATCGCCAACCGCGATAATAGCCGGGCTTTCGATTTTTTGAGTTAAAATAAACTGGCCCGAATAGCCAAAGAAATTATAATTAAAAACATCCGGTTCAGTATCCGGCCGGGATCCAGCAAGATGAGCATAGTAACTTGTCGGGGGGGGATTCGTCATCGTAAATTGATCGTACCCCAGATCAAATGGTTCGGGTATCGGCACCCTGTTATAGGCGTATCCCCTGCCCACCCCATTGCCATTTAGCGTTCCCTTAAAGAAATCATCTCCCCCTCTCACCGTTCTTGAAATCACACCTGTAGCATTCAGCGCCCAACCCAGCCCTACTTCACTTGCCTCTTCTCCGGTACGGATTCCCGTTGCGTTATAGGATATTGAAAGGGGAAGCTGCCAGCCATCAAAATCAATTACATAAAGCGGTATGGTTACGGAAGCTGTACCTGTATACATATTTGGACGCTGGGTGTTGTACTCAGTCATCTTCATCGCATTGGGAACTGGAGGCACAATCTTAAGTGTCTGACCCATGCTGTCTTGAAATGCAGTGATCAATATGATTAAAGACACGAACCTCGATAAAAATCTTTTTTTCATTCCTTTATAAGTGGAAGGGGTAGTTAGAAATACTTTGGTAAGAACGACTTCATCAAAACCGTGGAACTATAATCAGGTTGTTGAACGGGACTGCTTGAATTTGCTATCCCCATTTTTTCTTCCTTAAGCAGATGAATTATGGTTTTCATAATGTTATGGTTATTCGCAGTGGTGGTTTGTTGTGACTTAATTTGGGTAAAAAGAAAAAATCGATCCTGCCTCCTGCTTATTGAAGCAATGGGCGGAACAAATTAAATACAAGAACTCACCTTGTATTCCTATTTGGAATTAGTTAAATAAACTAAAAAAATTATCTATTGATCCGAAGGGAAAAGATCAAAACTGAGGCAAAACGGTCGCTGTAAGTATCTGGATCTGGGTAAGCGCATGGTTAGGTATTTGGGTGGATTAAAGCTGACTATTAATGTTCATACGTCAATTAAGTCATCCAAATTTAAAAAAATAATTCAAAAACTCACTTTGGGTGAACATTAAATCCGTCACTAGTTCTTAATAAATGTTTAACAATTAATACATGACCTGCTATAGCCACGTTTTCAGCGACAACTAAAATGTAATCTATTAGAGTTGGTATTACCAACAGCCACTTTGTTTATTTTTACATACGTTTGCAAAATAATTTAATTGATGTCTATCTCTTACTATCAAAGCAAGATTGCATTGGTGCTTTTACTCGCCTGTACTACTGTTGCTCATGCGCAAGATTACCGACCGGGATTTATTGTCAACGCAAAAGGCGATTCGATCGTGGGGTTAATCGCTAACCGATCGACTAAAAAGAACGCCATGGAATGCCATTTCAAACCTTCAAAGAAAAGTCCTGTAATGTATTATCATCCACAGGATTTAAAGTCGTATGGGATTTATGGATTCAAGCGATACGTTTCCACAGGAAATATCGCCCATGACAAAAAAAAGGAATGGAAATTCCTAGAGGTGCTGGTGAATGGTAAAATCAGCTTACTTGCTGACAGGAGAATGTTCTATGTTAGAAAAGACACCATTACTCTACTGCCCAAACCAATAAAGAAAAAGATCGACACTGGCACTAAAACATTCAGCAAGACCGATCAACGCTACATCGGGTTTCTCAACATTGCAATGGCGGACTGTAAAATGACTGTCGGCAAACCTTCGTATCGTGAAGATCAACTAATTAAAGTAATCACTCAGTACAATGAATGCACAGGAACATCGAGTGAAGAAATCAAAGGAAGAATTCCCAAAAATAAAATTACGTGGAGTATATTATCAGGGACGGATCTGGCTCACGCACGGTTTGATGCCGATGTAAATTATGGTGGTCACATCCCCATCAAGGATTTTCAAATCAATCAAAGTATTTCAGTACCTACGGGGATAGGCATGGAGTGGAGCAATCCTTCCAAACACGACAAACGCTACGTGGGTGTCGAGTTATGGTATGATAAAAAATTTTTCCAAGGCTATGCTGAAACTTCCATGAATGAGAATACGCTTCGCTCCGATTTACTCATGAATGTTTCCTATCTCAAATTACCAGTTTACATGCGTTTCAATCTCCGTCAAGAGAAAAACACGCCGTACGTACGAGCCGGTTACGTCCATTATTTCCCCCTATCTGCTACTTCAAAGTATCGGGATGAGTATGAAGCAAATGGTGTGATCTCTACTACCTTGGATGTTACTACAATTAAGAAAAAGGCGGCCAATGGGTTTTGGGTTGCCGCTGGCTACAGCCACCTCCTGTCAGGGAAGATTGCTGGCTTTCTTGAAGTTCGTTATGAATTAAATGACGGATTCACGAATCCCATACCCAGCTCTCATTCTTCCAATAATACAATCAATTTTCTAGCCGGTTTAAAATTTTAGAATCGTGAAGCATATAATACTTATCCTATTGTCCGGATTTTGTGTCATAAATTGTACGCGTGAAGAAGTTGATTTACGTTCTTATCCACGGGTGAGCACATACCCCGTCACTGGTATTGCCACTACGGGTGCCACGTTCCATGGAAATGTTGTTTATTCAAGCGACCCCATCGTTAATCATGGCTTCGTTTGGTCAATGAATGAGATTCCGACACTTGAAAATTCGGATACGGTTTCAATGGGACCTATGCCTTCCAGTAACGGATTTTCGGCAACGGTCAACCGTAGCCTACTTCCTGGTATGAAGTATTACGTTCGCGGTTATACACGCACAGATGACTATTTGGTGTATGGAGACATCGTGTCCTTTGTAAGCTCTGGCAGTGAACTGCCTAATTCGATTGTCAATATCGTTCCGTCACTACATCTCATGCCTAGAAACAAAATCACTGTTTTCGGAAATTTTGAAGGGCCATTACAGGTAAAGATCAACGGGGAGGTGATTAATCCGTTGATGGTAGCAGGGGCGGGAAAAGCAAAATTTACAATTCAGCTTCCTGACCTACTGAAACCATTAAATGAACTGTCGGTCGTTATATCTGGCAAGGAAATAAAGGCAAGAAAAACATTATCTGCCGCTCTCACGCGTATTGCCAAGGCACACCCCGGGCAAATCAACTACCAATCTGTCTGTGCAACCGGCAACACAAATTATCTGGGCATTGGCTCTGATTCATTATTTGCCTACAACATCCGGTCGAATCGATTTACATTTATTGGCAAGAACGTTATCCCATTGCGACGATCGGTCTTTTCATTTGCATTAAATGGAGTTGGATACTTCGGAGGAGGGGCGGATAACAATAATGTGAACTTAAAGGATTTTTATAGCATCGACACAACCACTAATAAAGTCACTCGGCTAGCTGACGTGGATGACAATAGGACTGTCGCAATGTTCAAAATTAATAA
>QFQM01000249.1 GCA_003243255.1 Flavobacterium psychrophilum | reverse complement strand
ATTCCTCTTGCTCCAAAAATAGAGAGCGGTACTAACTGTCCGTGTCCCAGACTACCTCTTACCTGTATATCACCTTCAGAACCATTAATTTCCCATAGAAGGTTAGTGCCACGCGATATGCCACCACGATAATGAACAGAAATAGGTATATCATTGGTTAATGTTCCCATCACCAGAATTTGGTCTTCTGCTGTTTTCGATCTCACCTCACCTGTTTCCAACACTTTCACCTTAGTGAAAGTGCTTGTCATTTTGGAACAAAGCTCTGAAAAATTACCCAAGACGCTGGTAACACCTGCCAGTGTATGTGCCAATGGTATGGTCAGCATAGTAGCACCATTGGCTTTGTCGTATAAGTAATACAAATCTGCCACCGTCTCGTTTCTCCAGTTCCCACCTGAACCAATCAGGGTTGTGGATAGAACTTTACCTAAATAACCATCTTTAATGAGTTGCTGCAGATACAGAATTTCAGGGGCGACCACCATTTGAGTACCTACAACCGCCACAACCTCTTTCTTCGCTGCTATTTCGCTTAAAAGTCTGGTTTCCTCCAGATCCTTACCAAGAGGATGTTCACAATACACATGTTTGCCTGATTCCAATGTACTTTTCACCAAATCAAAATGGTAAGGCACTTTCACGGTAACGATTACCAAATCTATTTCTGATGAATTAATGAGTGCATCTGCATTGTGAAATGCGTACGGAATCTGGAATGCTTCGGAAGATCTTTTTGCACTTTCATAGGTCGTATTTGCCACACCTACTATTTCAAAGTCCTCTGCCAAAAACTTTAATGCAGGTACATGAGATTTTGATGCCCAGTGGCTATCGGGATTTAAGCCAATTAATCCGACTCTTATACGATTTGCTTTCATTTTTCTTTCATTTGTTTGAATGGCAAATTATAAGGCAACAACTACCTTTGCATGGTATACATGAAATTGTATGGTACAGACAAAAATGTAAGTAATGGCAAACACGAAAGAAACTTCTACAAACAATCAGAACAAAATTTTCATTACGGAATGCAACGTTACCTACGCAGTTCAGCTAGTTGGAGGCCGATGGAAGCTTCCTATTCTGATGCAACTGAAAAATGGAAAAAAGCGCTTCGGAGAATTAAAAAAAATACTTCCCAATATCACTGAAAGAATGCTCACACTTCAGTTAAGAGAATTGGAAAAAGATGGTTTAGTATCAAGAATGGTTTATGCGGAAGTTCCGCCACGAGTTGAATATGACTTAACAAAAATCGGAAAGGAACTGATGCCTGTTTGCAAAGAACTACATAAATGGGGAGCAAAACATAAACTGCACCCATTGAAAAAGTAATAACGCTAAAACGAAACCTTTCATCGCCCGCAACTCTATCTCTGAAAAGAAACTTGACCTTTTTTAATCCTATCCTGAACGATCCGCAGTAATACATCCCGCGTTGATTTCAACCCCATACTCCAACGTTCTACCCCAGGAACAGTCAGAATAGTGATTTCTGTGACATCCCGATTATCCGGCCGCTCATCAGACATATCATTGTCATATGAACGCCAATACCAGGTCGAACGATAAGGTAAGCCTGACCGAAAACAGTACCCAGCAACATATTCATGATAAACTCATAGAGAAAGCAAAAGAAAGACTTTTCTACTACGAACGGCACCGTCAATGAAATTGCTTTTGAACTTGGCTTTGAACATGCACAATCGTTTACAAAATTGGTTAAGAGCAAAAAAAACAATCCCCGTTGGAATTCAGACAGTCGTTTAACTAAGAATGGATAATCATCTTTTGATTCAATCAAAATTGGGATCTATACTACTGTCAATTTCTATGCTTTTAGATTTCCATGGCTCGCCCTGCCCGGCTACAACCTATTTTTTACGTCAGATTACTATTTCACAATCTGTACCTGATTCAATTTAGTTAAAATGACTTCGGAAGTAATGCTGTGAAATTCTGAAAACATTACAAAGTATAAAGTTCTCCTCGAACAGTTGGGTGTCTTTTAATCCTCTCTAGGGTTATTTCATTGTAAATATTGTCCACTTCATTGATCTTTTTGGTTTATCCTGATTTTTCACTGATCATCTTTCGGATTCATTCCACTTATGAAGCCACAGGTAAAATCAGATATTGAGCTGGCACTCGCATTCATTATTTTCATAGCTCTGATCAGCCTTTGCTACGCGCTTTATATCTCTGAACTTTACTACTGCTGCTATTATTTCCACCACTGCCCGGACTGTTACACGTACTGTTACTGCTACGGCTACTGCTGCTTTTGATCTCTGGCTTCCTGCCACTTCACATCGAATCTTGTCCACTTCGTGCGGGTTTTCCGGAAGGCACATATGAACTGCCCGTACACTTGCATAAAAAACATAACATGATGAACAACAAACAACACAAGTACCTGATGATCGCTGTAATGATCTCATTGATTGTGGCAGCGCAACAAACTGTTTTTGCGCAGTCCGAACCAAGCCTTGAAGCAACGTGGCTCAATGAGCCTGGAACACGCAAAGTTGAATTTTATAAAGAAGGCAACGTGTGGTTTGGAAAAATTATCTGGGTACAAAATGATCCCAGGGTAAAAGTCGGTGACATTCTCTTTCGTGACCTGTTATGGGGCGGCAAATATTTCAGCGGAAAAGTAATCACCCAGAAAGGAATACTGAACTGTACGGTGACCTTCGAGGAAAATGATAAAATCAATATCAACGCATCAAAAGGGGCTATGTCCAAATCGGTGTATTGGAGCCGCGTGAAGTAATTATGAGACCATGCATTCTCTTTGTTGCCGCCCTGAGTCTATACTGCACTCCGCTGCGGGCACAACAAATCATTGGTTCTCTGCAGGCATTATGGAAGTATGCAGATGAACATAATGTGCAGATTAGTTTATCCCGCAAGCAGAAAGACATCGCGGAGGCAGGACTACACCAGGCACAAAGTAATTTTTTGCCAACTGTAAACATCAACGGGGCTTTCACTGATAACGTCAGCATACAACCTACACTGGTGCCGGCAGAATTGTTTGGCGGGCAGTCAGGAACATTCGTTGAGGAGGAGTTCGGTAAGCGGTATAATTACAATGCCGGACTAAGTGCGCAACTGGACCTTGTCAATGCAACTAATTGGTTTACCCTGAAAGGAGCCCGCTTTGAAGAATCGCTGAGCGACCTAAACTGGAAACTCAACCAGCAGACTATTTATAAAGCTACATCCAATGCCTACTTCACTTACTACCTGATGCGTGAAAGTGAAACACTGGCGGAAGAGAGTTTGAAAATAGCAGACGTCATACTCACCCACGCAAGGAATCTCTATCAACAAGGGCAAATAAGCCAGGTAACGCTAAATACAACGACTATTCATGTCAAGAGTGCTTCCTTATCATTGCTGGCATCGCGTCAAAGCCAGCAAAATGCACTGATGCAACTTAAGCAAATGCTGGACATGTCGCTGAGTGATTCATTGATTTTAACAGACAATTTGGTGATCCCGTTATCGGATGAGCCAGGAGCGTTAAATTCTTCCGCTGACATCAATGTAAAATTGTCGCAAATGCAATTGTTAGCTGCCAATAATTCATGGCAAGCTGCTAAGGCAGCGTATGTACCAACACTTAGTGCGGTGTACGCTTACAACACTCAAATCACAGGAGAAGAAATTTTAAATTTTAGCAATACAAATAAATTACCACAACAGTATTGGGGTTTACGTATTACCCTACCCGTGCTGACTCATGGAACGAGAACTTTTCAAATAGCTAAGCAGCGCCTTGAATATGAAACGGCAACGAAGCGTTATGAAAGCGCGTCACGCCAGGCAGCTGTGAATGATGATAATCTGCTTGACAATTATCGCTCCGCAAGAGAAAAACTTGACGTATCCCATGAAATCCGGGAACTGTATCTCGCTAATGATTTGCACGCGACCAGGCAATTCGATGCCGGTCAAATCTCACTGGATGAACGTCTGCGTGTATATCAGGATTTTATCAATTACAAGAACGAGTACTTGCGCAACCTTTCAGACTTCTACATGCGCTATGCTGAACTAAAAGTCAGACAACAACAATTCTAAAATGAAAACCATTACACGCACTAGCCTGCTTCTACTTTTTTTATTGACGCTTTCCTGTAAACAAAAAGATATATGGATAAAACCAAAATATGCGCCCATCACGGAAGCATTGTTTGCATCCGGGCATATCGAACCTGCCGATCAGTTTATCCTTACCGCATTTAGTGACGGATATCTTCAACGCACCTACGTAAAAGAGTCTGATGTGGTCAGCGTTAATAACGTATTGTTTTCATTGGATTACCAAAGTAAAGCCATTGAGGAAGAGGCGGCTAAGGAAAACCTGCAAATCGCCAGACTGAACGCGTCATCGAAGTCACCGACATTATTAAAACTGCAAAATGACTTATACGTGGCACAGCAGAAATGTTCTCTCGACTCTATTCAGTTTGCCCGGTTGAAGCAGCTTTATGTGACTCAGTCCGTTTCGCAGGTCGATGTAGAAAACATGCGCTTACAATACGAAGTGGACATGACCAGCGTAAAGTCAATTCAGGCAAACATGAAGAGTACTCAATTGGCTTTGCAACAAGCGTTGATACAAGCAGAAAGCCAATACAATAGCTACAATGCAGGTAATCAGTATTATTCGATGAGGTCTCCCCATACTGCCCGCATCTACCAGATTTTTAAAAAGCCCGGAGAACTAATTCGTAAAGGAGAAGCAGTAGCTCTACTCGGAAATCCTGATTCATTAGTCGTTATGCTGCAGGTGGATGAAGCGAGCATATCAAAAATAAAAGAAGGTCAGACTGTATTGGTAGAACTAAATACGGATAAAGCGAAAATGTATGAAGCACTCGTGTCGCGCATCTATCCCTACTTCGACAATGCCACACAATCCTTTCAGGTAGAGGCTTTATTCACTCACCCTTTTGTCCACCACATAGCAGGTACTTTGTTACAGGCGAATATTATCGTAGCGAAAAAAGACAGCGCCCTGCTTATTCCTCGCACATGCCTGAACCCGGATGGCAAAGCCACGGTAAAAAGAGACGGCAAGCGTAAAATCATCACGCTTCATACCGGTATTATTTCAACTGAATGGGTCGAAGTTTTGAGTGACTTAGACACAGAAGATGAAGTACTTCAAAATTTCTGACATGAAACATTTAATGGTTTTAACAACGGTTCCATCTACACGCTCCATTCATGACTTTTAGTATAAACAGTGAGATTGCCTTCACTTATCTGCTGGCAAAAAAGAAACAGACCCTCGTGGCTTCGCTGGGAGTAATGTTTGGTATTAGCATGTACATCTTTATGAATTCCCTGATCACAGGTACCAATGAGTACTTTGAGAAAATCACATTGAGTTCAACACCTCATATTCGTTTGTATCGCGATCAGGAGATGTCAAAACCTACCATGTTGGACGGTTTTGCCGGCGATTCTACAGTCAATCTGATCAGCAATCCGAAGATGGTTAATCAGGACGATCGCATCGACAATCCGAATGCGCTAATTCAATTTCTAAAGACCAATTCGCAAGTGATTGCCATCTCTCCGCAAATCACGGCTAATGTATTCTGCTCGAATGGCAACGTGCAGGAGAGTGGAAATGTATCCGGAGTCAACATTATGGAACAAGACAGGATGTTTGACATTACCTCAACCATGATAGCCGGTAATATAAAAGACCTTCATAGCAATCCTAATGGTATCATCATCGGATCTGGTATGGCGAAGAACCTGAGTTTGCAATTGGGAGATAATATTACCGTTACCGCATCGAACGGTTTAGCACAACGGCTTCGCGTCACAGGTATTTTCAGAACGACCATCAAAAACGTGGATCAGACAAAGTGCTACGTAAACATCACGATTGTGCAACAATTACTTCAGAAAGACCGCAGCTACATCACCGATGTATATGTGAACCTGAAAGATTATACCCAAGCCAATCGTATTGGTGAACAACTTACTGCTTTAACAGGATATACAGCCGAAACCTGGCAATCGGCCAATGAACAGTCGATAGCTGCGCGGATGATTCGCGATATGATTGCCAACTCCGTTGTTATCACCATTTTGATTGTGGCTGGATTCGGCATCTACAACATTCTCAATATGATGATCTATGAAAAAATAAAAGAGATTGCC
>QFQM01000014.1 GCA_003243255.1 Flavobacterium psychrophilum | reverse complement strand
AGCGATACCTTCGTCCCACCCTTCTATAACATGACCCATTCCAAGAGGGAAATCGATCGGTTGTTTTCTTTTGTATGAAGAATCGAATTCCATTCCGTTCTCAAGAGTACCTTTATAGTGTACAGAAACAGTTTTACCTTTTTGAGCCTGTTTTCCGTTACCTTTCTGAATGATTTTATAACGAAGTCCGCTTTCAGTTTTATCAAAACCTGCCGCAAGTTTCTCCATAGCTTCTTCAGCCTGTTTTTTAGCTTCAGCGATACGTTTTTCACGAGAACCTTCAAAAGTTCTGAATGCTTCGATAGCATTCCATTTCTGAGCCTCTTCACCAACACGGATGACCTCAACACTTTCAAGAGCATCATTACCCTGAACAGCATCAACTACATCCTGACCTTCAACCACTTTACCAAACACAGTGTGTTTGTCATCAAGCCATGGCGTTGGAACGTGAGTAATAAAAAACTGAGAACCGTTTGTACCAGGACCTGCATTAGCCATAGAAAGTACACCCGGAGCATCGTGGCGAAGTGACGGATGGAACTCATCATCAAACTGGTAACCAGGACCACCTGTACCTTTTCCAAGCGGACATCCACCCTGAATCATGAAATCAGCGATAACTCGGTGAAATTTAAGTCCGTCATAATATGGTTTGCCCTGAGGCTTAGCGTCGTTTTCAAGGTTTCCTTCTGCAAGGCCAACGAAGTTTCCAACTGTACCCGGCGTAAGATCGTGTGTAAGTTTCACAAGGATAGAACCTTTAGAAGTATTGAATTTTGCGTAAATTCCGTTTTCCATTATGTTGTTGTTTATTTTGAAAGATGCAAATTTACGAATTAATTCACTATTTTCAGTAACAGCTTATCATAACAAAAGTTTAAATTTGAAAACCTGAAAACCAACCTTACAAAAATGAAAAAAGAAGATAATTACCTCGACATAAACCGCAAGGCCTGGAACGATAAGACCGAAGTACATGTAAACTCCGAGTTTTATGATATGCCGTCTTTCCTTGCAGGAAAAAATACACTAAACGACATCGAACTGCCGTTACTTGGCGACATTAAAGGCAAAAAGATACTGCACCTGCAATGCCATTTCGGGCAGGACACCATCTCATTCAGCCGCATGGGTGCTGAGGCAACAGGTGTTGACCTATCTGACAAAGCAATCGAAAAAGCCCGCGAATTATCGGTTCAGATGGAAGCACACACCCGTTTTATCTGTTCGGATGTTTACAGCCTTCATGAAGTGCTGGATGAGCAATTCGACATTGTGTTCACTAGTTATGGAACAATCGGATGGCTGCCGGATCTTGAAAAATGGGCAGCAACGGTATCGCGTTTCCTGAAACCGGGAGGACAATTCGTTTTCGCTGAATTTCATCCTGTTGTATGGATGTTTGACCCTAATTTCGAGAAAGTAGCCTATCGTTATTTTAAAACGGAAGCTATTATCGAAACTGAATTAGGCACTTACGCAGATATGTCGACCCCGGCAGAATATGAGATGATTACGTGGAACCACAGCATCAGCGAAGTGGTAAACAACCTTATTCAGGCAGGCCTTGAGATAAATATCCTGAACGAATATGACTACTCCCCTTATAACTGCTTCCGTGGTACTGAGGAGTTTGAGTCCGGAAAATACCGCATTGCCCATTTAGGAAACAATATCCCTATGGTATATGCGATAAAAGCTACAAAAAAGTAAGAAGAAATATTATTAATTTTGGGGAAACTATCAAAAAACGAAATGGAGAGCATATACAACCCAAAAGATAATCAAAATATAATAAACCGTATTGAAACACTAACCCCAATAACACTATCGCAATGGGGAAAAATGACGGTAAGCCAAATGCTGCTGCACTGCCAGATGCCTATAAAAGTGGCTTTTGGCACTTTAACCGTAAAGCCACAGCCTGTGTTGAGCTTTCTGTTTGGGAAATCAGCTAAAAAGAAGCTTACAAGCAACCAGCCTTTCGGCAAAGGATCGCCTACAGCTAAAGAGTTTGTAATAACACACGAGCCCGATTTCGAAAAGTCCAAAAGAGAACTGATTGAATTAGTTGCTGTTTTCGCAAAAGAAGGCCATACAGCCATAAAGCTTGAAAAACACCCGTTCTTCGGTCATATGACCCCTCACGAGTGGGATTTGCTGCAATGGAAACACCTTGACCACCACCTGAAGCAGTTTGGAGCATAAATTTGGTTATGCGTGGATTTGGTTATTTGATAACGAATAAACAAATAACCAAATCTACAAATAAACATTCTTTGTAACTTTGCCCCTTTCAAACTTTGAAACTCAATAAATGAGAATAGACATCATTACCGTACTTCCTGAATTATTACGCAGTCCTTTTGACGCATCGATACTAAAACGCGCCCAGGACAAAGGCCTTGTAGAAGTACACCTGCACAACCTTAGGGATTACAGCACCAGCAAGCACAAAAACGTAGACGACTACCAGTTTGGCGGTGGCGCAGGGATGGTTATGATGATCGAACCTATTGACGCATGTATTTCTAAACTAAAAGCTGAACGCGATTACGACGAGGTTATCTACATGTCACCCGATGGCGAAACCCTTAATCAGGGTATGGCGAACCGTATGTCGCTGCTAAAAAACATCATAATCCTTTGCGGACATTATAAAGGTGTAGACCAGCGTGTACGCGATCACTTTATAACCAAAGAGATATCTATTGGTGATTTCGTACTTTCAGGTGGCGAACTTGCCGCAGCTGTTGTTGCTGACAGCATCATCCGCCTTATACCGGGTGTGCTTAGTGATGAGACCTCTGCCCTTACCGACAGTTTTCAGGACAACCTGCTGGCACCACCGGTGTATACCCGCCCTGCAGAATACAAAGGCTGGAAAGTGCCCGATGTACTTTTAAGCGGACACGCAGCCAATATTGACAAATGGCGTGAAGACATGGCACTTGAACATACAAAGACAAGAAGGCCGGATCTTTTAGAGTAGTTATAATTTGTTTAAAGTTTAAGGTATAAAATTGCCTAAAAAGATTATCTACAGTATTCATACAGGAAAACGGAAAACTTTTTTAACTCCAAAAATTTAAAAAATAACATTAAACTTTAAACAAAAAAAATTATATTTGCACCCTCATTCGGACCAACCTCTGGCGAAAATCGTGCATGTTGCTTTGAATCAAACATTTAAAACTAATAATCATGTCTGATTTATTAAAATTCGTTCAGGACGAATTCGTAGCAAAAAAAGATTTCCCTGATTTCAATGCCGGTGATACACTAACTGTGTACTATGAAATTAAAGAGGGTGAAAAAACAAGAACTCAGTTCTTCAAAGGAGTTGTTATCCAAAAAAGAGGTGCTGGTATCACTCAAACATTTACAATCCGTAAAATGTCTGGTGCTGTAGGTGTAGAGCGTATTTTCCCGCTTAACATGCCTGCGCTACAAAAAATCGAAGTTAACCAAAGAGGTAAAGTTAGAAGAGCTCGTATATTCTACTTCCGTGAACTTACTGGTAAAAAAGCTAAGATCAAAGAAAGAAGAAGAAGATAATCTTCCCTTTTGGAATATCATACAGAATCCCGTGCATTGCGCGGGATTTTTTTTGTTATACTACTCAACATATTTACAGAAACACACCCCTAACCCCTCTCAAGAGGGGAACCAGCTTCACTCTTGCTTAATTGAGTATGAGTAAGTAGGTTTGAGTGTTCCGCTCTTGAGAGGGTAACTATATATGATTTTCAAAAACAAAAACCAATCTTTATACATTTGGTTATAACCGAATAGAGTAATGAACGATACCTTTTTTCTTGGCTTGCTCTATCCTACTATAATAAGGATGTGACTTTTTTAGTTTTTTTAAGTTAGTGTTTTTAGCATCTATAATTATTTCTACGTATTGCTCATAATAAGTAATACCTACATCATTCATAAACTGTTCTACTTCTCCTTCTGTTTTTAGTGGGAGTTTTAGAAAATAAGCAAAAGATTGTTCCATAGGTGTACGTTTACAACCACTTCTTTTTCAAAAGTGGTTTGGTTAAACACTTGAAAAAGAAAGTATGTGAAAACTTTCCTATATGTAAAAAATTAAGCCTCTGTAATAAGAGGCTTTTTGTTTATATTTGTATTGACTTCATTTTTGGAGAAACAAGTTGTTTAACCATTAAATCATTTTACAATGATGAAGTTAAAAATTAAGACTAAATCCTTGAATTTTGAGCTAACAATCAAGAATCTTTTTGGATTTTTCTTTTAGTTTAAAGCCTCATTAATTTGGGGCTTTTTGTTTCATCTTAAAACTACTTTTATGCCCTTACTAAACTCACAATTACTTATTAACCGCTGCCCACATTGTAGGGTGGATTCTCCAAATCTGAGGCACGCTTCAAATATTAAAACAAAAGCCTTCGACCAGTCTAATCCAAGGTCTTGGTATTTTTATTCATGCGCAAAGTGCGGCGGTGTAGTTACAGCCGCAGCCGTTTCTGATGGGTATGAAATACTAGAGATATATCCTTCGGAGCTCATAGTTGATGATAATATCCCTGAAAAAGCAGCTCGATACTTAGACCAAGCAATAAATAGTATTCATGCTCCTTCTGGGGCTGTTATGTTATGCGCAAGTTCCGTTGATGCGATGTTAAAAGAAAAAGGTTATAAGCAAGGTAAATTATACAACAGAATCGAGGAAGCCGTTAAAGCGCATTTAATAACTAAAGAAATGTCTAAATGGGCACATGAAGTACGTTTAGACTCTAATGATGAAAGGCACGCAGATGACGAAGCCGAAATGCCAACACCACAAGATGCTAAAAAAGCAATTGATTTTACATTAGCTCTTGCTGAATTTTTGTTTGTCCTTCCTTCCAGAGTAGAGAGAGGCTTGAAAGAAGCTAAACAAGAAGATGAAAATCCGGTGTAATTAAAGTGTACTTACCTTTCTTTTTCAGGCGGTGTAAACTAGTATATAGTTACCCTTGAGAGGGGTTAGGGGTGTGTGAATCTAATGTCGTCTATAAATCATTACCTTTACCCCATGGATCCAATCTTTATCAAAATAGCAGACATTCGCGGTGGCGTTCACTTTGTAAACATCAAACATATTTATGAAGTTGAAGAAGTTATCAGTGCAAAGGCTAAGCTTACCCATGTGAGGTATTATTCTATCCCTGATTGTAAAAAATGCCAGATAAATAAAGTTATAACCAAGGAATTCACTAACGTTCTTCTCGAAAGGATAAACCAATTGAAAGAAAAGCCGTAAAGCTGAGGAATCATCCTTAAAAAATTGCGAATCCCAAAATAACTACATCGTTTTTTTACCGATTTACCAACATCCTGTTACATAAGATTTTCCTATATTTGCGAGCCTTGTTCACAGTAAGGAATGTATAAACGTGCCTTGTTGTGAACAACTCAAACAAACACTCAAATAACATATTAATAATCAGCCTTTGGGCAATACTGCCAAAAGGGTCATTAAACAAACGAAGACAATGTCCAAAACATCAAAAATCTTTTACACGATAACTGATGAGGCCCCAATGCTGGCCACCCATTCATTACTTCCTATCGTGCAGGCGTTTACTGCACCTGCAGGAATAGAAGTTGAAACACGTGACATATCACTTGCCGGAAGGATTCTTGCTAACTTCCCGGAAAAACTTACGGACAGCCAGAAAATTGGCGATGCGCTTACAGAACTTGGCCAGCTGGCTACTACTCCTGAAGCTAACATCATCAAATTACCAAACATCTCGGCTTCGGTACCTCAGCTTAAAGCTGCTATCAAAGAACTTCAGGAGCAAGGATACAACATTCCTGACTTCCCGGAAGATGCCAAAACTGACGAAGAAAAAGAAATCAAAGCTAAATATGCTAAAGTATTAGGTTCTGCTGTTAATCCTGTACTACGTGAAGGTAACTCTGACCGTAGAGCACCAAGAGCAGTTAAGAACTATGCTAAAGCACACCCTCACTCTATGGGTAAATGGAGCGCTGACTCTAAAACCAGCGTTGCCAGCATGAGCGAAGGTGACTTCTACGGTAGCGAGAAATCGGTTACTGTAAAAGAAGCTACTGATGTTAGAATTGAATTTACTGCTAACGACGGTACAGTTACTGTACTTAAAGATAAAACTGCACTTAAAGCCGGTGAGGTTATTGACTCTTCTGCTCTTAACCTTAATAAACTGAAAGCATTCGTTGCTGAAGAAGTGGTAAAAGCAAAACAGGAAGGTGTACTTTTCTCTGTTCACCTTAAAGCTACGATGATGAAGGTTTCTGATCCTATTATCTTCGGCGCTATTGTAGAGGTATTCTACAAAGATGTATTTGAAAAATATGCTGCTCTTTTCAAAGAGCTTGGTGTTGACACACGCAACGGTCTTGGTGATGTTTATGCTAAAATTGCAGGACACGCTCAGGAAGCTGAAGTGAAAGCTGCTATCGAAGCTGTTTACACTACAGGCCCGGCTCTTGCAATGGTTAACTCTGATAACGGAATCACTAACCTGCACGTTCCTTCTGACGTTATCGTTGACGCTTCTATGCCGGCAATGATCCGTACATCAGGACAAATGTGGAATGCTGCAGGAAAATCTCAGGATACTGTTGCTATTATTCCGGACAGAAGTTATGCAGGTGTATATGTTGCGACTATCGAAGACTGTAAAAAACATGGTGCTTTTGACCCTGCAACTATGGGTAGCGTACCAAACGTTGGTCTTATGGCTCAGAAAGCTGAAGAGTACGGATCGCACGATAAGACTTTCCAGGCTACTGCCAATGGTGTTGTAAAAGTGATTGACAACAACAATGGTACTGTATATATGGAGCAGAATGTTGAGGCTGGTGATATCTTCAGAATGTGCCAGACTAAAGACGCTCCTATCCAGGACTGGGTTAAACTTGCTGTTAACCGTGCAAGACTATCTGCTACTCCGGCTGTGTTCTGGTTAGACGAAAACAGAGCTCACGATGTACAAATCATCGAAAAAGTAAAAACATACCTTAAAGACCACGATACTAACGGGCTTGATATCCGTATCATGAATCCTGTTGACGCCACTAAATTCTCTCTTGAGAGAATCCGTAAAGGTGAGGATACTATTTCAGTAACAGGAAATGTACTGCGTGACTACCTTACTGACCTGTTCCCTATCCTTGAGCTTGGTACATCTGCAAAAATGCTTTCTATCGTTCCTCTTATGAATGGTGGCGGATTGTTTGAAACAGGTGCAGGAGGTTCTGCTCCTAAACACGTTCAGCAATTTACAGAAGAAGGTTACCTGCGTTGGGATTCACTAGGAGAGTTCCTCGCACTTGGTGTTTCTCTAGAGCACCTTGGACAGACTCAAAACAATGCTAAAGCTATTGTATTGAGCGAAACGCTTGATGCTGCAAACGAGAAATTCCTTGAGAACGACAAATCTCCTGCACGTAAAGTAGGTGAAATTGATAACCGTGGTTCTCACTTCTACCTTGCGCTTTACTGGGCTCAGGCTCTTGCTGCACAAACTAAAGATGCTGAACTTAAAGCTAAATTTGAACCTATCGCTGCTGAACTAACAGCTAACGAAGCCAAAATTGATGCTGAACTTATCGCTGCTCAGGGTAAAGCTCAGGAAATAGGCGGTTACTACCACCCTAACACTGATCTTACTGACAAAGCAATGAGGCCAAGCGCAACATTTAATGCTATACTTGCAAAACTGGCTTAATCTCCCGTTTTGAAATCATAATTAAAAGCTATCCGAAAGGGTAGCTTTTTTTATACCCTATATCCACCAATTATAATAGTCAATCTCACTCTAACCTATCTAAAAACAGGGTTTAGCATAAGAAATCATTAGTTTTTCATCAAAAAAATGTAAAACACAGTAACAATGTATAATTTCGTTCGTCAAATAGCGTTATGTAAAAGAAAAATCTTAAATCAATCTTCAAAAAACAGTTCAAAACATCAATCAATCACCTGAAGCATAAGCTTCTGCAAAACCACTAAAACATGACCTTACAAAAAAGAGGATACCTCACGGCACTCCTCCTGCTAATCTTTAGCACTGTACTGGCTCAGGACAAGTACACCCTTAGCGGTACTATTTCTGATGACAGTAGCAACGAAACCCTTATTGGTGCCAGTGTTTATATAAAAGAGCTTCAAAAAGGCACAACTACCAACGAATACGGCTTTTACTCTATCTCACTTCCGGCAGGAACATACACGGTTCAGATAAGTTATGTGAGCTTTGGCACACGGGAAGAAACCGTTGTACTGAACAGCAACATCCGTAAAAATGTAAAGCTGGCATCAGAAAACAAGGAACTCGAAGAAGTTGTTATTACCAACAACATAAAACGTGCCGAAATACGAAAACCGGAAATGAGCGTTAACAAGCTTACCGTTCAGGAAATCAAAAAAATGCCAGTGGTAATGGGCGAAGTAGACGTGCTAAAATCGATACTCACGCTTCCTGGGGTTACCAATGCCGGAGAAGGTGCATCAGGCTTTAATGTTCGCGGTGGCGCTGCAGACCAGAACCTTATCCTTCTTGATGAGGCTACCATCTTCAACTCATCTCACCTTTTTGGGTTTTTCTCTGTCTTTAATGCTGATGCGATAAAAGACCTTAAATTATACAAAGGAGGAATACCTGCCCGATATGGTGGCCGTTTATCTTCGGTACTTGACATTTATCAGAAGGAAGGTAACAGCAACGACTTCCACATGACGGGAGGTATCGGACTTATCTCGTCACGACTTCTTGCAGAAGGCCCTATCGTGAAAGAGAAAGCTTCTTTCCTTGTTGGTGGAAGGGCATCTTATGCTCACTTGTTCATGAAGGCTGCCGATGAAGATAACTCAGCCTATTTTTATGACCTCAACACCAAATTAAGCTATAAGCTAGGACAAAATGACAACCTGTACCTTTCGGGTTATTTTGGCCGTGACCTGTTAGAAATAAGCGACAGTTTTAATAACATTTATGGTAATACTGTATTGAATCTTCGTTGGAATCACCTGTTCAGTGAAAAGCTTTTTGCTAATGCATCGATGATATACAGCGACTATTATTACGGCTTAAAGCTTGATTTCATAGGCCTTGACTGGGATTCCGGCATTAAGAACTACAACTTTAAATATGACCTGAAGCATTATCTGTCGGATAAGTTCAAACTCAACTACGGCTTAAACGCTATTTATTACGATTTTAATCCGGGGACTATCAAGCCCAGCGATGACACATCAGACATCAACCCTGAACAGCTTGAAAAGAAATATGCTTTTGAGCCCGCACTTTATATAGATGCCGAACAACAACTTAGCGAAGCCATAACGGTAAGCTATGGTGTGCGATACAGCATGTTCTACAGGCTGGGTGCGCAAAATGTGAACTTGTATGCCAATAATCAGGCGGTTACTTTTAACGACCAGCTTAAGATTTATGAAGAAGCTACTCCTACAGGTACTAAACATTATGGAAGCGGTGATGTTATTGCCGACTTCAACAATTTTGAACCTCGTGTTGGTATAGCTTATAAACTGAACGACGACCAATCGGTTAAGGCATCATATAACAGGATGGCGCAATACCTGCACCTTATTACCAATACCTCATCTCCTACCCCCCTTGACGTTTGGGCACCAAGTGATGATTACCTGAAACCGCAAACCCTTGATCAGTATGCTGTGGGGTATTTCAGGAATTTCAAAAATGATGCATATACCCTTGAAACAGAAGTATTCTACAAAAAAATAAAAAACAAGCTTGATTATATAGACGGTGCAAACCTTATTGCCAATGATGCCGTTGAGCAGGTAGTACTACCGGGGCGCGCACGTTCGTACGGGCTTGAAGTTTTACTAAGAAAAAACACAGGCAAACTTACCGGATGGGTATCCTATACGCTATCTCGCGCTGAACAGCAGACTGAAGGAAGGACTCCACAGGAAACCGGAATTAATAACGGTGACTGGTACCGCTCAGGATATGACAAAACCCACAACCTTTCGGTTACAGGAAACTACGAACTGAATCCGAAATGGTCATTTGGGGCGATATTCGCTTTACAATCAGGACAGGCTGTTACTTATCCTAATGGACAATATGAATATGGCGACATAATCATCCCGAGCTTTGGAGCAAGGAATATGGACAGAAATCCTGCCTACCATCACCTTGACGTATCTGCAACATATACTCCAAAACCTGAGAAAAAACAGGTTTGGCAGGGTGAATGGGTATTCAGTATCTATAACCTGTACAACAGGATGAATGCCGCATCTATGACATTCAGGCAAAATGAGGACACAGGAAACAACGAGGCTGTAAGGCTGTCCATATTTGGTATAATTCCGAGTGTTACGTATAACTTTAAATTTTAAGGAATCATGAGATATATAAAATTCCTATTTGCGATAGCAACATTCAGCTTCTTTACCGCTTGTGAAGAGGTAGTTGATGTTGACCTTGAAACAGCACCGCCACGCCTTGTGGTCAATGCTTCACTGGACTGGATTAAAGGCACAGACGGCAGCCAGCAGACAATAAAACTCACCACTACTACAGGCTATTATAACCCTAATATTCCGGTAGTATCAGGTGCCACCGTTTTTGTTACCAACAGCACAGGCACACAGTTCGACTTTATTGAAGATCCGGGAACAGGATTGTACAACTGCACTAATTTTGAACCCGTTATTGGCGAGACCTATACCCTTACTGTCATTAATGATGGTACAACATATACAGCTACGGAAACGCTTTATGCCTGTCCGGATATTGAAAACATCATTCAGGATAACGAAGGCGGCATATTGGGCGATGAGATTGAGGTACGCTTCTATTTTCAGGATAATGGCGAAGAAGACAACTGGTATCTTAGCCGTTTTGATGCCGAGGTTATGCCTTTCCCTGAATATGACGCCATGGAAGACCGTTTTAATCAGGGTAACATGATGTTTAATTTCTTTAGTGATGAAGACCTTAAGGTTGGGCAAACCGTAGGTATTATGCTTCACGGAACTTCTAAGCAATATTACAACTATATGAGACAGCTCATAGAAATTGCCGAAGGCGGTACCGGCAGCGGGCCTTTTCAGGTGCCTCCTTCTACGGTTCGCGGTAATATTGTAAACCAGACGGATGTAAACAACTATGCTTTGGGGTATTTCCGTGTTACGCAGGCGGTAAAAACAGATTATACGGTACAATAAAGTACAAAGTCGAAATATGTACGTAACTTTGAAGTCCTCCGGTTTGGAGGACTTTTCTTTTTACTTTACGACTTTAAAACATTCGACTTATATATGTCATCACACCACATAGTACGCGACGACCAGGAACCTGCTCTAATTATTGCCAACGGAGCTGAATGCAGCAACGAACTTATGGGACAATTACTGGAATGGTCGCCACTTGTTATTGTACTTGATAGCGCTATGCCGCGTGTTATGGAACTCGGCATTAAGGTGGATGTATTATTGGGCGACTTTGATCGTGGTTTTGACCCTGAATTTTATCGCGAAAAGCAATTCCCTCTGGAAATAGTACATACTCCGGATCAGGATAAAACCGACCTCGAAAAAGCCTTTGACTACCTTGTAGGCCGTGGTTTTCCTGTTGTAAATGTAATATGGGCGACAGGCCGCCGTGCCGACCATACCATTACAAATTTGACTAACATTGTCCGTTTTCGTGATAAACTGAAAATTGTGATACTGGACGACCATTCTAAAATATTCCAATTGCCGAAAAAGTTCGAGAAGTGGTATCCTGCCAAAACTCCTATATCACTTATACCGGTAGGAAAAGTATCTGGTATCCACAGCAAGAACCTGAAATATGAACTTAACGATGACGAACTTACTATAGGTTATCGTACTGGCAGCAGTAATAAGGTTCTAACAGACGGCATCGTTACTATTGAACACAAAGAAGGCGACCTGCTGATGATGGAGTGCTTCGACTAAAAGTTTTCAGTCACAGTCACAGTTTCCAGACCAACCCTTTCTGTAGAATACCTAATCGTTAAATCAGTAACAAAACTGTAAACTGAGACCGGGACTGAGACTAATTCTGAACACTATAATTGCTATCTTTGTAAAAAAGCCAAACAGAATGAGATTCAATGTAGTATCGGAATATAAACCCACAGGTGATCAGCCGCAGGCTATCAAAGAACTTAGTGCGGGAATTGAAGCAGGAGAACGTTTCCAGACACTGCTTGGGGTTACGGGATCGGGTAAAACATTTACCATGGCCAACGTTATTCAGGAAGTACAGAAACCAACACTCGTACTGGCGCACAACAAAACGCTGGCAGCACAGCTATACAGCGAATTCAAACAGTTTTTCCCTAATAATGCGGTGGAGTATTTCGTATCGTACTACGACTACTACCAGCCCGAAGCCTATATACCCGTAACGGGAACCTACATAGAAAAAGACCTTTCCATTAATGAAGAACTGGAAAAGATGCGACTGAGTACTACCTCTTCCCTCCTTTCGGGTCGTCGGGACATTATTGTGGTCGCTTCGGTTTCCTGCCTTTATGGTATTGGTAACCCGGTAGAGTTTCAGAAGAACGTGGTTTCCATAGAGCGTGGCGAAACTATTTCGCGCACCAAGCTACTACACCGTTTAGTACAAAGCCTTTATTCGCGTACCGAAGCCGATTTTGGTCCCGGTAACTTCAGGATAAAGGGCGATACGGTAGAGGTTTTCCCAAGTTATGGTGATGAGCCTTTCCGAATCCATTTCTTTGGTGATGAAATTGAAGAAATAGAAGCTTTTGATAAAGCTACTTCTAAAGTTATAGAACGTTACGACAGGCTGAACATTTACCCTGCCAATATGTTCGTTACGAGTCCGGATGTGCTACAGAGTGCCATTTGGGACATACAGCAGGACCTTGTGAAACAGGTAGATTATTTTAAAGAAATAGGCAAACACCTTGAGGCCAAACGCCTTGAAGAGCGTACCAACTTTGACCTTGAGATGATACGCGAACTAGGATACTGCTCGGGTATTGAGAACTACTCACGCTACCTTGACCGCAGGCTTCCGGGTACGCGTCCGTTCTGTTTGCTGGATTATTTCCCTAATGACTACCTTATGGTAATTGACGAAAGCCACGTTACGGTTTCGCAGGTACACGCCATGTATGGTGGTGACCGTTCCCGTAAGGAGAACCTTGTTGAGTTTGGGTTCAGGCTACCTGCCGCAATGGATAACCGTCCGCTGAAGTTTGAGGAGTTCGAGGCAATGCAAAACCAGGTGGTATATGTAAGTGCCACCCCTGCCGACTATGAGCTACAGAAATCAGGTGGTGTATATGTAGAGCAGATCATCAGGCCGACAGGGCTATTGGATCCTATTATCGAGGTACGTCCAAGCCTAAACCAGATAGACGACCTTATTGACGAGATACAGCAGCGTGTAGAACTTGACGAGCGTACGCTTGTTACCACCCTGACCAAACGTATGGCTGAAGAGCTTGCTAAATACCTGACCAAAGTATCGATTCGATGCCGCTACATCCACTCCGAGGTAGATACGCTGGAGCGTGTGGAGATCATGCAGGATTTACGTAAAGGCTTGTTCGACGTACTTATTGGGGTTAACCTTTTAAGGGAAGGTCTTGACTTACCCGAGGTTTCGCTTGTTGCGATACTGGATGCCGATAAAGAGGGCTTTTTGAGAAGCAACCGTTCGCTGACACAGACCGTAGGGCGTGCCGCACGTAACGTAAACGGTAAGGCTATTATGTATGCTGATAAGATTACCGACAGTATGCAGCGCACCATAGACGAAACCAACTACAAGCGTGAGAAACAGCATAACTATAACGTAGCCCATAATAAAGTGCCTATGGCACTTAACAAGAAGATCGAGAACAGCACCCTTGGCCGAAGCGAAGCCTATAAAATTGAGCATGCTCCTAAAATGGCTGCCGAACCGGATACTACCTATATGGCTAAAGGCGATATTGAAAAAATTATCCGTGAGAAGCGCAAAGCCATGGAAAAAGCCGCCAAAGAGCTGGACTTTATGCAGGCTGCAAAACTAAGGGATGAAATTAAAGTATTACAGGAGAAGGTTTAATAGAATCATCATATGTCATTATTCAATCTTTTTAGGAAAAATAAAGCTTCGTCTCAAAACATTGACGAACTGAATGTGCATGAAAATGAAATCTATTTTCATGAAGATATGTATTGCCAGGTAGAATTAGTTCCACGGGAGAATATTTTCCATCTTGAAAAAGAAAATGAAAAGATAAACGAATTTTCAAAAGAACATTTAGATGGAACAGGCTATACCGATATTTATGTACGGGAAAATAGCCCTATATCAATCGCCGAAAGAAAAATCACCATAGATAACCTTCATAACTTTCTAACTCCCATAGGTTTCACTAAATCAGAAACTGTTTATTATGGCTATGGTAGCGAAAAAATAAAAAGTGATAATACTAATGCATACAGGCTTAATAGGGCACATATATTTTTTGACTATAAAGAAGATATAGTTACTGCATTTTGGATCAACGGCTTTAGATTTCATAAAAGTGAAGAGTTTAAAAAGAAATTGATGGTAATTCTTTATGCAATTGGAAACGAATACAATGTTGTTTTAAATGATTGGGATCTATCCGTTACTGTTGATCTAAGCAGTAAAATTGAGATAGAAAAATATCTAAATGAAGGATTTTAGATAACAGAATAATCCATGAAAAAATACTTTTTACTACTACCTTTCATAACCTCAACTATTGCTGCTCAAACTATGAAACCTTTAAGCGAACTAATAAATACTCAGGAACCGGGATGGGAATTAGTCCAAACCTGGATTTCAGAAGCTAAAAACAGTATTGAAGTATTACCTGCCAATTCAAAAAATGCAGAAGAAGCTCTTTATAATACACAGGTTACTACACGTTCTCCTATGGGAGCTATTGTTTATGTAACAGGAGGAATACTTATAGATAATGGCTGGATAAGGATTTTAGGTTCAGGTAGTGAAAAGCTAAATCGTAGTTTACCCGATTGGAACAAAGGAAAAGCTTATGATGATTTCGGTAAAGGTGCTCCATTTTTATTAATTGCAGATGATGCCATAGGAGGCTTTTTTGTTCTTAATGGCGGTGGTTTAGGTTCAGATTTAGGTAAAATATATTATCTGGCTCCAGACACTCTTGAATATGAACCTCTTGACCTGACTTATTCAGATTTTTTATACTTCTGTTTTAACAATGATCTAGACCAGTTTTATGAAGGTTACAGATGGAAAAGCTGGAAGAAAGATATGACTGAATTAAAAGGAAACGAAGTTTTCAGTTTTTATCCTTACTTATGGACTGAAGAAGGAAAAGACATAAATAAAACCACAAGAAATAAAGTTTCTGTTGAAGAATATTACAATCTGACACTTGATTTCAGGAAGCAATTGAATATTAAATAGACACTCTTTATGCTCCTCTCCTTCCTCCAAACCCCAACTAAAAAGATAGCTGTTATACAATCGCAGGATATAATCTTTGATACTGCGGAGGATGCCGCTGAATTGTTGATGAACTGCCTTTACCAGAATTCGGACAGCATTATACTATATGAGTACAACCTCCCTCCTGCTTTCTTTGACCTGAAGACCAAACTGGCTGGTGATATACTGCAAAAGTTCTCTACGTATAATGGCAGACTGGCTATCATTGGCGACTTTTCCAAATACGAAAGCAAAAGCCTGAAAGATTTCATTTATGAAAGCAACAAACAGGGCAGGATAAACTTTGTAGCAACTATGGAAGAAGCCAAAGCTGTATTATCTTAACCTTTCAGCATCTATTAAACATATCAATGAAACAAAAACTCATAACCTTACTCGCCATTATAGGCTTGCTCATATTCGTCCTGAAAGCTTTTAGCTTTTTCAGTCATCAGTCTGTTACTGCTAAATATTGGAAAAACTGTAGAAAGGTAAAACCCGGAATGACTTTGGCTGATGCGCGTACAATTATTGGAGATATTGAATATCAATATTGGACACAAGACGACAGATCAGGGGAAATCATTGTTAAGCAAAAAAGCGATGGAACAGTAGAATATACTTTAGAATACGACATGGTTTTTGCCGGTTCAGACAATCCAAAGATTTATTTTGACCCAAACACCTTAATAGTCACTAAGGTATTTTACGGAGAATAATTATTATCTTTAGTATTCAAACTAAAGCATTATGAATACCGTATCCTATTTTGAGATTCATGTAAACGACCCGCAGAGAGCCATTGCCTTTTACAGTAATGTGTTTGGCTGGAAATTTACACAGGACAAAAGCCTTCCCCTTGAATACTACCGTATAGAGACCAGCGGTATGCATGGCGGGCTATTAAAGCGTCCGTTAGCATCCTTTCCCGCAGAAGGTGCTCCGAATGCCTTTACCTGTTCTATTGAAGTTGCCGACTTTGATGCCTGTGCCGAACTGATACACGACAATGGCGGACAGGTAGCATTGCCAAAGTTTGCCGTTCACGGTAAGTGCTGGCAGGGCTATTTTATCGATACGGACAACAATACCTTCGGCATTTTTGAGGTGGATGAAACCGCTGATAATTCTACTTTTTAATGTATTTTAGCAGTATATTCTTATACTGATGTTTGTATACATACTACTGCTTATCACCTTTATAGTGTTTCCGGTTGCAGCCATTGAAATCGCAAAACTTAAGGCTGTAAAGGTTAGCAACAAGATATTGTTCGCTGTTGGAGGCTTCTTCCTGCTGCACAACTTTTTCTTTTTCATTGGCATATCTGTTATTGGTGATTATATCGATTGCATCATCTTTGCCCTTGAGTACTTTTTTGCCTTTTTCATGCTTGGCCTCATGAATACTAAAAAGAATATATTTCTTAGAGGTGTAGGAAAATTTGGCACTTCAGCGATGGTACTAAGCATTATAATTGGCTTTTTTGGCATAATCTTGTTTATTGTAATAGCACAGGATTATGAATCAGACAGGATATATCGTTACAAGTGTGCAGGTAAAACCTACCAGACAAGAAGGTACAGTCTTGGGTTCGCCACATCAGATTACATGAGATATTCTTACGATACTTACAGAACCTTCGCATATGCACCGCTAGAATACACTATCGATACAACTTCTTTTTTAGATGGAAAAACAAAGCTTTACCCGAATAGCGGTAATTTTAAAATTACGTTTACGCCAAACAGAATCCTATTCAGCGATGAAGAAGGTGTAAAACTGACTAAAAAACTGGATTAATTCTGTTGCGCCCTGAATAAGGCCAGCAGCATATCAGGGTCGATCATCCCGGTTGGAGAACGTTGCATCTCAACCAATACGCTTTTCATGGCAAAAGGGCTCAAACCCATATTAATACCCATTTCGCGTATTGCCACCTGCTCATTATCATGAAGTATTCCATCAGCCTGCATTAGCAAAGCCAGCCTGTAAAATTGTAAAATACGCTGGTGCTCCGATTTGATAATAACCTTATCGACCGGCTGGCTGAATAAGCTTTCAAACACATCAGGATCTACTCTAAGCTGTTTTGCTACAATGGACAGGAACTGCAATTCGCGCTCGTGAATTTGCCCGTCTATCTTAGCAAAAGCAATCATTTCTGTCAATAAGCTTAGTTTTTCTTCGTAAGTGTTCATTGGAATTGGTAATTTTAGCTAAGTTATTCTTTTGCCTTATAAAAACAAATTATGAAGCTCAAATTTTTGCTCCTTTTATTGTATCTTACCTCTATGAATACACACGCACAGGAACATACTTATTCGCCAAACGTATCTTGGTTTACGATACATTCCCCACAACTGAAAACCGACAGGAAAATTTGGGTTTACCTCCCCGAAGATTATAAAGATACTAACCATAAATATCCTGTAATGTACATGCACGACGGGCAAAACCTGTTTGACAAGGCTACTTCTTTCTCCGGGGAATGGCGTATTGACGAACAGCTTGACAGCCTTCATGCCAAAACCATAATAATAGGTATAGAGCATGGTGGCGACAAACGTATAGAAGAACTTACTCCACACCCTAACGAAAAATATGGCGGGGGCAATGCCGATGCTTACCTTGATTTTTTGGTTAACACCCTAAAACCGTATGTAGATACTCACTATCGTACCAAACAGGATAAAGAACATACGGCTATTTTCGGGAGTTCACTTGGAGGATTGGTGTCTTTCTATGCTGTGCTGAAATACCCTAAAGTGTTTGGAAAAGCCGGAGTCTTTTCTCCTTCATTCTGGTTTAACGATGACATTTTCGATCTTGCCATCAAAACTGAACATATTAATGCCCGTCTCTATTTTATGGCCGGTGACCATGAAAGCGAGAATATGCAAAATGACCTTGAACGCATGCTCGACATCGTGCTGACCAAAACCAAAAAGAAGAATATCCATAAAAAGATAGTCCATAACGGGAGGCATAACGAGACTTTATGGGGTAAAGAATTTGCAGAAGCTTACACATGGTTAACTGATTAGGTTTATCTGTTGATTTGTTGATGCGTTTATTCGAATCTGGGTATCATCAAACAAATCAACGTATCAACAAATAACCAAATCAACTATTATACACTATCTTTGCCTAAAATAAAGAAGGATGAACAACAACGATGTATTTAAAAAGCTGCGTGTAGCGCTTCAGTTAAGGGATGACCAGATAGTTGAGATATTACAGCTTGTAGATTTCAGGATATCTAAAGCCGAACTTGGTGCTTTTTTCCGTAATGCGGACCATCCTAACTATATGGATTGTGGCGATCAGGTATTACGCAACTTTTTGAACGGACTTATCATTCACCTTCGTGGCACTAAAGAAGAGCCTAAAAATGTTCAGGACGTACTGAAACAAAATAAAGCTGCCGTGGCATCTGCTAAAAAAGAGAAACCTGCAGGTCAGCCTTCTTTCGACAAACCAAAGAAACCGGCTGCAAAAAAGCCCGCTCCTAAAGGTCCGTCGCAAAAAGCAAAACCTAAAAAACAGGAACCTATTGTTGAAAAAGTACGATTCAACAACGGTAAGAATAAGAAATCGTAATGATTAAGCATAAAAAAAGAGCCTTTCGGCTCTTTTTTGTTTTATTCAGGTGCTACGACCGGGCCATCCCACTGGGATATCCCACCTATCAGATTGAAAGTATTGGGGATTTCAAGCTGGTTCATTATGTTGCATGCCTGGGCACTGCGTGCGCCTGCAGCACAGTATACATAATAGTTCTTGCTTTTATCCAGTTCTTCAACCGCATAGATAAAGCCCTGACCTTTATATATATCTATATTGATGGCTCCCGGTATAATACCGCGGTTCCACTCGTCTTCGGTACGAACGTCAAGTATAACAGCGTTGCTGTCTGCCTGAGCTTTTTCCCACCATTCTTCTTGTGATATGTTCATTTGAATTGTTTTTGGCAAAGGTATTATGCTTTTATAGAACAGCCAATAGCCTTGGTCTCTTTTACAGATACTTCTTTGCCTTTTACAAGGGCATCAACCGCATTTTCTACATATTTTACTTTTACGGCAGCTGCATCTTCGTAGTTATCATCAATAGCACCTATATATTTTACTACGTTTCCTTTAGCTGTTTTCTGAAGTACATACACGTGAGGTGTTTTTGTAGCACCATATTGCGGATAGATCTTCTGACCCTCGTCTAAAAGGTATGGAAAAGTGAATTTTTTCTCTTTGGCTCTTTCCTGCATTTTAGCGAAACTGTCGTCTTTTTGTTTCTCAGGGTTGTTTGGATTGATTGCTACTACCGGATATCCCAGCTTTTTATATTTTTTGTCAAGCGCGACAATACGGTCTTCATAGGCCTGAGCGTATGGGCAATGGTTACAGGTAAACACTACTATATATCCTTTAGCATCTTTAATATCTTTTAAAGACACCTTTTTATTATCTACATTCTTAAGGCTGAAATCGGTAGCGATATCCCCTACTTTATAGCCACCGGCTGACTTAACATTGAATGCTGCCAGAAAAGCAACAAGCACAACGGCTCCTAAAATTTTTACTGTTTTCATAGATTTATAATTTATTTAAAATTGCTTACTTCTTTTTCGAGTTCTTCATACGTGAACTGCTGTTCGTAGAACTTACGCCTGTCCTTATTATATATAAGAGTAGCGGGTATGGCACCACTCCAGGTTGAATCTACCTTTGGCAACCAGGTATTCTGATCAGGATCGCGAAGGTAAACCACATCACTTTTCAGTTGTTTTTCTTTAATAAAAGGCAGTAGCCTGCTTTCAACCATCTTATGCATATCAAGGCTGACAAGCATAACCTTTACTTTATCCTGTTTGTATTTCTCATTCAGCTTTTCAAAGTACGGAAGCTCTTCCACACACGGAACGCACCATGTAGCCCAGAAATTCACTACATAAGTAGTATCATTCTTTTGTGTAAGGAAGTATTCCAGCTTATCAAAGTCGTATGCTTTTACACTTACGCCATCTTTTGTGTATACTTTTAAAGGTGTTGGTGGAGTGTTTTTTTGTACTTCGGCAACAGGTTCTGACGTTTTTTCGGCTTCAGTCTCTGTTTTTTTGTTGCAGGAGGCAAGCGTAACACCTAAAAAAAGCATCATCCCTACTCCAAATTTTACTCTATTCATGTTTTGTATTTTCTTTTAGCCCTCTAAAATTAAGCCCTAATCGCCTACTAAAATAATTTTAAGAAAATTTTAACACAACATTTGTATATACAACTATAAAACATACTACATTTGTATATACAAATTTTGTATTTACAGATATGAAAATAGAAGACATCATAAAATCGCCATCTATGTCAACATCTAAAAAGGTGATGATGAATATTATGTATACACAAAATGTAATTGGAGAGAACTTTAATGAAGTATTGAAAAGCTACGATCTCTCTCCTGAGCAGTTTAACGTACTGCGCATACTGAGAGGGCAAAAGGGAAAACCCGCCAATATGTGTGTAATCCAGGAGCGTATGGTTGCAAAAACAAGCAACACTACCCGACTGGTTGACAAATTACTCCTGAAAAAACTCGTAACACGCGGAGTGTGTGAAGAGAACCGCAGGAAGATGGAAATACTGATAACTGAAAAAGGGCTCGCGCTTCTTAAAGAGCTAGACCCATTGGTTGATGAACACGAGGGAAAATTTGCAAAGAACCTCACCCCTACCGAACTGGAACAACTTAATACCCTGTTAGAAAAATTCAGGACCTTTAATTAAATCTAAAACAATGAGCAATTACATAGAAAGCCTTAACTGGCGATATGCAACCAAAAAGTATGATACTACTAAAAAAGTATCGGCAGAAGATATTGAAAGCCTTAAAGAAGCAATCCGTCTAAGTGTTTCTTCAATCGGGCTTCAGCCATATAAAGTGTTTATCGTTGAGACTGACGAAATGAAAAACAAACTTAAAGCGGCTGCCGGAGGAAATAACCAAAACCTTATTGCAGACTCTTCACACCTTTTCATTTTTGCCAATGAAGTGAATGTTGGCGAAAAACATGTTCAGGAATACGTAAACAATATTGGCGCAACAAGAGGTATCGATACAGAAAACCTTAAAGGATTCAGTGATTATATCAATAATTATATCAGTTCACTAACTGAGGAGCAGAAAAATGCATGGACAATGAAACAGTCATACATTGCACTTTCTACACTTGTAAATGCAGCTGCACACCTTAAAATTGATACTACTGCAATGGAAGGTTTCAATGCTGAAGAATTCAACACTATATTAGGATTTGACAAACTTGGACTTAATACGGCAGTAATAGCAGCTGTAGGTTACCGTCACGAAGAAGATGCTAATCAGCACCTGAAAAAAGTTAGAAAATCTAAAGAAGAACTTTTTACTACTATATAAATAAATTCCTTAATTTTAATAACCCAAATAATTATTTAATAAAAATGAAAAATTTAAAAACGATTGCAATTGCATTAACAGTAGCTCTTACAACACTTACAGCTACAGCTCAGGACAAAAAAATCAACACTTCTAAAAGCAAAATCAGCTGGGTTGGTGAAAAAGTAACAGGAAAACACGAAGGTACTATCAGCGTTAAAGATGGTGTTCTTTCTTTCAAAGGAGACAAACTTTCTGGTGGTAACATTACTGTAGACATGAACTCTATCCAGTGTACTGACCTTAAAGCTGGTGAAGGAAAAGAAAAACTTGAAGGACACCTTAAAGCTGACGATTTCTTTGGTACTGACAAATACCCAACTGCCAAAATCGTTTTCAAATCGGTTAAAGCTAAATCTGCAGGTGTTTACACTGTAACTGGTGATCTTACTATCAAAAAAACTACAAAACCTGTAACTTTTGACCTGACAGTTGGTAAAAATTCTGCAACTACAACTCTTAAAGTTGACAGAACTAAATATGACATCGTTTACGGTTCTAAAAGCTTCTTTGACAGCATTGGAGACAAAGCTATCTATGATGAGTTTACTCTTAACGTGAATCTTGCATTCTAATCTTAGTTTAAATTGAACAACAAACCCACGCAATGCGTGGGTTTTGTGTTTTATATGGCATCATAATTGATTAAGGGAAAGCACCAAAAAAACATTACATCATGACCAGACATTTATTCGGATTACTCTTTTGTTTTCTCTCTTTAGGATATTTTAACCGAAGTAACGCTCAGCAAAAAGCAAACAGATTCCTTCTTGGGATCTCTAAAGCCGACCATATATTAGCACTCATAGATCCCGAAACACTAAAAGTAGTTAACCGCATCCCTATAGGCGAAGACCCACATGAGGTTGAGGTTTCTGCCGACGGGAAAACAGCTTATGTTTCTAACACCGGTTTCGGAGCATTACACGAGATTAATGTGATTGACATTGTAAATCAAAAAGCACTTAGCAACATAGACACACAGCCCTTGTATGGACCTCATGGACTAGCTTTTACCAACAATAAACTATGGTTTACAGCACAGGGATCTAAAGCAGTAGGCATTTTAGACACAGCCAACGGAAAAATAGACTGGAGTATGGGAACAGGCCAAAACACAACGCATCTGATACATGTAACTCCGGATTCGAAGCATTTTTATACTACAAATTCTGATTCAGGAACCATAAGTATTTTTGAGAACCTGTTGCTGGAGCCCACCATTCCTCCTACCGGAAAACTTCCTGCAAATGCAAAACCAAGAATGGACTGGATACAGACCGTACTTGAAGTTGGTAAAGGTGCCGAAGGTTTTGACGTATCTCCTGATGGTAAAGAATTGTGGACTGCACGTCCTGATGGCAACATCGTTATTGTTGACCCTTCAGCAAAGAAAATAGTAAAAACGATCGATTCGAAAGTATTGGGATTACACAGGCTTAAATTTACTCCTGATGGCAAAAAAGTTCTTATTTGCAGTGTCCGCACAGGCGATTTATTGATTTATGATGTCGCCTCGGGAAAGGAAATTAAGAAGCTGAATGTTGGCCAGGGTGCCGGAATAATGATGGATAAAGAAGGAAACAGGGCATTTATATCATGTACACCTAACAACTATATTGTTGTTTTTGACTTAAAATCCCTGACCGAAACTACCCGATTAGAAATTGGCGGCAGGCCTGATGGAATGGCTATTGCTGAATGGAAATAAAAACAGTGAGTTACTGAGGTTCTTAGTTGTTGAGGCAAAACCTAAGAGACTAAGAACCTGAGCCACTCAGCAACTTCTTAGAAAAGCCCTTCAATTGAAAGATACCTTTCACCAGTATCATAATTAAAAGTAAGAACCTTTGCTCCTTCAGGAATTTCTGAAAGTTTCTTATTCACAGCCGCTAATGACGCACCGGTAGAAATACCCGCAAGCAAACCTTCTTTCTTTGCTACATCACGAGCAAAATCGAAAGCTTCATCCTTTCCTACCTGAATAACACCATCAATAAAGCCGCTTTGGTATATTGAAGGCACAAATCCTGCACCTATACCCTGAATTGGATGCGGCGACGGGCTTCCGCCGCTTAATACAGGCGATAATTCCGGTTCAACAGCAAACACCTTCAGATTGGGTAGTTTTTCCTTTAAAACGGCTGCCACGCCCGTTATATGACCTCCGGTACCTACACCGGTAATTACATAATCGAGTCCATCCGGAAAATCTTCTAATATCTCCTGAGCAGTAGTTCGCTTGTGAACCTCAACATTAGCCTGGTTATCAAACTGGCTTGGCGACCACCCGTTAGGCGTTTCTGCCACCAGCTCATTAGCCCTTTCGATAGCACCTTTCATCCCTTTTTCACGAGGTGTAAGTTCGAACTCTGCACCGTAAATAGACATCAGTTTTCTGCGTTCTACACTCATACTTTCCGGCATAACCAATATCAGTTTATATCCTTTAACTGCTGCTACTAAAGCCAGTCCAATTCCAGTATTACCTGAAGTAGGTTCGATAATAACGCTATCAGGCTTCAGAATGCCTTTGGCTTCGGCATCTTCAACCATTGCGAGGGCAATCCTGTCCTTAATGCTGTTACCCGGATTATTACGTTCCAGCTTGATCCAGACATTGCGGTTTGGAAACAGTCTGTTAAGCTGTAAATGCGGCGTTTTGCCTATAGTTTCTAAAATGCTTTTCGCTTTCATATATGTGAATTTTAGATTACAAAATTTAATGGTTCAGGAAACATATCCCTAGTTTTTATGCTTACTTCACTCTTGTGGTACACCAGCGAATTAGACGGAACAGAATTGGTTACCCATACATTCCCCCCTATTATACTGCCATCTCCAATGGTTGTATTACCGCCAAGTATAGTTGCGTTTGCATAAATGGTGACGTTATTCCCTATCGTAGGATGGCGTTTTACCGATGCTTCAGCCTTGCTTACACTTAGCGCACCAAGCGTTACCCCCTGATATATTTTCACATCGTTACCGATAACCGAGGTTTCACCAATAACAATTCCTGTACCGTGGTCGATAAAGAAACGTTCACCAATCTGAGCACCGGGATGAATATCGATACCCGCTTTACTGTGTACATACTCACTGAACATTCTGGGCAGTAAAGGCACATTGTTTTTCCACAACTCATGAGCCAGTCTGTAAACGGTTATAGCAAAGAAGCCTGGGTAAGATACCAGCACCTCAGCACGCGATTTTGCAGCCGGATCAAACTCAAAAATCGCTTTTAAATCATTTTCAAGTTTTTGATGAAGTAACACAACATTATCTTTTAAATATGAGACAAATGAATCAATTTCATGATATTCATAACCTGACAATTCCAGCAGGTGAAACAGCGTCTGATCCAGCTCCTTTTCCTGTCTGAGAAAATAGTTGTAATCAGCATATTCTTCCCCAATACAAAAAAGCCATTTAAAGAATTTTTCCATCCATTCTTCAGTTTTTAACCTGTCGGGAAGTGCTCCCGATTTTAAATAATTAGCAGTATAAACCAGATGTTTCATTGTGTTTTTTAAATTAAAAAAGCTTCCCTTTCGAGAAGCTTTTGCGGTTTTTATTACGGCTGTCAGCCTGATTTTATGCCACTGCAAATGCTCCTTTTTCACAAAAGGCAACACATACAGATAACGATATTCCGGCTTACAGCGCTCATAATTTGGTGTTTTAGCTGAACAAAAATACAGAAAAAACTTTAATAGTCTACTTATTTAGTAGATTATTAAAACAAAATAATGCAGCCGCAAATGTTTTATACCTTTGCAGCTATATATATACGATCATGAAAAAAATATTAGTAATAGACAACTACGACAGCTTTACCTACAACCTTGTTCACTACTTAGAAGACCTTGACTGTGAGGTTACTGTATTACGAAATGACGATATACATATAGACGAACCGGCAGCCTATGACAAAATATTGTTATCTCCCGGCCCGGGAATACCTGATGAGGCCGGATTACTAAAAGACATCATAAAACGCTATGCGGATTCTAAAGATATCCTGGGGATCTGCCTCGGCCAGCAGGCTATCGCAGAGGTCTTCGGAGGCAGCCTTATTAACCTTGATGAGGTACATCACGGAGTGGCTGCTGACATTAAAATTATTGTAAATGATGAGCCACTTTTCACCGGAATGGGGGACACGATTCAGGTAGGAAGATACCATTCCTGGAGTGTAGATCCGGCAACTTTTCCGGATGTTTTAGAAGTGACTTCTGTTGATGAAAACGGAAACATTATGTCGTTAAGGCATCGTAATCTTACCGTAAAAGCAGTTCAGTTTCACCCCGAATCGGTGTTAACACCTAACGGTAAAGAAATTTTAGCCAACTGGATCAACACATAAACTGAAAGTTTATATAAATAACACAAAAACACTGAATAACAAGTATATAAACACAAACTATAGAATTTATTTATAGCTGTTTTCGCAAACGTTTTTCGTTAATAAACTGTTAACAGAGCTATTAAACAAACGTTTAATTTAAACAAGTGTTTAACTTTGCATCGCAAAACAACACTTAATCTAATGACGGAGTTTAACGACAAGCAACTGGAGATTTTGCAGGTAGCCGAAAGGCTTTTTGCAGAAGACGGTTTTGACGGTACTTCAATCAGGCAAATTGCCAAAGAGGCTAAAGTGAATATCGCTATGATATCCTATTACTTTGGCTCTAAAGAAAAGCTGCTTGAGACTCTCATCGTGCATCGCACCTCAGGTATGAAAATGCAGATTGAGAACATCTACCGTGACGACCTCTCTCCTATTGAAAAAGTAGAACGACTTATTGATCTTTACATATCGCGGATCAATAAGAACAAATGCATGTACCAGATACTGCATTTCGAACTTTCGAACAAAAAAAGGATTATGGACATGAAGTCCTTTATGGATATCAAAAAAGAGAATTCTGAATTATTCAGGATGATCATTGTTGAAGGCCAGGAAAAAGGAGCTTTCAAAAAAGATGTCAACATCCCTCTTATCACTCCCACCATCATGGGAATCCTTATCAACTTCCAGATGAACAGGCTGTATTTTGAAGAGATACTGAATCTGCACACTGAAGAAGAATTTGAAAATTACATCCTCAACGAGCTTACGGCTCATATTAAACAAACCATTAAAGCGCTTTTAGCAAATGAAAATTAAGCGTTTACTGCCATGCAGCCTTTTATTCTTTGCTGTTGCCCTACAGGCTCAGGAGAAGAAACAGCTTTCGCTGGATGAGGCCATAAACCTGGCAGTTACCAAAAGTACCGAAGCTACTCTTGCCGATACAAAAGTGGCGACTTCTAAATTCGATCTTGAAAGTACCAAAAACAATCAGTATCCTGACTTTAAGGTTTCGGGTCAATACATGAGAATTACCAACCCGGATGTTAAATTGAGATTGCCTTTAGGCAACGATTCTGCAGAAGGCGAAGGATCTTCATCATCTACATCACCAGATGTAAACCAGATACTGTTTGCACAGGCTAGTTTGAGCATGCCTCTATTTTCGGGATTCAAAATCCAAAATGGCATCAACGCTTCCGAGAATCTTTATCAGGCACAAACCTTCAACGCTGCCAATACCAAAGAACAACTGGCTATGCAGGCGGTGGTGTTGTACGTAAACCTGTATAAAGCACAGGAGTCCATCAGCCTGATTAGGGAAAACCTTAAGAGTGCCGAACAGCGTGTGAAAGATTTCAGCGCTATGGAACAAAACGGATTATTAGCCCGCAACGACTTTTTAAAATCGCAACTTAGCGTAAGCAATATTCAGGCTACGCTTGACGACGCAATCGCTAAAGAATCAAAGATCAATTATCAGCTGGTTACCTTCCTGAAACTTCCGCAAGGAACCAAACTAACACCCGATGCAGCTTATTTCAAAAATGCAGGCGGTATAACGCCTTCAATTAGCGAAAGTGAGGCCATTGCCCAGCGCAAGGACTTAGAAGCTCTTAGATGGCAGGAAAAAGCCTCAGAAGCGAACGTTAAGGTTGCTAAGGGAGACTACTATCCTTCTGTTGCCCTTTCTGCAGGTTATGTTGCTATGGATATCCAGAATGTAGTTCGTGTAACAAATGCCATGAATTTTGGCGTAGGCGTATCCTATGACCTTGCCGGGATATTCAAGAACGGTAAAAAAGTGAAAGCTGCCCAAAGCCGTGCCCTTGAAACAAAACAACAGCTGGAAATACAGACGGACCGTGTAAAAGTTCAGGTTCAGGAATCGCTTGAGAACTACAACCTGAGTATCAAGCAAAACAAATCATACACTGATGCCGTAGAGCAGTCTACCGAAAACTACAGAATCGTTAAAGACAAATATGATAACGGACTTGTAGATACTAACGACCTTCTTGAGGCCGATGTAGAGCAGCTTACTGCAAAAATCAATGAAACCTTCTCTAAAGCGGAAATCACACAACGTTACTACGAACTTCTGAACGCTTCAGGAAAACTAACCGGTTCTTTTAATCTTACACAAAACAATAATTAATTATAGTCCAATCATGGAAAATAGCACTAAAAAGAAAACAAACAAAAAGTTTATGGTTATCCTTGCTGCCCTTGTTATACTTGGTGGCGGATACGGAACTTACAAATACATGCATTCACTGGCTCACGAGACTACTGATGATGCACAGGTAGAGAAAAACATGAACCCTATTATCCCTCGTGTTACAGGATATATCACTAAAGTTTATGTGAAGGATAACGATTATGTAAAAAAAGGTGATACCCTTTTTGTTATCGACGATAAAGATTATGCTGTAAGGGTTGAAGACGCTAAAGCTGCACTGGTTGCTGCTCAGGGCAATTATGAGGCTGCTAAAGCTGATGTAGGAAGTGCTTCTGCTGGTGTATCGGTTTCTGATGCGAACATCCAGTCATCAAAAGGAAATATTGAAGCAGCTAAAGTAAGATTATGGAGAGCGAACAATGACTTTGTACGTTTCGAGAACCTTTACAAAAACCATTCGATAACGAAACAACAGTATGAGCAGGCTCAGGCTACAAAACAGGAAGCTGAAGCTCAACTAAAAGTATTGCAACAGGCAGAAGCTGCAAGCAAATCGCAAAGAAGCGCAAGCGTTTCAAGATCGGTAGTTACAGGCAAACAGACAGAAGTTGCTTCGGCTAACATCAAGAGAGCTCAGGCTGCCCTTGACGCTGCTAACCTTAACCTTAGCTATACGGTAGTTACTGCCGCTATTGACGGACAGGTTTCTACGATAGACATTCAGCCGGGACAACTGGTACAACCGGGACAGGCATTATTTTACATCATCAACACTCAGGATGCGTGGGTTGTGGCCAACTTTAAAGAAACGCAGATTACTAAAATGAAAGAAGGCCAAAAAGTAACCATCGTTTCTGATGCTTACCCAGATGTAGAATTTGAAGGCGAAATTACAAGCTTCTCTCCTGCTACCGGTGCAAGATTCTCATTATTGCCTCCTGATAACGCAACAGGTAACTTCGTAAAAACAGTACAAAGACTTCCTGTAAAAATAAGCCTTACTCAAAACAACGACAAAGAAAAAGTAAAACTGCTTCGTCCGGGTATGAACGTAGAAGTAGATGTACATTTAAAATAAAATTATGGCAGGAGCAGCAACTGTAAGCGAAGACTTGGTTGAATACGGCTTCAGGCGGGTTATCATTACGATAACAGCGGTACTATGTGCCTTGCTTGAAATTGTAGATACAACTATTGTTAACGTTGCACTTAACGAAATGCGAGGCAGCCTTGGTGCCACGCTAACCGATGTAGCCTGGGTTATTACCGCCTATGCTATTGCAAACGTAATCGTGATCCCTATGACGAGCTGGCTTTCTCAGCAGTTTGGACGTCGTAATTACTTTGCAGCATCAATTATCATATTTACCGTATCTTCATTTCTGTGTGGTAATGCGACCAACATATGGGAACTTGTTATCTTCAGGTTTATACAGGGTATGGGTGGTGGAGCGCTGCTTGTAACAGCACAAACCATTATTACAGAAAGTTATCCCGCAGAAAAACGTGGTATGGCACAGGCTATCTACGGTATGGGTGTAATTGTAGGCCCTACCCTTGGTCCGCCTCTTGGAGGATGGATTGTAGACAACTGGAGTTGGCCTTACATATTTTACATCAATATACCGCTTGGTATAATTGCTACAATGTTTACCCTGATGTATGTAAAGAGCCCTAAATATGGTGAAAAGCTTAAAGCTAACCAGGTCGACTGGTGGGGAATTGTATTCCTGGCAGGATTTATCGGATCGCTTCAGTTTGTACTGGAGCACGGACAACAGGACGACTGGTTTGAAGATCATTTGATAGTACTGCTTAGTGTAGTGAGTTTATTCAGCCTTGTAGCTTTCATTTGGAGGGAATTGGTATATGAACATCCGATAGTAAACCTTCAGGTACTTAAAGACACTAATTTGCGTATAGGGACTATATTGTGTTTTATAATGGGATTCGGTTTGTACGGAACCACATTTGTAATACCAATTTATACCCAGCAGATATTGGGATGGCCTGCACTTGATGCCGGTCTGCTACTTATCCCAAGTTCATTGATGACTGCTTTCATGATGCCTATTATTGGGCAGATGATACAGCGTGGTATCCCACAAACGTATATGGTTGCTGTAGGGTTTCTGATATTCTTTGTATTTACCTTCTGGATGTACAACATCATGACACCTGATACCGGAAGCGAACACATGTTCTGGCCACTTATTATGCGAGGAATGGGACTTGGCCTCCTGTTCGTACCTATTACAACAATGGCTCTTTCTACCCTCAAGGGAAAAAGTATTGGTGAAGGTGCGGCATTTACGGGAATGATGCGTCAGTTAGGCGGTTCATTTGGTATTGCGATCATCAGCACATTCATTACACGTTTTACACAAAGCCACAGGGTAACCCTTGTGGGCCATGAACAGGTAACCGATTATGCTGTACAGCAAAGAGTACAGCAGCTTACAGCGGGCTTTATGTCTAAGGGATACTCTTTAACAGAAGCTACCGCCAAAGCATACAAAGCGATGGAAGGAGCTGTTATAAAACAGGCAACAGTATTATCATACATGGATATATTCCTTTATCTGGGTATACTCTTCCTGATATGTATTCCTTTTATCCTGCTTATAAAACGAGGCAAGGGCAAAGTGGATATGAGTGAAGCTATGCATTAATAGTTAACAGTTGACAGTTTTAAGTTGACAGAATATACAGGCCTGTCAGTAATGATGGGCCTATTTTTAAACATCAATCAAAATCAAAAATCAAATCAAAATGGAAAAAAATTACGATGAGCCTAAGGTTTCAAAAAACGAAACCGAAAGCAAAAATGCAGAGGCAATAAACAAAGACAGTATAATCACTGCTCTAAAAAGACTTTTAGGCACCGATAAGGAGCATGATATTCATGGCCTTTCAGAATTTGCATGGCCTTAATCAGTTGGCAGTCGCAGTATTCAGTAATCAGCACCTAAATATTTACCTATGAATCCGAAATACAACCACTATAAGATCACGCTGGAACATACGTTCAGTCCGAAAGAAGAAAACCTAAACCCTTCCCTCGGGCTTGAGTTTGATAATCACGATGAGATATTCTCAATTATTAAAAGGCTGCAGGAAAAGAATCATTTTGAGGACACGGAACAATCGGCACAATTTGCCATTGGACTTAAAATGTTTAGCGAAGTGATGCTGAAGAACAAAGACAATGAACTGTTCTCTGAATTCCTTCCGGAGTTTAAGAACTTTATGGCTAAACTCAAAAAATAACTCCTGATTAGTTATATACACATCTGATTCTAAAAACGAAACGCCGAAGATACTGATTTCTCTTCGGCGTTTTTATTTATGATAAAAGCTCAAGCTGCCTGAAAACCGGCACAAGGGACTCCCCTTTCTCAGAAAGCGTATATTCTATATGCAGAGGCTTTACGCTGATTGTTTTCTTTTCTAACAATCCAAAATCTTCAAGTTCCCTTAAAGCAACGGAAACCGATTGCTTATTCGCTCCTTCAATTTGCCTCATAAGTGTATTAAACCTCAACGGACCTTCGAGGGCTAGACGAAATATCTGTGCTTTAAATTTACCCGAAAGCATTTTTAAAAGGCCTTCAGCAGGACATTCTGAAACGGAATCTGTATCTTTTTTGATAGTCATATTTTTTTGACTTATTGACTGGTGTGTGAATTGTTGCAAACTTTGCGTCAAAATTATGAATTATTACCGTGCTATCGGGAGTTACAAAAAAATTATATGAAGTACATCCATCTACTCTTAATCCTGATAACCGGTATCAGCTGCCAGTCACAAATCAATCAAAAAATGAACGATACTAAAAACAATCCGCTGCTGTGCGACCCCGAAACAGGTTCGTGCGAAATTCCTTCTACCTCATCATCAGTTGGAGACAATACCATTACAAAAGGTAACAAACCTGTAAAAATTATTTATTACACCGATCCTATCTGCTCCTCCTGCTGGGGTATTGAACCTCAGCTGCGCAAGCTGAAACTGGAATATGGTGAATATTTTGAAATAGATTACCGCATGGGCGGTCTGCTGCCCGACTGGAGCTACAATAGCGGAAGCATCAGCAAACCATCGGATGTTGCGCATCACTGGGATGAAGCAAGCCTTTACTACCAGATGCCTATAGACGGCGATGTATGGCTTGAAGATCCGCTTGATTCTTCTTATCCATCGTGTATTGCCATGAAAGCGGCTCAAATGCAGGATCCGGTTAAAGCCATTGCGTTTATGCGAATACTACGCGAAGGACTTTATCTCGACAAAAAGAATATTGCCAAATGGGAAAACATTGCTCCTGCTGCGAAAGAAGCCGGACTGGATGTTGTGAAACTGAAACAGGATTATGATGGTGGTGCCAAAGAATTGTTTCAAAAAGACCTGGAGCTTGCCCGACGCATGGGGGTGCGGGGGTTTCCTACTCTTTTCTTTTCTGATGGCACCGTTAATCAACTAACCGTTTATGGCTCTAAACCTTATGATGCTTATGAAAAAGTAATTTTAGCATTACATCCGGAAGCTAAAAAGAAAAGCATAAGCCATGAAGACTCTTTATATCTGTTTACTCACTACCCTACACTCTCCGTAAGGGAATATGCTGAAATTCTTGACATACCGACTGTTAAAGCCAAAGAAATTCTGGAAAAACACTATAGAAAGGGAACTTTGAGCAGGAAGGCCATTAAAACCGGTAAGCTTTACAGCAAAAAATAAAACTGCAAACCTCCAACTCTTTATATAAAAAGCGGCGATAAGAACTATTCTTATCGCCGTTTATCTTTTTAAGTTTTTTATTCGAGTATGAAGTCAATTTCAGGAGCCGAAGCATCTTTAGTATCGCCAAAGCGAAGGTAAACTTCTGCCTTTTTCATAAAAGGGGTTTGAAGCAATACAGGTTCAATCGTTTTGAAAAGAACCTCCGCATTATGCCCGTAAAGAAATAATGTACCATCAGAACCATCAATATTGATCTCGTGGCCATCAAGCTCTCCTATTCCCTTGTCGAAAAGCAATATCCTGAGTTTACTTTCAAGATTGTGCAGTTCTTCTAATTCCTGATACCCGTAATAAAAGTTGATAATTACCGACTGCTTATACTCTCTTTCTGTATTTTCCAGTTTGAACAAATCCTCAATCCTCATTTTTTCAAATTCCAGTTTTCAAATTCCAAATCCCAAAACTCATCTGTTATCTAATATCTATCATCTATTATCTAACCTCTCAATACTACTACCTCAATTCTCATCACTATCTGGTAAACACTAAAGTATTCCCTTTTGACAGCTTAGGATCAAATTTATAGCCATCGTAATCAAACCCTTTCAATCCTTTAAGCGTTTTTATATTCTTATCAATGATATAACGTACCATCATTCCTCTCGCCTTTTTGGCAAAAAAGCTAATCATTTTAAGTTTCCCGTCTTTGTAATCCTTAAACTCCGGAGTTATTACCGACACTTTCAATGCTTTGGCGTCAACAGCACTAAAATATTCATTGCTTGCCAGGTTAACGAAAAGCTCATCATCAGCTAATTCGTTGTTTAAAGCTTCGGTAATGGTCTTTTTCCAATACTCATAGAGATTCTTGTTCTCTCCTACCGGCATTTGTGTTCCCATTTCGAGACGGTATGGCTGGATAAGGTCTAGTGGTTTCAACAATCCGTATAAACCGGAAAGAATCCTTAAAGAATCCTGAATCTTATTGATCTTGGCTGCCGGTAAAGTATAGGCATCAAGTCCTATATATACATCACCGTTGAAGGCATACATAGCCGGACGTGCATTTTTTGTAGTAAATGGCAATTTCCAGTCCTGGTTACGTTGCCAGTTCAGGTCGGCAAGCTTATCAGATATATCCATCAGTTCGCTCAATTCCTTAGGCGATTTTTCTTTCAGGGCTTTATGAACCTCTTCGGCATTTGCCAGAAAAGCAGATTCGGTATGTTTACGGGTAGGAAGTTTAGTTTCAAAATCCAGCGACTTGGCCGGCGATATTACAATTTTCATAAAAGTGAATTATACCTCAAAGTTAGTGAATGTAATAGTATACTCAAAATGGCATTTATACGTTATCAGTTAATTCTTATATTAGTAACCATTAACCAACTATATAACCAATGGCTGAATTTATAATCCAGACACAATCTCTCACATTTCGTTATTCGAAACACCGAAAAGTACTCGACGACGTATCGCTGAATATACCGAAAGGCTCTATTTATGGTTTCCTTGGCCCAAACGGTGCCGGAAAATCTACAACAATGAGGCTGCTCACAGGCATACTGCCGCAACAGGATAAATCAATCTCAATGTTTGGCAAGCCGTTGCACGAACAATTGCCCGAAGTATTTGAAAAGGTAGGATCCCTGGTTGAGAGTCCGGCACTATACCTGCACCTTAGCGGATACAACAACCTTAAATATATTGCAAAGCTGCGCAATGTCCCGTTGAGCAAGATTGACGAAATATTAGAACTGGTAGAGCTCACAAAAGATGCCAAGCGAAAAGCCAAACAATACTCCCTGGGAATGAAGCAGCGCCTGGCTATTGCTATGGCACTACTGGATGAACCTGAACTTTTATTGCTGGATGAACCCGTAAATGGGCTTGACCCTAATGGAATCCAGGACATCCGCCGCCTACTGGTAAGGCTGAACAAAGAAAAAGGCGTTACCATTTTTGTATCGAGCCACCTGCTTGCCGAAATTGAAAAGATGTGTACCCATGTAGGCATCATCAGTAACGGAAAGCTGAGATTTGAAGGCTCGATAGAAGAACTCTCTAAATTTTCGGGAGCATGTAAAATACGTATTACGCTTAAAGATGCGGATAAGTGGGACAATGAACTAAAGCAAAAACACGAAAACATTGTGTTAGAAAACGCTTCCCAGATAACATTAGAGCTTGAAAGCCGTGAAGATATACCGCAGTTTACCAAAGACCTGGTAAACAAAGGAGCCGATATCTACGAGATAAAAATACTTGACGGACTGGAAGAGTGGTTTATGGCTTTAGTGAATCAAAAATAACATCTTACAACTATACTCATGCAAAATTATATAACCGCCCTAAAGGCAGAACACCTGAAGAAAAAGGGAACAGGAATTTATGTTGTTGCTATTATACTGGGAGCCATTTCTCCGCTAATCGTAGGGCTTATCAAACTATTTGATGATCCTGAAATGAATGAAGGCGGAATTCCTTTTAACTACTACCTTAAATTTATTGAAGAAACACTAGATCCTTTTGCAGGGTTCTTCTTCCCTATGCTTATAATCATAACCGTAAGCAGGCTTACTCAACTCGACCATAAATATGGCGGATGGCAGCTTATGGAAACACAACCTATTAAAAAACTGTCTATTTATTTTTCGAAATTCACAGTAGCGCTCATCACGAATATTATCAGTATAATATCGCTGGTTGTTGTGGGATACCTAACCGCATTTTTATTAAGCCTAACCTTAGACATTCCTAAGCACGCCACCACAGAATTTGCCTTTACCGAAATCTTTTGGCTGATGGCAAGGCTATTCCTTGCTTCGTTATTGTTTACGGCATTTCAGTATGTGCTTTCGGTATTGATGCCGAGCTTTATCTGGTCTATGCTGATTGGTATTTTTCTTCTTCTTACTTTTCTTTTCCTCAAAGGTTTCAGTGTAGATGTCCCGGCCTGGTATCCTTTAGAGACACTCGATAAAATCTCCCGATATAAAAAAGGAAGCGATTTGGGCTATTGGGTCACTTATTCAGAAGCTGTAAGTTTTATTGTTGGAATTATACTCCTGTATATTGGCTTTAAATGGTACAAGCATAAAGGCATAAAAAATGCATTCTTCAGCAGCGGAGTACGTTTTGCCAAATTTGCAGCAATAGTGGTTGTTTTTGGCGGATTACTCATATATATTATCACACCTAACCGTATGGTTAATCATGGTAAAACAGTTGTCAGTGGTAGCATTGAAGGCAATACCCCGGTGCAGAATGTGTATGTAAGAGATCTGTTCATTAAAGATACTGTTGCTGTTATACCGGTTAAAGACGGTAAATTTCACGGAGTTATTACTAAAGATATTGCCCTGGATAAATATGAGGTACTTTATGACGATACTGCGCAGGACTTTATTGTTTTAGGGAATAAAGACAGCGTTAATATTGAACTTAAGCTGTTTGGACAGCAGTTAACATCTGTCAAAAAAGGTACACGTCTTGCCGAAAACAACTACAGCACCAAAGAAGACTATTCGTGGAGCAGTATTTCTTATTATCTTGACCAGAACCAGTTTATGGATAACCCAACTTTTATTACCGAACAGCTGGTTGACGAATGGAAGGATAAAATGGATGAGTCCAATAAATTTAAAACAGTAGATAATTATGTACTTCGCGAAGATTTTATTGAAAAAGATAAAAAACTTACTACTATAAAGTACCTCAACCTATGGGATTCGTTTGTTAAAAAGAGAGCCGCGTTATATCCAAAAGAAAACACCGATGAATCTGCCGAAATTAAAGACATGAAAAAAACGGTGTCATTAAAAGATGAAAGCCTTATAAGTTCTGTTGAGTATTTTGATTATGTAATGACACAAATTACCGCTGACAACAAAGATGATATTGATTTAAATACTAAAGCTTTGCTGGCAATCAATAAACTCCCTGCGGGTTCTTTTAAAGATAAACTGCTTTACCGACAGCTTAACAAGAGCATTAAAGACGCATCTAACAAAGATGAAAGGAATAAACTTCTTGAAGGATATGCCTCTACTTTTAATGACAAAAGATATGCAGCTATTACCCTTAATAATACTAAAACCATAGAAAACCTGGGTGAAGGAAAAGCTGCACCGCTGTTTACTGCCATGACATTAGACCGAAAAGAAGTAAGTCTGGAATCGTTAAAAGGCAAATATGTAGTTATTGACGTATGGGCAACCTGGTGTGGCCCGTGCAGATACCAATCGCCTTATTTTGAAAAATTTGCCCTTAAGTACAAAAACCAGCCGGTACAGTTTGTTGCCCTAAGCACAGACCACAGGATAGACAGCTGGTTTATTGAGGCCAAAAGCAAATCGAAATCAGTATTGCAGCTTCATGCAAATGATGCAAAAAAACTGGGTAAAGATTATAACATACAGGGCATTCCGAGATTTATCCTTATAGACCCGCAGGGTAACTTTGTAAACTCAAACATGCCTTTCCCTGACGATTTGTTATTTGAAAAAATACTAAGGAAAGCACTTCAGTTGCCTGAAGAAAAATAATTTATATTTGCCTGAAACAGCAGGCATGTTAAAGGCATTCAAAAAATATAAGAATACAATACTATACGGTTCCAGCCTGGCGCTGCTGCTTTTATTGCTGCGCTGGCTGGAATTTCGTTTTTTAGTGCTGGATCAGTCGCTGGATCTTTACATTGGCATCATAGCCCTTCTTTTCACCGGATTGGGAATATGGCTCACTCTCAAACTAGCCAGGCCTAAGACAAAAACTGTTGTAATCGAAAAAGAAGTATTCATTACTCCCGAAACTGAGTTTGTCCGAAACGAATCCGAACTCGAAAAACTGGCGATAAGCAAACGTGAACTCGAAGTACTCGAACTTATGGCGAAAGGGATGAGCAACCAGGAAATTGCCCTGCAGCTTTTTGTATCTCTTAATACCATAAAGACACATTCAGGCAAAGTTTTCGAGAAACTTGATGTAAAAAGACGTACTCAGGCTGTAGAAAAAGCCAAAAGACTGAATATCATACCCTAATCATATCACCCAAAAGTTGTAATTTTAGTATCAGGGCGGTAAATCACCCAAAAGTATGAGGCTTTTATTGCCGGTAATACCCAATTTTGTCCCGGTTAAACACTCTAAACAAAACAAATTATGAAAAAACTTATCTGGACTTACGGATTGATTGGCGGGCTCATCAGTACTATTGGCTACCTTATTTCTACAAGCGGTGAAATGGACGAAGCCCACATGACCTATGGCATGATCTATGGCTTTGCTTCAATGATAGTTGCCTTCTCCTTAATGTTTATAGCTATAAAAACATACAGGGATAAACAAAACGGTGGAAGCATATCGTTTGGTAAAGCTTTTTTAATGGGATTGTGGATGGCACTGATTACCTCTACTATATATGTAATTGTATGGCTGATTGCTCTTTACAACTTCCACCCCGATTTTGCTGAAAAATATACCTCTTTCCAGCTGGAACAAATGAAAGCTGCCGGAGCTACTGTACAGGAACTTCAGGCACAGGCATCTCAAAATGCAGAATTTGTAGAACAATATAAAAACCCTGTCGTAGTAATACTATATACGTATATGGAAATACTCCCTATCGGACTATTGATTGCATTAATTGCGGCAGCTATATTAAAAAAGAAACCTAACTTACAACAAGAAGAATTTAAATCATGGGCAGAGTCACAGGAATAGGCGGAATTTTTTTCCGCGCACAGGATACCAAAGCTTTAGGAGCATGGTATGAGAAATATTTTGGCATCAACAGTATGGGAGGTACCGAAACCTGGAAACAGGAAGCCGGCCCTACAGTATTTGCACCCTTTAAGGCAGATACCACTTACTTTGGGCAAAATCAACAGTTTATGATCAACCTGAGGGTTGAAGGCCTTGAAGAACTGGCCGAAACTTTAAAAGCAGATGGCATTAAGGTAGAAAATAGTGATGATGTATCCTATGGAAAATTCGCCTGGGTATACGATCCTGAAGGAAACAAAATTGAGCTTTGGGAACCGCTTCCTGAAAATGAATAACCTATACTAAGTGCCTACGGGCACTTTTTTATTTTCCTTAAAATAGTTTACATTTGTAGGAAAGCCTTGTTATTATGGACATGTACGAACAAATAGACCAGAGTTTAAGCCGTTATGTTACCTTTTCCAAAGAAGAACTGGAAATATTAAACTCATTGCTGGAATACCGTAAAGTACCAAAGAAAACCATTATGCTTCATGAAGGTGAGGTATGCAACTTTGAAGCTTTTGTTGTAAAAGGCTGTGTCCGTAAGTATTTTATAGACCACAATGGCTTTGAGGTAATACTACAGTTTGCCATAGAGAATGCCTGGGTTAGTGATATCTCTTTCAGTCATTATGAAGACAAACCTAGCCGTATCTTTATCGAAACTATGGAAGACTGTGAATTCCTGATCTTCAGTCCTGAAACAAAAGAAGAGCTTTTAAAACGTGCCCCACGATTTGAAAGAGCCTTCAGGATACTGTTTGAACGCCACCTTTCTGTAACCCAAAACAGGCTTTTCAATACCATCTCCAAAACCGCTATGGAGAAATACCTTGAGTTCCTTGAGATGTACCCTACCCTGCCGCAGCGTGTAGCACAACACTATATCGCCTCCTATCTGGGCATCTCTGCGGAGTTCCTTAGTAAGGTTAGGGCGAAATTAGCCAAAGGCTAATTTTTTGTTTCAGGTTTAAAGTTTAAAGTTTTTTTGACTGTTCTGTATGATACGAACAGTTTAAGTTTGAGTGAGCAACTTTAAACCTTAAACTTTAAACACAAAAAAACAGCTTCGCTGTTTTCTTGTCCTAGTTCAATGTTTTGATGTTTTATATGCAGCAACTTTGCATAGTAATATTAAAACAACCAATATACTATGGACAGAAAAGAATTTATCAGGAAAGGACTTATGGGAACCGGAATGTTCATTACTTCCGCAGCCATAGGCGATACTTTAAAAAATGACATCGACGAGATACAGCCTCTTGAGCCAATCGGTTACAACCATTTGCCAAACGAGAGTTCGCTTATCTTAGAAAATACAGTACTGCATAAAGCAAACAGCCGCGGACATGCTAACCACGGATGGCTTGACTCTCACCACTCTTTTAGCTTTGCTAACTATTATAACCCTGACAGGATGCACTTTGGTGTGCTTCGTGTACTGAATGACGACCGTGTGGATGCCGGTATGGGCTTTGGCACACACCCACACGATAATATGGAGATAATCTCTATTCCGCTGGAGGGCGATTTAGAACACAAAGACAGCATGGGTAATACCGCTGTAATCAAAAAAGGTGATATCCAGGTGATGAGTGCCGGTACAGGTATTTACCACAGCGAATACAACAAAAACAAAGACAGGCTTACAAAGTTCCTTCAAATATGGGTATACCCTAACAAAAAGAACGTTACGCCACGTTATGACCAGATTACGCTAAACGAAGCTGACCGCCATAATAAATTGCAACAGATACTTTCACCTAATGCTAACGACGAAGGTGTATGGATCCATCAGGATGCATGGTTTCACCTTGGCAGGTTTGACAAAGACTTTACAACGGAGTATAAATTAAAGAAAAGCGGTAACGGTATTTATGCCTTTGTAATTAAAGGTGATATCAACATAGGCAACATTCAACTGAATGAGCGCGATGCCCTTGGTATCTGGAATACTTCAGAAATCAGCATCATTGCCAATACCCCGGATGCAGAATTATTACTAATTGAAGTTCCGATGACCGTTTAATTTTCTTGTCCCAGTTCAATGCACAGGCATTTTATATAACGGAACTTTGCTTCATCAAAATAACAAATTAAAAAAACCATATAAATTTTAAGATTATGTCAACAACAAAATGGTCAGTAGACCCAACACACTCAGAAATAGGATTTAAAGTAAAACACATGATGTTTACTAACGTTTCAGGACAGTTTACTAAATTCACTGCCGAAGCTGCAACTAACGGAGATTCATTTGAAGGAGCTTCATTCTCATTCAGCGGAGATATAGACTCAGTAAGCACAGGTAATGCCGACCGTGACGGACACCTTTTAAGTCCCGATTTCTTTGACGCAGCCCAATTTCCAAAAATCACATTCGAATCTACAGCCTTCAACAAGAAAAATGAAGGAGAATATACCCTTAACGGTAACCTTAGCCTGCACGGTGAAACAAAACCGGTAAGCCTTGACGTAGAATTTGGCGGTATCGCTAAAGATCCTTGGGGAAATACTAAAGCCGGTTTTACCATTACAGGTAAGATCAACCGTAAAGATTTTGGCCTTACATGGAACTCTACCCTTGAAACAGGTGGTGTACTTGTAGGCGAAGAAGTGAAGCTGGCTATAGAGCTTCAGTTCGTAAAACAATAATTGTTTTAGTCCAATTTATATGTTTCGGTGAACCTGTGGTGCGAAAGTGCCACAGGTTTTTTTATGTACGAAATTTTGTAAGTTTAGCGTTATTATCATAAAAATATACACCTTGAAAAACATAGTCTTCCTTATTGTTGTTTTATTGGCTTTTTCATGTAAAAAAAATCCGGCCATTATGGAAAAAGGCGCTGTGAAAACTGAAGCCATTGTAATAACAGAGGACACTCTACATAGATTATTAAACACTAATATTGATAAAGACTCCATTTCATTTGATAATGATAAGCCTTTCCTTAGATTAAGGGCCGGAAGATTTTTATCTCCTGAAACTAAAAATGCATTTTTAGTGAGTAATATAAAGGACAGTATCTATAAACTTGAATTGTATACTCAGGCATCGGGGAAATGGATAAAAAATGATGAACAGATAATTAATGATGCTTACCTCCTACAGTTTGACCTTAATCTTGATGATTACAATTTTGATGGCCAAAAAGACATATATATATGCAAACTACAGCATCTAATGGTTACAGTATTTCAAGAGGCCATTTAATTATTGTTAATCCAAAAACAGTCAAAATGGAACTGCATCCTGAAACGAGGGATTATGGCAGCATGAATCCTGACAAAATAAAAAAAATTGTGTATTCCTGTATAGCCAACCAATGCTATGATTCATTACAAAGCGGCCCACTCCCTCCCTGTCAGGTTATAAACGAATGGAAGAATAATAAATTGATATCTATAAGTACTGAAAAATGTCCTTGTTCAATGATAACCAAATAAAAAACTCCAGAGCTTTAACTTCGGAATTTTTGTTCTACACCGATTTAGGATAAGTAACCGGACTGCATTGCGCAAACTTTTCCGGAGCAGGATTGCCAAACTTATGATCTTTGATGTAAAGATTTAAAAGCCTTCCAAACTCTTTCTCTTTATCAGCCGATAAATTTTTAAAGCTATACAGGAAATAATCTATAGTACCATCAGGCTGTATGTAAATCCTGTTGAAACCTTTAGTAGTCTCTTCCCATTTAAAACCATTTTGATTAAGGAATTCACCTAAGCCTTTCAGGTAACCCCGATAAGCGTTTGTATGCCTGTCTATATCTTCCTTTTTTTTGAACACAGACGGATACCCTTCTCTTCCGTCAAAGGCACTTTTGTAAATGCTGTCGACTTTAGGGCTAATACCTTCTTTCCTGGCCTGTTCAAAAGGCATTGCAATTTGGCTGTAGCCAAAATAAGAACTCAATAATAAGGCTGACAGTAATAATTTCATGTGGTTGGTTTTGGTTCTACAAATAACGAAATTTATTACATTGATAGTATCCAAAAATTAAAAATCCCGAAGCTTTCACTTCGGGATTTCTATATAGATTGCTTTGTCATACTTCCTCGCAATGACCTATCAGATCAAATCAACAAATAACCAAATCCACAAATCAACTATTCATCATCCTCTTCTATTGTATGTGATTTAGAATAGGTACGCCATTTTTCGATGCATTCGACCATATCCTCTGGCAGTTGGCTGTCAAAACGCATAAATTCTTTAGTTGTTGGGTGTTCAAAACCAAGGGTTTTGGCGTGTAGTGCCTGGCGTGGTAATATCTTGAAACAATTATCTATAAACTGCTTGTATTTTGTAAAGGTTGTTCCCTTAAGGATCATATCTCCGCCATAACGCGCATCATTGAATAAGGTATGCCCAATATGTTTCATATGCACACGAATCTGGTGGGTACGCCCTGTTTCAAGTCGGCATGAAACAAGGGTTACATAGCCAAAACGTTCTATAACCTTATAATGCGTCACAGCATGTTTGCCCTGCTCTCCGTCAGGATATACCGCCATTTGCATACGGTCTTTCATGTGACGGTCAATATTACCTTCTATAGTACCTTCATCCTCTTCAACATTACCCCATACCAAAGCGATATACTCCCTTTCGGAAGTTTTATCGGCAAATTGCTGTGTAAGGTACGTCATTGCCTGTTCTGTTTTCGCAATAACCAATAATCCCGAAGTATCTTTATCGATACGGTGTACGAGCCCCGGCCTTTCGCTGCTGTTCATAGGCAGATTCTCAAAATGGTAGGCCAGTGCATTTACCAGCGTCCCTGAATAATTACCATGCCCCGGATGCACAACCATGCCCGGCTCCTTGTTTACCACAAGCAGCTGGTCATCTTCGTATACTATATTTAAAGGAATATTTTCAGGCGTAAGCAGGTACTCATAAGGCGGATGCTCTAACAATATACGTACGATATCATTAGCTTTAACCTTATAATTTGACTTTACGGGAACATCATTTACATAGATATTACCGTCATCTGCTGCCTTTTGTATTTTGCTCCTGGTGGTGTTTTCCATCAGGTTCATCAAAAACTTATCTACCCTTAGCGGCGATTGTCCTTTTCCTGCCTCAAAACGATGATGTTCGTATAGCTCTTCATTATCGTCCGGCTCCTGCTCTATAATAGGTTTTGTCATTTCTTATTCTTCAGACTTTTCAGTTTCTGATGCTTTTATCGTATCATTTTCAGGCTCTACATATCCTGTCTTTCCATCACCCAGAACAAGATCTACTTTAGATGATTTCATTACCTTATCGCCTGCTTTTAATTTTTTACCATTAACCCATATTTCAAGAACTACATCTTTAGCCAGATATGGTTTATACGTTTTCTTTCCTTCTTCAAGACCTGCCGATTTTAAGCTTGGTATTGCAGCCCTGTAAGTTTTTTGGATAATATCCGGTACAGTTACAGATGCAAACCCTTTAGAGTTTATCTTGACATATATTTTTCGGCCGTCTTTTACATTTACCTTAGGAAGCGGATCCTGCTCAACAATAGTGTAAGGAGGATACTCAGCCCTGAAATCAACGGTATCAAGAACTACATAGTCCAAATCAACAGCGTCAAGAGCCTCTTCAGCTTTTTCAACCGTCATTTTACGTAAGTCCGGAACCGGAATTTCCTGTCCGTGATTGGTAGCATAGCTAAGGTATTGCAGCAATGCAAAAATAACCACCACAACAATTACCAATGCAATGGCTAGCTGCTTGAAAAAAACTTTACTGGTCAAAAAATCTTTAAGGGTCATCTATTATGAATTTTGGCAAAGATATAAATAATACTAAACTTTATAGTTTACACAAATAATGATATTTTTGTGTAAGCTTACAAAATAGTGATTATAACGCAGTTTTCAGTTACTTTCGTGTAAGTTTATAAACATTAACCCTTGCAAATAATGAATGTAGCAGTAGTAATGGGCGGATATTCAGACGAATCCGTTATTTCTATACGAAGCGGCCAGCTTATCCTTACTAATCTTGACAAATCTAAATATACGCCTTTTGAGGTGCATATCCTTCCTGAAGGCTGGAACGTATTGATAGACGGCACTAAATATCCTATAAATAAAGGCGATTTTTCCTTTGAGAAAGACGGCAAAAAAACAACATTTGATGTTGCCGTAAATACCATTCATGGTACGCCGGGTGAAGACGGCCATATGCAATCGTACTGGGAACTGCTGGAACTTCCTTACACCGGATGTGGTTTCTACCAGTCGGCGCTGACCTTCAACAAGAGGGATACTTTATCGGTACTGTCAAAATTCAATATACCAAAAGCAAAAAGCATTTACCTTTCTAAGGGTGATATTGTCACTGCGCAACAGGTAGCTGACACTGTTGGCCTGCCGTTTATGGTAAAACCAAACCAAAGCGGAAGCAGCCTTGGTGTTTCTAAAGTAAACGACCTTGCCGATTTTGACAAAGCACTTGAATTTGCTTTTGCAGAAGACAGTGATATCCTCATAGAAGAATACCTTAAAGGGACTGAAGTATCTGTAGGTGTGCTTAACCTTAATGGCAAAACAACGGTATTAGGACTGACAGAAATTGTATCGCACAATGACTTTTTTGATTACGAAGCCAAATACCAGGGTAAATCAGATGAGATTACTCCTGCCCGCCTTGATGCTGCAACCGAACAAAAAGTTCGCGAGACAGCTGCGAAAGCCTATGAAGCACTTGGCATGAGCGGTTTTTCCCGCACTGATTTTATTGTCAGGGACGGAGAGCCTCATTTTATTGAGATAAATACCAATCCGGGATTATCTCCGGCAAGTATCTTTCCACAACAGGCGCAACACGCAGGTATACCATTCTCAGATTTGCTTGACAGCGAAATAAAGCTTGCTATGGCACGTAAAGTGCTTTGGAAGAAATAATCGGTCTTTTACTGTAGAGGCGTAGCAATGCTACGCCTCTACAACGACCTTAACAATAATAAAC
>QFQM01000248.1 GCA_003243255.1 Flavobacterium psychrophilum | reverse complement strand
ATCCAGTGACGAAGGAGAGCTTCCGGGACTGGGTTATATAGACGGGCAGGTGAGAAAATTCGATACTTCATCATTCAAACAAAAAACCAAACTGCCGCATATGGGCTGGAATGATATTGTTCCAAAGCCTGGGCATAGCCTTTTTAAGGATCTTGAGAAAGATCCATTGTATTATTTCCTGCATTCCTATTATTTTGAATGCAACCGAAGTGAAGATGCTATTGCACATGCGGATTACGGATCTGAATTTGTATGCGCGGTAAATAATGAAAATATTTATGGTGTACAGTTCCATCCTGAAAAAAGCCACCATTATGGTGTTCAATTATTAAAAAACTTTGCCGAATTATAGTTATGCTAAGACCCAGAATTATTCCGTGCTTATTGGTTCATGAAAAAGGATTGGTAAAGTCTGTAAACTTTAAGAATCATAAATATGTTGGCGACCCTATTAATGCCGTGAGGATTTTTAATGAAAAGGAAGTAGACGAACTGATGGTGATAGATATTGATGCCACAGTTGAGAACAGGGAGCCTGATTACAAAATGATTGAAAACCTGGCTGCCGAATCAAGAATGCCTTTATGTTATGGCGGCGGTGTAAAAACCGTTGAGCAGGCACAAAGGATATTTAGCCTTGGGGTAGAAAAGATTGCGGTAAGTTCTGCTATTGTAGAGGATCCTACATTCATTACCCGAATGGCAGAGAAAGTAGGCACGCAAAGTGTTGTTGCTGTACTTGATGTAAAGAAAAAGCTTTTGGGTGGTTATGAGGTTTATACCCATAACGGTAAGAAAAAAACAGGTAAAAACCCTGTGGAATTTGCAAAAGAACTTGAGAAACTAGGCATAGGTGAGATAGTGATCAACTCAATTGACAATGATGGGGTTATGAAAGGGTATGATATGTCTATAATCGAAAAAGTACGTGACGTGCTTACTATACCTATGACTGTTCTTGGTGGTGCCGGATCTCTTCAGGATATTGGGCAGCTGATAAAAAAATTCGGAATAATAGGAGCATCGGCAGGAAGCCTTTTTGTTTTTAAAGGTGTGTACAAAGCTGTATTGATAAATTACCCTTCGAGGAGCGAGAAAGAAACGCTTATTAAAAGCAATTATACTTCTTTATAATATAACCAAAAGACCAATCTTCCAATGTTAAAAAATAATATTCTTCTAATTACAGGTGGCACAGGCTCTTTTGGAAATGCTGTGTTACAACGCTTTTTGCATACCGATCATTTTAGCGAGATCCGTATTTTTTCACGTGATGAAAAAAAACAGGACGATATGCGTAATCTGCTGCAAAGCGATAAACTTAAATTTTACATAGGCGATGTTCGTGACTATGCAAGTATCGAGCGTGCTATGAGAGGTGTAGATTATGTGTTTCATGCTGCTGCATTAAAACAGGTGCCCTCATGTGAGTTTTTCCCTATGGAGGCTACAAAAACAAATGTTATTGGTACGCAAAACGTTATTGATGCGGCTGTAAAACATAAAGTAAAGAAAGTAATCTGCCTTAGTACTGATAAAGCGGCTTATCCTATCAATGCGATGGGTATATCTAAAGCTTTAATGGAAAAAGTAGCGATTGCGGCATCAAGAAATGCTGATGAGACAACAGTATGCCTTACCCGTTACGGAAACGTAATGGCTTCGAGAGGTTCTGTTATCCCATTGTTCGTTAACCAGATCAGGGCGGGTAAAGACCTTACCATTACCGATCCTAATATGACCCGTTTCCTTATGTCTCTTGAAGAGGCTGTAGAACTGGTATTGTTTGCTTTTGAGCACGGTAATCCGGGAGATTTGTTTGTAAACAAAGCACCTGCAGGAACTATTGGAGACCTGGCTGTTGCACTGAAAGAACTTTTCAAAGCCGATAACGCGGTTAAGGTTATAGGTACACGCCATGGCGAAAAATTATACGAAACCCTGTGTACCCGTGAAGAGATGATCAAAGCGGAGGATATGGGTGATTTTTACAGGATTCCGGCAGATAACCGTGATTTGAATTATGCGCAATACTTCTCTGAGGGTGAAAAAGATATTTCACTTATAGAAGATTATCACTCGCATAATACAACCCAACAGGATGTAGAAGGTATGAAAAAACTGCTATTGAAATTGCCACTTATCCGTAAGGAAGTATTGGGCGAAGACATAGCGCAATATCCTGCATAATATGTTACCGCAAATCATATCCGGAAATATCCATTCTGACGACAGGGGATCTTTATACTATAATAACGATTTTAATGCCTCGGCAATTAAGAGGATATATTTCATCGAGAACAGGAATACTGATTTTGTAAGAGCCTGGCAGGGACATAAAATCGAACAACGATGGTTTAGCGCAGCTAATGGCAGTTTTGAAATAAAACTTATTGCTGTTGATAATTGGGAGACTCCATCGTTAAATCTGGAACAGCACGTTTTTACCATCAGTTCGCAAAAACTGGATGTACTGCATATACCTGCGGGATATATAAGCAGTATCAGGGCACTTACCGATGATGCTAAATTGCTGGTTATGGCCGACTATGCCCTTGGTGAAATAAAAGATGAGTACCGGTATGATGCCGGATATTTTGATGTAAACAAATAAATAGCTGCTTAGATATGCTAAAAATAGGAATTACAGGACAGGCAGGTTTTGTAGGGAGCCATTTATACAATACACTGGGATTATTCCCGGAAGAATTTTCCCGTATCGATTTTAAGAGAGAATACCTTGATGACAACGATGCCCTTGACGGTTTTGTATCGCAATGTGATGTGATTGTTCACCTTGCAGCAATGAACCGACATGAGGATGCACAGGTTATTTACAATACTAATGTAGAGCTGGTAAAAAAAATTGTAGCTTCTTTAGAGCGTACAGGGAGTAATGCACATGTGCTGATTTCTTCTTCTTCGCAGGAAGAACGTGATAATCTGTACGGCCAGTCTAAAAAAGAAGGCAGGGAACTATTGGCAGCATGGGCAGCAAAAGCTAATGCTACTTTTACAGGGCTTGTGATACCAAATGTATTTGGGCCATTCGGTAAGCCAATGTACAATTCGGTTGTGGCTACTTTTTGCCACCTGGTGGCTAACGGAGGTTCGCCTAAAATTGATGTGGATGGCGATATGAAACTCATTTATGTGGGTGAAGTAGTAGCTGAGATTTTAGGTAAAATCAGAACCAAAGCAAATGAGGCTTTGTATATAATGCCGCACACGGCTGAAGCTAAAGTTTCGGAAGTGCTTAGCCTTCTGAATAATTATAGAGAGGTATATCAGGACAGGGGTGAAATTCCTGCGATAAACAATACTTTTGAACTGAACCTGTTTAACACTTACAGGTGTTATATGGACATCAAAAACTATTTCCCTGTAAAATTTACCCAGCATACAGATCCGAGAGGAACTTTTGTAGAAGTTATCAGGCTGGGAGTGGGCGGACAGGTTTCGTTCTCTACTACAGTGCCCGGAATAACAAGAGGTAACCATTACCATACCAGGAAGATTGAACGTTTTGCGGTCATTAAAGGAAAAGCACTTATACAGCTGCGAAAAATTGGTACTGATGAAGTGCTTGATTTTTATCTTGACGGTAACGAACCGGCTTATGTGGATATGCCTGTGTGGTATACTCACAATATTAAGAATATTGGGGATGAGGTACTGTATACCAATTTTTGGATCAATGAGTTTTATGATCCTAATGACCCTGATACCTATTTTGAAAATGTTTAATAGCTAACCAGTATTAGCAACAACAATACAAGCATGAAACTAAAGTTAAAAGTGATGACTGTGGTGGGTACCCGACCTGAAATTATCAGGTTATCAAGGGTAATGGCCGCTTTAGATGCCTCTGATGCTATAGAACATATTATTGTGCACACAGGCCAAAACTATGATTATGAACTTAACCAGATCTTTTTTGAAGATTTAGGGATAAGGAAACCCGATCATTTTCTAAATGCTGCCGGAGCGACCGCTACTGAAACAGTTGGCCAGATTTTAATTAAGATAGATCCTTTACTGGAATCAGAACAGCCTGATGCTTTCCTGGTTTTAGGAGACACCAACAGCTGTTTGTGTGCTATCCCGGCAAAAAAACGCCATATACCTATCTTCCATATGGAGGCAGGAAACCGTTGTTTTGACCAAAGGGTTCCGGAAGAAACCAACAGGAAAATTGTTGACCACGTAAGTGACATCAACCTTACCTACAGCGATATCGCTAGAGAGTACCTTTTGAGAGAAGGATTGCCTGCAGACAGGATCATAAAAACAGGTTCGCCAATGTTTGAGGTGCTGAATCATTATATGGCAGACATCAAAGCGTCTGACGTTCTTGAAAGGCTTGAGCTTGAAGAAGGCAAATTCTTTGTTGTTTCTGCTCACCGAGAAGAAAACATCAGTAGCGAAAGGAACTTTACAAGGCTTATGGAAAGCTTTAACCTGATTGCTGAAAAATATAATTATCCGGTTATTGTTAGTACGCATCCGCGTACGCGCAACATGATCGAAAAGAAAAATATAGCAATGCATCCTAATGTGCAGTTCCTAAAACCACTGGGATTCAATGATTATAACGCTTTACAGATGAAGTCGTTTGCTGTGCTTTCGGATAGCGGAACCATATCAGAGGAATCGTCAATACTTAATTTCAGGGCGCTTAATATACGTGAGGCGCATGAGAGGCCGGAAGCAATGGAGGAGGCATCTGTAATGATGGTTGGAAATAATCCGGAAAGGATAATGCAGGGGCTTGTTCAGCTGCAATATCAAAAAACGGCTGATGAAAGGAATTTCAGGCCTGTTGCCGATTATTCAATGCCTAATGTGTCTGAAAAAGTAGTACGCATAATACTAAGCTACACTGATTATATTAAAAGAACTGTCTGGAGGGAAGATATTTAATGAAAGTACTGTTAGTTACCCAATATTTTTATCCTGAAAACTTTAAAAGCAATGATATTGCTTTTGAGCTGAAAAAACGGGGGCATGAAGTAACTGTGCTTACCGGCCTGCCGAACTATCCGTCGGGTAAATTGTTTCCGGGATATGGATTTTTTGGTAAAAGGAAGGAGATCATAGATGGGGTAACTGTAATAAGGGCATCGTTGTTTTTAAGAGGAAAAGGTGGGGGAATACGATTGTTCCTTAACTATTTCAGCTGGGCATATTTTGCTTCTGTAAGGGCTTTCTTTTTAGGATTGACAAAAAAATATGATGCCGTAATAGTACACGAGCCATCTCCTATTACACAAGGATTTCCTGCCATTGTTTATAAAAAGCTGAGAAAGGTGCCTGTTTACTTCTGGGTGCTTGATTTGTGGCCTGAAAGCCTTGAGTCGGCCGGAGGTATAAAAAATAAATATGTGCTGGGCTTCTTTAAAAGAATGGTACAATACATTTATAATAATTCAGATAAGATTCTTATCAGTTCCAAAGGTTTTGCAACATCAATACTGGAAAAAGGCAAATATCAGGACAAACTGGTCTATTTTCCCAACTGGGCGGAAGATGCCGTTTCAGCAGGTGAAAGCAACTATCCGATACCGGCACTTCCGGATGGTTTTAAGGTAATGTTTGCCGGTAACATAGGCGTTGCCCAGGATATAGAAGCTATTATGAATGCCGCTTTGGAACTCAAGGCTAATAAAGATATTCATTTTGTTATAGTAGGTGACGGACGCTCTAAAGAATGGGCTGCTAAGTTTGCCGAACAAAACGGACTCACAGAAACTGTGCACTTTGTTGGGCGATTCCCTATCGAGGCTATGAAAACATTTTTTGACAATGCCGATGCCTTATTGGTGACCTTAAAAGATGAACCAATCTTTAATGTTACTGTTCCGGCAAAGATGCAGGCATACCTTTCAGTAGGCAAGCCAATACTTTCTATGCTGAATGGTGAGGGCTCAGAAATAATAAAAGAATCGGCATCGGGCCTTACGGCAAATGCAGGTGACTATAAACAGCTTTCAAAAAATATTTTAGAACTTTATGCCGCCGATACAGTTGTAAAACAAAAAATGGGAGAATCGGCAAAAGAATATTATAATGCTAACTTTAAGCTTGATGTCTGCATCTCTAATCTTGAAAACATAATTGCCAAATGATAGTAACGATTACCGGTGCTTCTGGTTTTGTAGGGCAAAACCTTTCGCAATACCTTAGTGATAAGAATTATACAGTAAAACCGCTTTCGCTTCGCGAAAACAGTTGGGAAAATACTATCGATACGGCTTCACAATCTATTGTGCATTTAGCG
>QFQM01000247.1 GCA_003243255.1 Flavobacterium psychrophilum | reverse complement strand
GATGCGTGCGTTTGTAAATACAGAAAGCTTTATACAGGCTTCTTTTGGAGATATATATGTATCTCTTAGCAAGGGCACCGCTATAAAACAGTAACTTTTTAATGACAATGATGCCGATAAGATTTCTTCATCGAGTTTTTGCAGGAGTAGAAAGAAGGCTGTATAAAAGGATCAGGAAAGGTGAGTTGCGTAATACCTTCGGTGCAAAGCTTGAAGACGGATATCTTGATTCTTTCGAGTTGCTGAAGCTGATCAAAACTGAAGTTCAAACAGAGCAGGTTGTTATATATGACGTCGGTGGACATATAGGCACCTGGGCTGTTCTGGCTAAATCTATTTTTCCATCGTCGGAAGTGCATGTTTTCGAGCCATTACCAATACACTGGGATATTTTGGATAAGAACATTGGTAAGTTGCCCAGCGTTTTCGTGCACAGGTGTGCATTGGGAAGCAAAAACGAAGTTATACAAATGCATGTGACGAGCAGTAGTGATTCTTCCAGTCTACTGCCGCTGACAGAAAACATGCATCATGAATATGGGCAAGTGCAAACTGCCTTAACGGATGTTGAAGTTGTGCGCCTGGATGATTATGTTAAAACAAAAAGTATTCGCTTTCCGCAAGTTATCAAAATTGATGTTCAGGGGTATGAATTAGAGGCATTGAAAGGAGCAATAGATGTTTTGGAGCAGGTAAAATACATTATTTTAGAAGTTAGCTTCATCGAGCTTTATAAAGGGCAGCCACTTTTTAAGGACATTGTTACTTTCCTGGAAGAAAAAGGCATCAGTGTGTATGCTTTTGGAAAGAATACTGCGTTAGGGAAACGTGTGATTCAAACAGATGTTCTTTTTAAACAGACGAAAAAATGAGGTCCGATATAATAACCATTGTTCCCACCTTTCATAAAAGGTTAAAATACATTCCTTTTGTAGAAAAGGCAATTGATATTTATCTTACTATAAATGCTCACCGTGCGTATATTTCTGATGTAGAAATAGCTACTATATCACGAACGACTTTTGTTTCAAAGAAAAAAGAGTGGGCGGAGATCATTCTGGAGGGCATCGTTGAATTGGGAAAGCAATACGAGTTTCAGTATGTCTTTCTGTTGTTGGAAGATCTTGTACCGTTTAAAGAGGTTCCCGTATCGGTTGTTGATAATCACCTTGCTTTAATGAAGAAGTATGACTATAAGTCAATCGTCTTCAGTACCTATCCCAAGGAGTGGATGGATGATAGTTTCAGTAGTACTATTATTGATGGGATGGATTTTTATGAAATACCACACTCTTTTAAGTTTTATTCGCAGCTGCAACCGGGGATATGGAATAAAGAATACCTGCAAACAATTCTGCGTACGTTGATTAGTGAAAAGAAATTCAGCCCCTGGGAATTTGAATATTTTAAAAGTGACGAAAAGCATTTTGTTTCTAAATATCCCTGGCCCAATGTATTGGGTGGATTTATAGAATCCGGGGAAGTGAATGTAGAGTTTATCGAATCGATTAATGGAAATAAAGACCTGGCAGGTCTTAAAGGTATGCTTCAACGGGAATATTACAAAGCATTGCCTGGCCAACTGTTTAGAAAGATATTTAAGTCAAAATAGCAGTGTGCGCATGTCACCAAACCTAAATTGCTGAATTCATGAAGCTTACTACCAAGGAGTTTTGGGATGCCTCTTATACACAATCCGATTTTTTTGATCAGGGAGATCATGCGGTTGCCGATTTCCTGAATAAATACCTGGACAATGGTTCCTCGAAGACTTCGTTGGAACTCGGCAGTTTCCCAGGCTCATTTTTACCAACTATAGGTCGAAAAGGATACCGCCTTTTTGGGGTGGATTATAATGATCGAAATGTGAACGATTTGCCTCAGTGGTTGCGTAGCCAAAATCTGGCAGTTGGGGAATTTGTTTCAGGCGATTTATTTGATTTTATTGCAAAGAATAACCAGCAGTTTGATCTTGTATGCTCATTTGGTCTTATCGAACACTTTGAAAACTATGATGAGCTGATCAAGCTGCATCTTTCGTTGCTTAAGCCAGGCGGTAAGCTTATCATTACAACGCCTAACTTCCGGGGATGGCTTCAATACTGGCCTCATAAATTCTTTGATGCTTATAACCTTAGTAAGCATTATGTGCCAAGCATGAATCCGGGCAAATGGAAAAAAATACTCATAGGCGAAGGTGCGGAAGTGGCTTATGCGGGGTATTTTGGGGACTATGCATTTTGGGTTGATAGGGAGCAAAAGCGATCTGCTATTAATAAGAAATTATTACGCGTTACAGAGTGGTCTATTTTTCAGCTGCGTAAAATACTTTGGTTCCAGTCCTCTGCATTTTCTGCATTCTGTGGTATTGTAGCAACCAAAAAATAATGAGGAGGCTTAAGATTTTACAGTGCCTGGTTTTTTATTTACCAAACAGGATTGGAGGCATCGAGGTTTATGTGCATTCGCTTAACTTAAGCCTGTTGAAAAAGGGGCATGATGTAAAGGTGGTGGTGCCGAATTATCCTGGTGAGAAGCCTTATGCTAAAGATCACGAAGGGGTGCCGGTAGTCTCTTATACTGAATTTCAAAATGAAACAAAAGCTGGTTTTGAAGGAGATGTAGCGGGTAAAAGCCTGCCTGGCTTTATTGATATTCTCAAGCAGGAAAAACCTGATGTTGTACATTTCCACCAGTTGACGAATAGCAATGGTATTTCCATTTTTCACATGCAGGTAGCCCGGGAGCTTGGTATCAAGGTGTTTTATACCAATCACCTGGCTGGCTTAACCTGTACAACCGGGAAAATGGTGTACCGGGAAAAGCAGGTTTGTGATGGGATAATGAGGGAGGTAAAATGCGCCGTTTGTGATCTAAAAAAATATGAGATCAAAGAGGCTGTAGCATGGGGTATGGTACAGTTTGGAGCAGGAATATCATCCTTTTTACCTGACTACACCGACTCAAAGTTGATGCAGCTGCTTACGTATTCGAAGCGGATAGCCCGTAAAAAGAAACGGGTCAAGGCTTTATTTGAATTGGTAGACCGGTTTATTGTTATTACAGATTGGTATCATAGGGTTTTGCAGTTGAATGGAATAAAGACAGATAAAATTAGAGTGATCAAGCAAGGCCTGCCATTGGGCGATACCCTATCGGATCAGCGATCCAATAACCCCAGTGCTACACAGATTAGATTGATATTTATTGGGCGCATATTTCCTGAAAAAGGATTGCTGGTACTTTTAGAGGCATTGGAAGGGATTGATGAGGGTGCTTATTCCCTGGATATATACGGCCAGGTTGATGATGAGGAATATTTCAAGAGATGTGAAAAGATTTATAAGGACAAAGCCAATATTTCTTATCATGGGTACATAAACAGCAAAGAGATCGTTAACACCATTGGCAATTACGATGTACTTGTGCTTCCTTCTATGATAGCAGAAATGGCTCCTCTCGTTATTCGTGAAGCTTTTGCTGCGAACGTGCCGGTGATCGGAACAGCTATTGGTGGTATTAGCGAGGAAGTAAAGGACCAGGAAAACGGGCTTTTATTTGAGATGGGGGATGTGAAAGCGTTAAACGGGATTCTTAAGCGACTAATTAACGATAAAGGGTTGCTTAAGCGATTAACAGAGAACGTAGAAAAGCCTACTTCTTTTGAAGTGATAGCCGATCAGGTTGAACAGGAATACCAGGCTATATGTTTTTCAACCACCTGATGGAATAGAGTTATATTATTGAGTGTATAAGCGATGATTGAATGAGAATATTATTACTGATGGATCCCTTCATTCCCGTACCGCCGATCCATTATGGTGGCATTGAAAGGGTGATCTATGATATAGCCTGCAAGTATGTTGAAATGGGACATGAGGTAACGTTAATAGCGGGCCCTGGCTCTAAGTCTCCCGGAAGACTTATCACTTATGGACAAAATGGCCCGGGGTCAATGAAAATAGACTGGGCACTGATGAAGGAGGTCCATACTATTGTTTCCCGGGAAATCAAAACCCACGATGTACTACACAATTTCGGGCGATTGGCTTTCTTGTTTTCCATAGCGTGGACTGGCATCAGAAAGATACAGACCTACATGCGCTACATCACCCCGAAGAATATCAGGATGCTCAACCTTTCAGGTATTCGTAATGCTACCTATACAGCGGTTTCCGATGCTATCGTGAAAACAGGTAAGCCCGGCGGCGGCGATTGGAAAACAGTATATAATTGTGCACCTGTAGATCAGTTTGATTTTGTACGGGAAGTGCGAGCAGATGCGCCCCTTGTTTTTTTGGGAAGGTTGGAGCGTTGTAAAGGTGCTCACAGTGCCATAAGTGTTGCAGAAAAAACAGGCCGGAAACTGATCATAGCAGGCAATATTTCAACCCTGGAGCACGAAAAAGAATATTTTCACCGGGAGGTAGAGCCAAGAATTGACGGAAAACTAATTGAGTACATCGGTACTGTAAATAACGAGCAAAAGAACAGGCTTCTTGGCAGTGCTGCGGCGATGCTGCTGCCTATCGAATGGTATGAGCCATTTCCCGTGGTTTTGCCTGAAGCTTTTGCCTGTGGTACACCTATCCTTGCATTTCCGGGCGGCGGAGTGCCGGAAGGAATAAGGCAGGGAGTAACAGGCTTTCTGTCGGATACCGTAGATCAAATGGCTGCTGATGTAAACAGGATCGGTGAGCTCAGTAGAGAAAGCTGCCGGCAGGAAGCGCTTTCCAAGTACAGTGACACAGTTATTGCGACCAACTACTTAAAATTATACCAATCAAAATGATAAAAAAGATCCTGACGGGGCTCATTCCCGATTCATTTAAGCAGGAGTTTAAAATAAAGCTTGGTGCTCCGCATATGTTCTGGAGCTTTGAGAACCTGAAAAGAAATGGATTGGATGCAAAACAAATTGTAGATATAGGAGCCTATAAAGGAGAATTTACGGAAGAGATGTTAAAGATCTATCCAAAGGCTTCTTATCTTATGATTGAAGGTAATCCCGAGCGGAAGCCAGATCTGGCAGCTTTTATGGAAAAGAAAAAGTCGTTTAATATAAAGACTGAGATAGCGCTCCTTGGAAGTACTTCTGGCGAGCAGAAAAATTTTCATGTAATGGACACTGCCAGTTCTGTGCTGGATGAATATGTTAATCCTGAAGCTGTTACTATTCAGCTAACCTCTAATACACTGGACGAGGTTGCCAGGAAGCATGCCTTTAATAATGTTTCGCTTGTAAAGCTGGATGTTCAAGGGTACGAACTCGAAGTACTGAAAGGTGGAACGCATGTTCTGCAAAATGCAGAAGCTGTAATTATGGAGGTTTCGTTACTCGACATACACAAAAATGTACCCTTATTGCGGGAAGTATTGAACTTCATGTATGAGTATGAATTTGTTGCTTATGATATTTGTTCAGTTGCAGCAAGGAGGCCTAAGGACAGGGCCTTATGGCAAACAGATGTATTGTTTGTTAAAGAGAATTCCAAGTACAGAAGTGATAAAAGCTATTTTTGATTGAAGAGTATTGTGTTGATTACACCAGGTCAGCCCTCTTCCAATCCGCGTTTGGTAAAAGAAGCTATTAGTCTCAGTAAAGCTGGATACGAAGTAACGGTAATTTATTGCTTCTGGGTTTTATGGGCTGACCAATATGATAAGACCGTTATTGAAGAAAATCCTTCTATCAATTGGGTAAGAGTAGGTGGGCATCCTAAGGAAGGCAAGATGCTATACTGGTATACAAGGTTGCGCCATAAGTTTTTCCGCATCATTGCCAATAAGTTGAAGTCATCTACTTTCTGGCAGCAGCGGGCAATAATTCGTTGTTATAATGAGCTTAGAGAGGCTGCTGCTTCAAAACGTGCCGATCTTTATATCGCACATAATGCGGGAGCGCTGGCGCCTGCAGCTATTGCAGCTAGGAATAACCGATCGATATATGCTTTCGATGGAGAAGATTTTCACCGGGGAGAGTTTTCTAACGCCGACTTTCTTTATGGTGCCATCATTCAGATTGAAAATAAATACCTACCCGGTGTAACGTATTTCACAGCGGCCAGCCCATTGATCGCAAAAGCATACCAGCAATGTTATCCGGGGAAGGAGGTGGGTGTGATCAACAATGTTTTCAGCAGGCGTTTCCTACAGCCAATAAATTCTCATCCTGGTAATGTGGTGAATCTTTTTTGGTTTTCACAAACAGTGGGGACCAACAGAGGGCTTGAAACTGTAGTTAAGGCACTTAATCAGCTAAAAGAATACGAGTTTGTATTAAATATTTTGGGTTAT
>QFQM01000246.1 GCA_003243255.1 Flavobacterium psychrophilum | reverse complement strand
TATTAAAATATTGTATCAATGTTGATCTATCATCTCCATACTCTGCCGTCAAGGTAATATTGCCATCCTGATCTACTCCAGGGACCCACATTCCATCGGGGTCAATGAACCTGACCGGATTATCAACAGCATAAGTATATGGGCTCCATTTCCTGTACGACTCACTCATGGGGTCTATCACATGCCAGCGCCCTAACTGAGGGTCATGCATCCTTGCGCCATAGTCATACCATTCGAGGCCACCGCCATCACTGAATTCTTTATCCTGCTTTTCCTTGCCGTTGTACTCGTACTTATTATCCAGCTTTCCAGCGGCTTTTGAGCTTATGCCCGCCATCGTGAGCCCAAATGGATAATAATGGGTTTCCTCTAAAACCGGGCCGCGGGTATGAAACAACTGCAGGTTATCGAAATATACGTTTGTATTGCTTTCATTGCTTACGTATACATAAATGTACCCATTTTCCAGGACCGGGATATTCTGTAACTGGGCGTCATTCCAATGGCTTTTTACACTTCCGCTTGCGCCTACCCTGCTGGCATTGCCTGCCACAAATTTAAACTGCTCGTCGAATAAAAGATAGTTAATATAGGCTTTGGGAACAGTAGTGGACTCGCCATTATTGCCTCTTATAAATGAAGCTGGTATCAATCCATTATTGATACTCTGCAAGGCTCCGCTTGTTATTCCCTTCGAAGCAAATCCTACCCTGTCCGGCGCCCCTATAAATGCGCCCAGGATATCGGCAAGTGCAAGTAGTGTGCTGTTGTTATTGTTGTACGTCTGCGCTCCTTCGTAATACGATTTGCCGTGGATATCGATCTTATCACCGGCCATTACTTTCAACACGATCCCCAGACCTGTTTTATTGGAAGTAGCATTCAAGCGATAAAGGTATTGACTCATATCCGTACCGGCAGGGGAATGACCAGCCGGATAATTATTATTTGCGGGGGGATTTCCGTTGTTATTCTCGTAATCTTTGGAAGGTCCGGTCTGCCATCCGGGAATATCCGTTGCCCTTGTCAGGTAAGTGTTATCAATTGTATAGAATTGCTTTTCAAAATTGATCATCGATAAGGCTCCGGGCGAAGTACTTCCCTCTAAAGTGGCAGCTGGATAGGGATCTTGCTGCAACTGATCGGTCAATACCATACGAACATTTCCAAGCTGATCTTTTATAAAGTAATCAAAGGAAAAGAGCGCTGAGGGGGTTTCTGGTGTATAGCGAATACGACCTTCTTCAAAACCAATAAGCTGCAGTTTGGCTACATAATTGCCGTCAGGACCAACCGGCTGCGCTGTCTGCGTTTCTTTGGTCTCATACACCATGCTGCCAAGATAATCTGTAGTAGTGGTGACAACCTTGCCGGCAACAGACATATCTTTTACTACTTTTTGAAGTTTTTGGCCGTTTGCCGTGTAGTTATAGATAATTTCTCCTTTTTGTCCGATCCCGTTATCATTGCTTACAGTAATCTTCCAAGGCAGGTTCAAATAGTTATATATGATCCCATTATTCCCGGTAATCTTTTTATTCAGGTCGGTAATAAGGTTTCCATTGACATCATAATCATAATCGGCCGTACCTGTGTTTTTATCTGTAAAATCACCCAGCCCATTATCTGCAGTTATCAAATCCTGTACCTGAAGTAATTTATTGCTAACATCATTTTTTTGGTATGTATAAGCCAGTTCATCTATTACAGCGCTGTTATTCAGTTTTAATCCCCATTGTTTCAGCCCACTAATGTTTCCATTTGCATCGTAAGGCCCAACACCAGGTAATCCATTACTCATTACGATCATATCGAAGTTGACGGTAGCATGGTTAACATAGGCAGTATTGTTGTACTGTGCAAAATCAGCCCCCAGGAGCCTGTTTGCCTTATCATAACTGTAACCGTATGACCTACGTTTTCCATCGCCTTTGCTTCTCCATTTAGTACCGGTTATGTTACCGTTGTATTGTTTAACATCGAATCCCCAATCGTAATTAAGCTGCATCCCAAAATACCGATCGCTTCCTGAAGGCTGATCTTCCAGATAGTCCTTATTGATATTTGTGAGCCACCCACGCACATTATAGTCATAAACCAATTTTTCTACGAACGTATTGGCAGCATAGTCCAATGTACCCGGGTTTCTTTTCTGCCCTAATTTCTTTGTAATAAGTCTTCCCAGGTCATCATATTCATTATCTACACTCTGCACTTTTTTAGACTGATCATCATTGATGGTTTTCCACGCTTTCATAAGCCGCCCGGCATGATCATATTCAAAGTCATTTTTGATGCGTACTACAGCGTTCGATGGTGCGTTCGGATAGTTGTGTACCTCGTAACTGCATAAGAGTTTACCAGTAAAATCGAACAGGTTTGAGATAATGTCAACTCCATTTTTATGATTGTCAATATTAACCTGAATAACTCTTCCTTTATCGTCATAAAAGTTAGCGCTTGAAAGCCAGTCGCCCCCCGTAAGGTTGGCAGGATCACTAATAATCCTTGTTTTAACGCCGGTTACCAGACCGGTTACTTTGGTTGAAGCTTGCAGCAGTAAGGGATCTGCATGTAAATTATTTCCAGCGGTCAATTGATTATTATATGTTGTAGTGTAGCTTTTTGACGTCCAAGCATAGTTATCATAATAAGTAATACTGAGTGGAATAAAACTGCTACCGGCAGGCAAGGGATTTCTGGTAACAAGCGTTCCTTCAATATTGGCTTGGGGAGTCTCCGATAAGATCTCTGCTGTAAATCCGGCTGCGCCAGTTGCCTCAAACCCTTCTGCCATCGTGATACTATATTTGGCCTGATACACGCCACTGGTGGGCAAATCTAAAGTCCATGTATCTTGTATATTACCAGGAACTGTTACGGGTGCAGTTTGGCTGGTAACCGTATTTTGCAGGTTGGTGGCTGAACCGGCATAAGTCATGATGCCAGTTACGACGGGCCTGTTCAACACGTCATACAAAGAAACTTTCCACCGGTTATCTTTCCTGAGATTTGCATCTTGTGAAAATACAAGCAGATCACGTGAATCATATACCATATACTGCCACCCGGCGCCTGGCACCTTTTTGGCAATCATCCGGCCATTTTTATCATATTCATATCTAAAGCATAGCTCGTTGATCAAATCATTGTTGCCGGATATTGTCCAGGTAGTTTTAATAAGATCTACAGCCTTTGGCGGAATAACAAATCTCAATGCACCCTTTTTATCATACACATAATACGTACACAAAAAACCACTATACCCTGAATAATCTCCAGCGACGTTGTCATTTTGCACCTTTTTCAATACTAACCGTCCATTCTTATCCTTGTATTCAACCGTAACGTTTGTGTTCTCATCTATGCTAACATTCTTAAATAGCTCTGCCGGTGCATACTCATCTGGTGAAGAAGGAATATTGGTACTAATGTCTTCATTGGCATACGTAAGATCATTGTTGGCGATATCCCACCTACGGACTTCGTTGGGCAAATTAACGAGGTATTTAGCTTCAATTCCCCGGCTGCTGCCTGCCCAGGCATTTCCGGGCGCCATACCCAACGTTGGCCTGTTGAGCGGGGATGATTCATAATTGGTTTTCTTATAGAAAACCTGCTCGGCCGGAGAAACATATATTGTTTGCAGCCATGCTTTTTGCTGCACAAAGGGGTCGGTTTGAAATGCTCCTGTTGAAGCATTGGCAACATAAGGCAGGAATTCATATTGCTGTCTTCCAAAAGCATCGTAGTGAATAGGTTCTACCATATCTTTTGGCGAAGCCCCCGGTGTTACCTGTTTAGCAACCTGCTGAAAAGGCCGACCCAGGCCATCCAGGTATTGCGTTTTTTGGCTGGTATGGGTATAACCTGCCGCTACCACATCTCCTGGCGATTGGTAGGCACCTAAAGCATCCCAGGTGCGTATATAGTTTATTTTAACTCCCTGGGGGTAAGCAACAGGCGTAAAAATGTTGCTGGCTGCAGGCACCGTTGATGCATCGGGCTTATTTTGCTGCGGTTGTCCATTTGCTACCTGAAAAGCCCCTATGCTTATTATAGTTATAATGATATTTTGCTTGAGTTTGTTCTTCATAAAAGCAGGTTTAATAGACATAAATAACATTGTAATCAGGGCTACTCAATAAGCTGTAATAGTAGTAGTGCGAGTAATAATAATGGATCTCATCAAACCCGTCTTCCCGGGTTATTGCGTTCTGAAGAAGATAAGTGTAGGTTCCCGTTATTGAATGGGAATCAAATTCATCGAAATAATATTCATTTCCATTATACAGGTATGATGCACGCCCCCATCTTAAAACAAGGTTGGTTACAGATAGTGGCACAGTACAGGCTGCGTCTTTGTAAAACTCCAGCCTGAAATTTGAAAAATACTGAGTAACCGGGCCACCACCACCTAATGGCTCCTCGATGAATTTTATGTAAAACTGAGCGCAAGTGCCATTCGCGTTGGCATAAGCCGGTCCTTTGGCATCCGCTTCTGCCTGCGCAAGCTGGTTAGCGGTAGCTTTATCGACCGAAGAAATATATTTGCCCGCCGGAACCGTGTAAGTAACCGGCATACCAGCAAGGCCAAACCGGCAATCACTTTTATTGTATGTCTTAGAAAAAGCGTCATTGTAATTATAGTTACAGCTTTCGGTTTCACCGGAAAGGTTGTAACAAATGGTTTTAATAACATTCTTGTCATTATCCCTTACTATCGCCAACCTGCCAAATTCATCAAACTCATAAAAGGTTGTTTTCCCATTTGCATCGGTAGCACTGGTCATGCCGTTTAAAACCGAAAAGGTATAAGTCGCCATTTGTGCATCCGACGGGTAAACTCTTACCTCGTCTATTGCGGAGCCTTCGGAAAGGAGCATACCGTTTGTGTAAGGCTTGCTGACAAAATTCCATTTGCCGTTATCGAAATAGCGGTAATCAACTATATAGTTTTTAGCATTGGGCTGCGAAAACGGCACTGTATAATCACCACTCCGATAGTAGCCGCCCGCATATGCCAACATATTATCATCGCCTCCTTCTTCAAAACCATTGTAATAAAACTCTTTGCTGCCATTTGTATTAGTGGCATTTATCACTTTGGCTGTAATATGCATGTCATTATATCCCCATTGAAAACTTTCTTTTATGCCATCTTTTTTAGTAGCCTGCAGCATATTTCCTTTAGCATCAGTACTGTTAATGGTCAAATCCGGTTCAGTATAATGCGGATCTTTTGAAAAACTACTGCCATTCACTGATGACCATACAAAAGAAGAGAAAGGGAAAGGATCAGTTATCCTCAGATTAAATATCTTATCCGAAAATCCTGTACCCGGTTTGAAAGTATTAAGTGTGGCGGCAATAACAACCGGGTTGCTTCCGTTTACATCTTCCCGAATCGTTACCGCTTCCACAGCTTCATTCTTAATACCAAGATCTTTTAGCTTTTTTAACCCAAGTCCAGCCTCATCAGTTCCTGTAACAGCATAATCATAATTGTATTTGAACTTTTGTCGTATTTTCTTTCCTTCGCTGTTAAAGGTGTAAGACTCCGCAATATTACCATACTGATCATAACTGTATACTATTTTAGTATTGCTTGTACCGTCCGAAGTGATCAGTCGTTCTTCCTGAGAAATAAGACGATCCTGATAGATCTTTTCAGAGACAGACGCGTATAAGTCCTGGTTGTCATCGCGCTGTCCTAAATATAAAACCCTCAACTCATCTTTATCAGCTTCACTATTTTCATGCTCATAATGATAATCCGTTTCTTTCACCGGCCCAGTCTCGCTGAATACATTGACATGGATCAATTTACCTCTCTTAAATGCCTTGCGTGCAAAGGCGGCGGGAAATCCCCAGCGCTTCAGCGGGGCATTACTTCCTATTGCCGGTGCATCGTTGAATCCATTGTCGTAGTTTGTAAATTCAAATTCTGTTCTGCCATTTCCAACTTGCTTCTCTGTAACAAAAGTGTAGGCCACATTGCTCCCTTCGTAATAGATGGGATTAAATCCCTCCGCAGAAAATCGCCATCTTGACACGCCACCCAAAGTAAAAGTGGTCAGATATTCAGGTTGTTGGGCGGCCAGCACACCGCTTGACGTCTGCGTGCCGGGCACTTTATAATCATAGACCTTCTCGGACGCCAACACACCATCCTGCAAATAATGGCTTATTTTTTCAATACGAACCCCGCCAGCTGTTCCTGCTGTATTTGAGATCGTAAAATAATTTATCCGCTTTTTTGCATAATCGTGTGCCGCATATTGAAATGCCATATGCCCGCCTG
>QFQM01000245.1 GCA_003243255.1 Flavobacterium psychrophilum | reverse complement strand
ATATTCATAGTAATTGCCGCAGGGGTGTCATCACAGTAGTCAGTAGCTGTACAGTCTTCACCATCTCCCCAAATATGCCTTAGGCCAAAAAAGTGTCCCATTTCATGTACCGCTGCACGGCCTTTGTCTGCTCCTGGAAGAAGATAGCTGCCATCAGGATAGTAATCGGATGAACCAAAACATTTGTAATTCATTGTTACACCATCATTTTCTGCATACGATTCTGCTCCCTCAAGGCCTTCCAGTCCTGAACCTTCAGGAAAAAACGCATATCCGCCTACTTCTCCAACAGGAGATACAAGGTCACCTCCAAATTTGCATACCCAGATATTGATGTATTTTTCAGGATCCCATTGTGTTTGTGGCTTTAGTTGGGTTTCAATCGCCATCATACCCCAGCTGGCTTTGTTTCTGTATACGCGATCGATACCGTTTGTCGGGTTACCTTCGGGGTCACGTTGTGCCAGGCAGAATTCTATTTTCATATCGGTTCCTGCATTGCCTTCTACATATCCCGGTGTGCCTGATAACCTTCTGAAATCATTATTCAATACGGTAATTTGTGAGAATACCTGGTCGTCAGCAATATTCTCGTCTTCTCCTATGGCATCACCATTGTGTATTACGTGTACAACAACAGGAAGAGTAACCACATTATTTCCTGATTTTTGCCTGCTTTTTTTGCTTCGTAACTCTTCGATTTTTGGAGCCAGCCACTGTTCAAACTGAGCTTCAGTCTGTGTTCTGCCTTTAGCCGTTTTCAGGTAGTTATCATACTGTGTAGCAGAGCAGGGGTCCTGAAACGTTTTTCCAAAACCTTTGGGCTGCTTGGCATTTGCAAAGCCGGTAATCAGCAGTACTGTTCCTAATAATGTTTGCCTGATAATTGTATTGGTTTTCATAGTCTTATCATTTTAGATTTTTGATAAGACAAATGTATTCCCGCCAATCAGTAAAGTAGGTTAGCTTGTGCTATCTAATGTTATTTTATGTTAACGCTTTAAAAGTAATTTTAAAGCCCGTGCTTTTTAATATCCTTCAGTTTTTTTGAAGATAAAAAGCCAACCATAGGGTAGAGCATGGCTGCTATAAAGAAAAGATGGGGTAAAAAAGGTTTACCTTCCAGATATAAAACGTATGAAGTAATAAGCAGGGCAGGAGCTTCCAGATAATAGCATATCTGTCGAGCCTGTTTTGGGCTGATAAAAAGGGTTTTCCAAAAAATAGTAATTACCAGAATGGTTAATGCAAGCCCCAAAATAATGCTTCCCGGAAAATACAATCGCCTGCTCATCTCGTCAACACCTTTTATGATGAGTATAAAAGCAGTAACAAAATGCAACAATACTTCCAGTTTTCGGAAAGTCTTTTTCTTCATTTTACAGGGGATATTTCTGCAAAAATAAAGAATGCACATTGTGTAACTATTTAGCTAAGGTTATGATATGGTTGCCAAAAACAAACCCCCGAAGATTTATCTTCGGGGGTTAAGCTGTAAACCGTTAACTTATAACTGTAAACTGAATTACATTATAAAACGTACAAGCTCACCGTTTTTAGTTATCATTTGTACCCTTACACGTTCGTTAGGTGTTTTATTCGAAAGCAGTTTCGATACGGTTTCAATATCTTTGGCTTTTATGTTGCCAATGCTGAGGATTACACCATCTTTAAGTTCGTCGTAGTAAGGCATGTATTGTTCGTCGGTAATTTCCTTGATTCGGATACCGTAAGAGATGTTCAGTTTTTTCTTTTCCGCAGCAGTAAGATCTTCAAATTCAAGTCCGCTGTAAGTAAAGCTGTTCACTTCGTTTTTGGTAAGCTTAACAGGGATTGTAATTACATCGCCGTCACGGTGAATTTTAACCCTCACTACATCATTAGGGCGTTTTGTTACAATAGCGGCATTAAGATCGGCAAAACCATTTACAGCTTTACCGTCAATATCAACAATGATATCTCCTTTTTTGATACCTGCTTTTTTAGCACCGGAGTCGGCAGTAACATCATTTACATAGAAGCCCTGCGTTTCGCTTACGCCAAGATCATTTGCCATAGCACTGTTAAGCTCGCCACCCTGAACACCCAGAATACCACGCTGAACGTTACCATATTCCATAAGGTCTTCGATGATTTTGCGGGTTATGTTAGACGGTACGGCAAAAGAATATCCTACATACGAACCCGTCATAGAGGTAATCATGGTATTGATGCCTATAAGCTGCCCGCGTGTGTTAACAAGGGCACCGCCACTGTTACCGGGGTTTACGGCGGCATCTGTTTGAATAAACGACTGAAGTCCGTCTTTGCTAAGGTTTCTGGCTTTCGCCGAAACGATACCGGCAGTCACGGTACTGGTGAGGTTGTAAGGGTTACCTACTGCGAGTACCCATTCGCCAACTTTAATATCGTCAGAGTTGCCAAAGGTTGCATACGGAAGCTTGTCTTTGGTGTCAACTTTTAGCAGGGCAATATCCATTTTAGAGTCGGTACCTACAAGCTTAGCCTTATAGGTTTTGTTGTTATTCAGGGTCACTTCCAGTTCCGATGCATTTTCAACCACGTGATTGTTGGTGACTATGTAGCCGTCTTCGGTAATAATTACCCCCGAACCTGTACCCACCTGTGGTGTAGGCTCACCGCTACGGTAACCATATATGTATTCCATCATGTTGCGGGGCTGGTTGGAGTAGGTAACATTCTTTACGTGAACTACCGTGTGAACCGCCTGATCGGCAGCTGCGGTAAAGTCAGTGGGTTCGGCACCGTTAAAACCTACAGTCCTTGAATAAGTAGATGGAGCTATTGATAAGGCAGATGATGGTGTGTCGTTATCAAATACCAGTTTGTATGCTCCCAGAGTCGTAGCGCCGCTCATCAGCGCCACTAAGAATAAACCAGAAATTCTCTTCATAATTTAAACAGTATTTAATTTTAATTTATCGATTAATGATTTTCAATTTTTGTGCGATTGTCAATCTGAAAAGCTTTCTTTAGCAGATCAAATGATTATAACAAATTCGTTGTTTTTACAACGGTATTATGCATTTTATGTGTCATTTATATTCGTACTTTTTCGGTAATATTGTAATGATGAAACACACTTTTTACAAATACCAGGGTACAGGAAACGACTTTGTCATGGTAGACAACCGCGATAATTTATTTCCCAAAAATGATACCAAACTTATCGGGCATTTATGCGACCGTAGATTTGGCATCGGTGGGGATGGACTTATATTATTAGAGAACGACGATGCAACCGATTTTCGTATGGTCTACTACAATTCTGATGGAAATGAGAGTACCATGTGCGGAAACGGAGGCCGGTGCATTGTGGCTTTTGCCAAACAACTCGAAATCATAGATGATGAAACCGAATTTACTGCTGTAGACGGCCGCCATCATGCAACGGTTTCACCGGAAGGTATCGTATCCCTTCATATGAAAGACGTGCATACTGTTTCGGTATACGAGAACTACGTGTTCTTAGATACAGGTTCTCCACACCATGTAGAAATTGTGGAAGATCTTGATAAATTCGATGTGAAGAATATTGGCGCTAACATACGCTATAGCGGACTTTATGGTGATAAAGGTTCTAATGTAAATTTCGTTTCACCGGCTGGTGCTGACAAATTTTCAGTACGTACCTACGAACGTGGGGTTGAAGATGAAACTTTATCATGTGGTACAGGTGTTACTGCCGTGGCTATCGCCATGAAAGTGCTTGGCAATACCGATGCTAATGAGGTTAAGCTTGAAACACCGGGAGGCGAACTGAAAGTGTCTTTCAAACAGAATGACAAGCAGTTTACTGATGTATACCTTACCGGTCCTGCAAAATATGTTTTCACCGGAGATATCGAATGGTAACCCTCACCGGAAATACTATTTATTTAAGGGCACTAGAGCCCGACGATCTGGAGTTCATCTACAGGCTGGAGAATAATGAGGCAATATGGGAGGTTAGCAATACGCAAACTCCATACAGCCGATTCCTTATCCGTCAGTACCTAGAGAATGCGCATCAGGATATTTATGAGGCAAAACAGCTTCGCCTTGCCATCTGTAAAAATGGCACTTTTGAAGCTATAGGGCTTATCGACCTTTTCGATTTCGATCCCGTAAACAACAGGGCAGGTGTGGGCATTATCATACAGGATACTGAAGAAAGAAATAAAGGTATAGGCACAGAGGCTTTACAGCTGCTTATTGACTACGCATTCAGCAGGTTACAGCTGCATCAGCTGTATGCAAATATCGATTCGGGCAATGTTGCAAGTGTGAGCCTTTTTACTAATTTTGGCTTTCAGCTCATAGGGCAGAAAAAAGACTGGATTAAACGAAATAATAACTATCACGACGAAGGGCTGTACCAGCTTATCCGTCAGTAATAAACAACTAATTACATTGAAACTTAGAAGAATCGTAGGGATAGTTTCCCTTATTGTAGTGATTGGAGGGACTATTATAGGTTACAGGATGTATCAGCAGATCTTCTCGCCTAATACAAAGTTTGAAGACGAGAGGGTTGCAATATTCATCCCAACAGGTTCGGATTATGAAGCCGTAAAGAAACTTGTTGCCCCATATGTTGAGGATATGGACAAACTGAACTCGGTTGCAGAAAAGAAAGAATACCCAACCAATGTAAAAGCGGGTAAATTCATCCTGAAACACGGTATGAACAGCAATGACATTATCAACTCACTGCGTCAGCCGGTAACGGTTAATGTTGCCTTCAACAACCAGGAAACTATTGAAAGACTGGCAGGACGCCTTTCGCACCAGATAGAGCCGGACAGCCTTTCGCTGCTTGAAGCTTTTACGGATGAGAAATTCCTTGCCGATAACGGTTTCAATAAAGATAACGTACTAAGCATGTTTATCCCGAACAGCTATGAGTTCTTCTGGAACACTACACCTAATAAGGTAAGGGAGAAAATGGCCAAAGAATACAGGAAGTTCTGGAATGAGGAAAGGCTGGCTAAAGCCAAAGCGCTTAACCTTACACCGCTTCAGGTATCAGCTCTTGCTTCTATCGTACACAAAGAAACGGTGAAGACAGATGAGCGTCCGCGCGTGGCAGGTGTTTACCTGAACCGCTATAAGAAAGGCATGAAGCTTGAGGCTGACCCTACTGTTATCTACGCTATGAAAAAACAATCGGGAGATTTTGACCAGGTAATTAAGCGTGTACTGTTTAAAGACCTTGTAATCGATTCTCCTTATAATATGTATAAATATGAGGGATTACCTCCGGGGCCTATCGCAATGCCTGATATCACAGCCATTGATGCAGTACTGAACCCAGAGAAGCACAACTACATTTACTTTTGCGCCAGCGTAACTAACTTTGGTTACCATGAGTTTGCTGTTACCCCTGCACAACACGAAGTAAACCGCCAGAAATATGTGGCATGGGTTAACAAAATGGGAATAACGAGATAAGACAGTTTCGGGTTCCGGGTTACCCAACCCGTTGAAAATATATAAAAGCATCTATGAGAGTAGATGCTTTTATGTTATTTTAGTATATAACAAAATTTAATTCCGTTTATGAGTCTATTAGTTGATTATGACGATTTAGAGAACAAGGGATTTGATGGTGGAGGAGGTGAAATATTATATTACAAGGATGAGCCTTTTACAGGTTTTATAGTTGATTATTATGAAAATGGACGTCTTGCCAGTGAAGAAGAATATAAGGACAGTTATAAAGATGGTGCGGTAAGGCAATATTTTGAAAACGGTCAGATTGAAGAAGAATATTTTATAAAATACCATAGGCTTTATGATAGCTATAAATTGTGGGATAGTAATGGTATTTTAATTATGTATTTATTGTACAATAATGATGGAAATGTGATTGAAAGGCTGATAGGATAATTTTCCAGATTTGCGAAACGAACCTGAAAGGTTCATACACAATAGCCGGAGGCATAGCCTTCGGGGGAAAGAGTGAGCGGGTTTGAGTAAAGTTCGCCTCCAAAGGAGGGAAAACCACAATTGCTTAAAAAGATGTATTATCTTACAAAATATTTCATTTTATTCTGCATGCATATTAAAAATTTCAAAATTTGACGTTTCAAAATCAATACTGTATTTATTTTCTTACTTATTTTTTATGCTTTTCTAACGGTTTCGTAAATTTTATATTCGACAAATCGTATATTTTTCCCGTTAAAATACTCCGTAAGATAATCTTTGTAACACCCTTTGGTTACAGGTAGTTAGCGAAAATTCTCCCAATAATTTGTGTCCTTAAGGTTATGTTAAAGTTAGGGGTGTTTATAACTTATTGATTAT
>QFQM01000244.1 GCA_003243255.1 Flavobacterium psychrophilum | reverse complement strand
GGCAAAGTTAACATAAATGGGGGTATACCCATCATTAATAAATAAGGTGAGCCGTTGTAACGACTCACCTTTCTCTTTTCCAACTAAAACCAACTAAAAAAACCGTTTTATTGTACTGCTTTCTTTTCTTTCCTGAATGTTTCCCAGCCTGTTGAAGCGCTTGCCTTTAGAATTACCTGTTGATCACCGTTTTGCAGTGTTACATAATAACTTGTGTTGTTGTTGGCTGCCATTTCAAAGAGGTCGGTGATCCAGTAGGCGCCGTAGGTTTTCCTGAGGTCTGCCTGCAGGTTGATGGGCAGTTGTGATGACAGGATGTTACGGGTTGCGGCTACCAGTTCTCCTTCTTTGGAGTAATAAGCGAACATTACCTGGTCGTTGAGTTTGAAAGTGACCTTGGCGAATTCTTTACCGCTTTCCCAGCTTATTTCCTGTGCTCCGGCAAAGTCTTTCTTAAATGCGTTGACTACTTGTTGGCTAACTGTTTCTGTGTAGCGGGCAAAAGAGGAACTTATTCCTACTGTTAACATTAATGCCCAAACTAAGATTGTCTTTTTCATGCTATACTATTTTATATGAGTTATGTTAATTTCTTTTTTTGCTGCTACACTCTCCAATTGCCCTTCACTATTATCAGACGCAGGTTTTTTTCAAATGTTACAGCTTAGTGGCTAAATTCTTTTTTTCTTTTTTAAATACGTACAGGTTACCGCTGTTATATGCCTGTATTACGGTGCGTACTTTTTCGTTCTCCAGTGTAATAACATAGCTGGTTTCACCTGACTTGGTGTACTCGATAGCATCTTTCATTTCGAGTTCAGGATACTTGTTGTTAATGCTTTTAACAATGGATAAGGGCAATGTGGCGGGTGCAATGAAGCGACCAATTGCCAGCAGGTTGCCGTCTTGTTCAAAGAATGCATTTACCTGTTCGTTGTTGTAAATGAATTTTGCATGGTAGATGTCGTGTTCTTTGATCGACTGCCATACTATGTACTGTGCTCCTGCAAATTCTTTTTCCAGCGCTACTTGTAAATGACGGGCTACTTTTTCTCCATCGATTGGTGTTCCTGCATAGCTGATCGCACTGATCAACATCATAAGGGCAATGAATAACTTTTTCATGACTTTACTTTTTTTGTTTTTAATGACTATGGTCTATTTGTTTTTTAAGACGCCACAAAATTAGCAGAGGTTACAATGGCTATCCAAGTGAATAGTGACTAATGGCGGCCTTTGTTAATGCAGGTTAATCTGCGTTAGGTAACGTTACTTTGACTGTTGTTCTAAAATCCTCTGAAAGTATTGCTGGTGAAGGGTTTGAAGAGAAAGTGTTATTTATTCTTAAAGAAAAGTTAAGTGGTCATTGATCAAGGCATGGGTTACCTCGTGTATCACATGCATCACCAAAAGCGGGGATGGCATATCACATAAGGATGTGATGAAAATGATCCTTTTTCAATGTGATAGATCGTCTTACCATTCATCACAAAATTTTAACGCTTTTAACAAGTTTTATGAACTGCAAGGGATGTTAAAATCCTGTAAATTGTAATATAATCGCTTCAATATTTACGTGTTGTGAATTATCTGGCCCATGCATACCTGTCTTTTAATATTCCTGCCGTACTGGTGGGCAATCTTATCAGCGATTATGTAAAGGGCAAAAAGCAGTTTGATTACCCGGCTGATGTTCGCAAGGGTATCGTTTTGCACCGGGCTATCGATAGCTTTACGGACGAACATGAAGCTACGGCTGTAGCCAAAGAGATCTTCCGTCCCTCTTACCGCCTGTACAGCGGAGCTTTTGTAGATGTTGTATATGATCACTTCCTGGCAAGGGATACACAACAGTTTACCGGCAACAGGTTGTATGCTTTTTCTCAGGAGGTGTACGCAACGCTGGACCAGTATACTTCCATTTTTCCACAACCATTCAGCCAGCTTTACCCGTATATGAAGAAGCACAACTGGCTAAATAATTATGGCAACCGGGAGAGTATCGATCATAGTTTCCAGGGGCTGGTGCGGAGGGCGATGTATCTTTCTGATAGCAGCGAGGCTTTCCGGTTGTTTGAAAAACATTATGATGCTTTACAGGAATGCTATGATGTTTTCTTCCCGGCTGTAAAAAGGTTTGCATGGTCGGCACTGGAAGGCCTCGATAGTGAAAATTAGTTTAATCTGTTTTTAATTGAGGGAAACAGGAGCATGCGCAGGTCAGGGAGTCTTATTTATGTATTTTTTCCTGCAACGACCTTGATTATAGTATGTTTCACCGATCCTGTAAAAGCCATTGAGTTCTGTAGTAATCTGTTATTTTTGCCGCTTAAATGATGATGGTTATGAAGCAAGTGAAGTCCCTGTTGTTCCTGTTAACTTTTTATGCCTCGGCTTCTTTGGCTCAATATAAGCCGCCGGCCATCGATAAGTCGCCCATGGACATGGCTTATTATCCGGTGAATTACCCGGTGTTGAAGATTCAGAACAAGGCGAATGAGCCGCTGCTGGCCCGGATCATTTACAGCCGGCCGCTGAAAAATGGCCGTTCTGTTTTCGGGGAGTTGGTGGAGTATGGGCAGATATGGCGGCTTGGGGCTAATGAGGCTACGGAGATCGAGCTGTACAAGGATGCGAAGTGCGGTTCGGACGTTAAGGTAAAGAAAGGGCGCTATACTTTATATGCTATTCCTTTCCCGGATAAATGGACCATTATTTTCAATAAGGAAACTGATATCTGGGGGGCGTTTCAATATGATGAGAAAAAGGATGTGTTGCGGGTAGATGTGCCGGCTCAGAAAATACCGGAAGCGGCTGAAGCTTTTACCATGCAGTTTGAAAAGGACAGCACTGGTATTAACCTGGCCATTTCGTGGGACAATGTAAGGGCGTTGGTTCCGTTTAATTTTCAGTCTAACTGATCTATACCGTTATTTATTCATTTATGTGCAACACCAGTAAATTCAAAGGCTTTTTATTCCTGATCGGCTTTTCCGGCATGTTATGGTCTTGTAAGGACAAACCTGTCAATGGCAGCAACCAGGTAACCATTAATCCAGCCATAGGAACCCCTACTGATAAACAGCTGCCTTTAGGGGTTGATAAATCGCCCATGGACATGGCGTACTACCCGGTTGATTATCCCAAGTTGAAGATGTCCAGGAATGTGCAGGAGCCACTGGTGGCACGGGTAATCTATAGTCGCCCTCAAAAAAGCGGCCGTACTATTTTTGGCGATGTGCTGAAATATGGTAATCCCTGGAGGCTGGGCGCCAATGAAGCTACTGAGATTGAATTTTTCAAGGATGTAACGGTGGAAGGCAAGAAGGTGGGGAAGGGTCGTTATGTGTTGTACTGTATTCCTTTTGAAAAGGAATGGACTCTTGTGTTGAACAGCGACCTGTTTACCTGGGGACTAAAGATCGACTCTGCCAAAGACGCTTATAAGTTTACTATTCCTATCAACAGGACGAATTATCCATTTGAGGTTTTTACCATGGAGTTTGAAAAGGCCGGTACAGGGGCTGAGCTCGTCATGGAATGGGATAGCGTTCGCGCTAAGTTGCCTTTTACTTTCTAAGTGTTGTATCTTGAGCCACTATGTGTGGTATTGCCGGCATCATTGCTATGAATCCCGCGTTGGCATCGGTAGAGCGTATTATCAGTATGACTGATGCGCTTGCTCACCGTGGGCCCGACGGAACTGCTCACTGGACTTCTCCGGGAGGAGATGTTATATTAGGGCATCGCCGGCTATCCATCATTGATCTTAGCCCGCTGGGCGCTCAGCCCATGCACTATGGCGATCGTTATTCCATTGTATATAATGGGGAGATATATAACTACAGGGAGATAAAAGATACCCTGGAGCAACAAGGTTACCGTTTCCGGTCGCAATCGGATACGGAAGTGATCCTGGCGGCTTATGATGCCTGGGGTACTGATTGTTTGCTGCAGTTTGACGGCATGTTTGCCTTCGCTATCTGGGATGAGCAAAAGCGGCAGTTATTTGCTGCGCGCGACCGTTTTGGGGAGAAGCCATTCTTTTATTATGTGAACAGGGAGCAGTTTTTTTTCGCCAGTGAAATGAAGGCTTTGTGGGCTCTTGGCATAGGAAAGGAGATGAATGAACAGATGCTGTTCAATTATCTCACACTGGGATATGTACAGAATCCCAAGGATGCAGGTGAGACTTTCTATAAGAATATCAGGAAGCTACCGGCCCGGCATTTTTTATTGTACGAAGCCCGGAAGGAGGCTATGACACTGCAATCCTATTGGGATATTGATCTTGATAATACTGTTGCTATCGACGACAAGGCTGCTGCAGAGCAATTGAGGGAACTGTTGTCTTTGTCTGTCAACCGCCGGTTGCGCAGTGATGTGCCAGTAGGTACTTCGCTCAGTGGCGGGCTTGATAGTGCTTCTGTATTGGCCTGTATACATCAGGCTGCTGAGCGGCCGGCTTCTTTACAGTCTTTTTCGGCGGTTTTCCCCGGCTTTGTCCGCGATGAGTCGGCTCAGATCGGGTTAACGGCTAACCAGTTTGGCGTAGCCAATCACCAGGTGCAACCTGGTGTTGATCACCTTCTCCAAGACTTTGAACGTGTTTGTTATCACCAGGAAGAGCCTTTCCAATCGGCCAGTATTGCTGCACAATTCGGGGTGTTTGCCCTGGCCAAGGAGCATGGGGTAACCGTGTTGCTGGATGGTCAGGGGGCTGATGAGATTCTGGGTGGATATTCTAAATATTATCCCTGGTATTGGCGTGAGCTGTACCGGCAAAACAAGCCGCTGCTTCGCAATGAGCTGCAACAAGTGGCTGAGGCCGGTCATGGAAATCTGTGGGGCTGGCAGCACAAGCTGGCGGCCCGGTTGCCTCACTTTGCCGAGACCTATCTGGTGCGTCAGCGTGAGCGGCAACAACGGAGACATGCCGACCTGAACAGCGGGTTTGTGGATGCTTATGGCATTTCTTATTATGATATGCCTCATGTGCCTACGCTGAACGGAGCACTATATTATAATGCCTTCCTGAATGGATTGGAAGAGCTGCTTCGTTACGCCGACCGCAATTCTATGGCCCATGGCCGGGAAGTAAGGTTGCCTTTTCTGTTTCATGAACTGGTGGCTTTTGTTTTCTCCCTGCCTGCCGGTTATAAAATACGCGATGGGTATACCAAGTGGGTATTACGAAAAAGTATGGAGCAGGCATTGCCTCCATCCATCGTGTGGCGAAAAGACAAGGTTGGGTTTGAACCTCCCCAGCAACTCTGGATGCAGGACAAGCGGCTGGCCGGTTATATCCGTGAAGCGCAAAGCGTGCTGGTCAAAAAAGGGATATTGAAGCCTGGGGTATTGGATAAAAAAATACAGCCGCAGGAAACCCATGCGGCTGATAATTTTGATTGGAGATACCTGGTGGCCGGAACGTTACTACATTAGACTGAAGAAATGGCTGAAACCCGCCCGGCCTCCCGGCTAACCTTTCTTGTATTTCTCAAATACCATTGAATTTCCTGACTCGTCTACTTTGAGGGTGAACCAATGTTTACCGTCTTCCATTTTCACATAATAGGTTACATCGTTTCCTGATGTAACTTCTGTTACGCCAAACAGGTTCTTTTTCTGGTGTTCTTTCTTCAATTTATTGAAAATATTCAGCGGAAGCAGTTGAGGAGAGTAATAACGAATAGAACTCAACATATTTCCTTCTTTATCATAATTGACTTTAGAGCGGATGCCTGCACTTACAAAGCTAACGGTGAAGTAGTCGTCAGTTTCGTCCCACTTTACCTCTTCAGCTTGTGTAAATGTTTCGCGGAATGACTTTAATACTTTTTCGTTTGGATCGGGGGCAGCGTAAGCGGCAGCTCCTAACAGAGCAGCGCAAATGATCATTAATACTTTTTTCATGGCTTTACTTTTTTAAAATTAGATGAACAAGTAACGAATGTTAACGACTCAAAAGTATGTCGGGTATAGATAAGTGGCAAGCCAATTGGTAAGGACGGAAGGTTCATGATAAGTAATACGAAGGTTTTCGCACATTGAAGGGCTTGGGTGGGCTGTGTAGGTTGCGTGAAACATAGTGCTGATCAGGGTTTCAGAAATGTTACAGCTTATTTCTGTTGTAAGGTTAAGCTTCTGTTAAACTGGAAATCCGGATTTTAAGTGGTGAATCAGGAGAAGTTTTTACGTTGGATGAACTGTTCCGGGCATGAGGTCTGTAACCGAATATTCCGCATCTTTGTAATCGTACTTTTACCAATTATTAAGTTATTATGAAGCCAGCTACCAAATTTATTCATGCAGGG
>QFQM01000243.1 GCA_003243255.1 Flavobacterium psychrophilum | reverse complement strand
ATGGAGTAACCGATTTTTGCAATGGGTTGGCCGGCCTCACCATCACAGGATAACATGATCACCTTTATCACCACTTATTTCAGGCCTCAAAACAATCTTGACAGCCATCAGAAGGTTCATTTTGCACAAGAAGTCATAAATTGTTCCTTCATCATAGAGAATAAATGCAACAGAAAGAATATCCCATCGGGTTCAAATCCGCCAGGGCTGCCTACATAGAACTGCGGTCATTTATCGAACAGGAAACAGGGGAATCTGTTGCAGGTTTATCCACCAAAATCGAGGGAGACCTTGCATGTTATGGAGATGACAACCTGGAATTATTGGAGAAATTCGTCGATAGGTACCAATTGAAACATACGGGCTTTGACTATTCGAAACATTTTAGGAGTGAAGGAGAATTATTTGGTTCACATATCGTATTGTTGATCCTCCTGTCAGTCTCCTTCACCTTATTGGTATGGATCGTATGGGTGCTATCGCTTGGCAAATTGGATGAAAGAAACAAATCGCTGTTTCATTCGCAAGACCACCCCAGGTTAGACCTGACATTTGGCGATATGTTGACCTGGTATTTGGCAGGCGACTACCGCCTGCGGGAAAATAGCCGTTTCGTATTATCCTATTGATCCTGTTCCGCAATTGCATATGCACGCATCGAAAACATCTCTATTCAAAGAAACGGGAGTCGAACCAAATAGCCAGCGCGTACACTGAGATCCTAAACATGCCATTTACCTTTTGCCATCCGGCCATTATTCTACCGCTCAACAAATTCGGAGAAAAGCGGATTTCTTTGACCGGGCTTGTCATCGGAAGCATAGTCCCCGATTTTGAGTATTTCATTAGAATGAGCGTGTACAGCAAGTACAGCCATACCGTCTCCGGTGTTTTCTATTTTGATCTGCCGCTGGCATTGCTGCTGACCTTTATTTTTCATTATTCGCTGCGAACAAAACTGATCATCAACCTCCCACAGATGATACGATCCAGGTGGGAGAATTGCCGGGATTTCAAGTGGATGCCCTATGTAAAACATCACTGGATTGTAGTTATTTATTCAATACTGTTGGGTACCTGCTCCCACCTGCTGTGGGACAGCTTCACGCACAGCGGCGGATATTTTGTCAGCAAAATCCAGTTGCTTCAGGGAAATATCTTTCTATTTGGCCATCCCCTTCCAGGGTACAAGATCGCGCAGCACCTGAGCAGCTTCGCCGGTTTTATCATTATTGCGGGAGCAGTGTATTCAATGCCCGCCGAAAAAGTATCCAAACGGAAGGGCAGGTGGCGGTATTGGTTCTTTATTTTCCTGTGCGCCGGCTTGATCGTATTGTTCAGGATGTCGGCTGGGGGAGGATGGAGTTTGGGCAACTTAACAGTCAGTGCCATCGCTGCAATCCTGCTGTCTATGGTAATCATTCCGTCTATACCTTTCGCGCATGAAAACAGCGTTATCCGAGATCAGGAAGAATATTAAGATTGGAGAGCAATTATTTGAAAGTTTGTTGAATGAGGTTCGCCCAGGGTGGGCGGGTCGGGTATTGTCGCAGTTTGATCCGTATCTGGAGCATATCCCCCCACCTGTAAAAGCACTGTTCGCGATCATAGACGACAGAAAAAGGTGGAAAGAGGCACACGGGCAATTTTCCGCCATTCGGGATTGGTCGTTGCGCAACACGACTTATAAGCACGAAACCTATATCCGGCTGGCTGAGCTGGTAGCCAAAGTAACCTACAATGCGTCGGGCGAGCCGGCTGCGTTTGACCATGACAGCGGACACCATATCGCAAGTATGGCGCTCACCGCGGCAGAATACTTCAATGACAAGCGGTTGGAGGAGGGGTTGACCGCAGCGATCCTGGACAATTTCAAATAAATCCCCATCAACGGACTTATGCTGCTGGCAATATTGACCATCGTGCTGATATTTCACCTATTGGTGACCGTTTCCCTGGCTGCCGTACTGAAATACCTGCCGTCGCGCAAAATGTCCATAAGTTTTTGGGGGCTGGTCGGCAAGCTCCTCTTAGGGCTGGCATTGGGCTATGGAATGATCATCGGATGGGGTTTGCTGAAACGTTTTGTTTCCGGGGAGAATGGGGGCGATATTGGCCGCCTTTTGTTTGGGATACCGCTGCTGACAGTCAGTGTTGCTTTTGTCGTTCTGCTGACAAAAGGGGTCCAAAAAAGTCGGTAAAATCACCTGAATGAATACCATGACACAAACACCCCTCCTACAACCCGCCAAAAAAGGAACGCGACTGTCAAATCTGATTGTCGATACCATCCTATTCAACCTCATCATTATGGCCCATGCATTTGCATTCGATTGGATGGGCAATGTGGTTCCGGAGGAGGGATCGAACTGGTTAGGAGTATATTATTTTGTTTTGTATTTCGCCTATTACTTTCTGTTTGAATGGTTTTTCAATAAATCTCCGGCTAAGTTTATAACAGCTACTAAGGTGGTAAGTAAGCATGGAGGAAAGCCATCGTTGAAGGAAATACTTATCAGAAGCCTCTGCCGCCTGATTCCATTTGATGGTTTGTCCTATATATTTAGTGAAACGGGTTGGCACGACGCCCTATCCCATACGATGGTAGTTGATAATTGAGTCATTGCACCTTCTCTGTATAATACGTAGGATTCAAAATCAGCTCTGCCTATTCGGGGGAATAGAGTCATAAAACCGAAATAAGAAAATGGAAAAGGTGATTACCTATATTGTTGAAAGAATGGAGAATGTCAATGGAAGGTACGACATCGATAGATTTGATTCGGGGGCAGTAATGATCGACTGTTGGATCGGCGAAAGGCTTTACAACATTCAGCTGGAAGGTAATAAGATCGGGCTCAGCCTGGTTACCGAAGACACCACCTGGTTTGACACCATTCCTGACCAATTGTATGAGAATATAGATGATTTTAAGCCTGCGTTCGAAAATACGCTGACCGGCAGGGACATTTTATTCCGAACACTTCCGCAACCAACAAAACTACTTGGAATGTCTATCCGAACATCTGATAAAATCATCCTGAAGTATTCCGGCTTATTACTGTTATGTCATTTGATCAATTGGTGGATTTTATTTAAATCTGCAATAAACATTCCCGCTTATATACCAAGCACGCCGATCTCTATCAGCGGATTGCTGCTCATTACCATTACGATCATCCTTTCAGTATTTTTTATCAAAGCCTATTTGAAAATGGAAGGTAGCGCGACGGTATTAACATTGACCCTGGCTTGTCTTTTGATGAATTCAATCGCGGAAACCCTCTTTCAGTTCATAAGAATCTATACGTTAGAGAATTTGACGCAACCAGAGCGGACATACCTTTACCTGAGATCCGTTGTAACCTCTACACTTTTTGCCGGTGGAATTGGAGGGTTGGTCGCCCTGAACATAAAAGGGCTTAGCCTCAAATGGTTTTTTGCCGCCTTTGGAGTAATCGTACTGGTCGTATATATTTACCAGCAACTAACCCAAGGATAATAGCAGGCCAGACAGTCCTTTCTATCCCTTTGCTATGCAGGATCAATAACAATCCCAGTTACTCTCAACAGTTTCCACCCCACACCTCTTGCAAACATAGAAGTAGATGTTCCCGACATCTCCAATCATTATACCGAGCGGATTCCACTGATCAGGAGACGGTGGGCTCTCCACTCCATCTTCGGGGTCTTCACTGGAGAGTTGAAAGAAAAAAGTCTTGGCTTTCCCGCAGGTACAAACCCGGTAGACGGGGGATTGCGTGAAGCTGGGGTAGCCGCCGAACTTGGTGCGTTGGATAGACGCGCAGGTAGCCATAAACACCTCTGCCCAATCGTTTCCATAGGTCCGCTCGATATTGACGAAGTCATCCCCATCAAAGTCGTCGTAGTTGGGAAAATCCTCGACTTGCTCAGGTTGCAGCCTGCAATCTGAAATGGCAGGTTCAAGGTTCTCACCTGTCATAGATGGACGTATCCATCGCCGGGAACCAGCCGGATCTGCTTTGCCAAAAAAAGGATGCATCACATGATCATACTGTTCAGAAAAAGCGTCGGGGCAATCATCATTGGGACAGCGGAATAATTGAAACAGATCAGCGTTCCCCGGAAAATAAAAGTCGGGAAAGTCCTTCCGGTACAATTGCAACACAAAATTAAGTGGAGTCTGGCAAGCTTTGCAGCGAGGATATTCTGCGAGCAGGGAGCCATCAAAATCACCGCCGAATTTACTGCTGTTGGCCGGCAGCGGCGCAACAGCCAAATGCGGCCGCAGTAAGGTGGTCGTTTTTCGGTATTGAGTGGTCAATCGGGCAATATCAGGCCGTTGAAAGAACTGTTCTTCCGTCAGGTCGATCTTGCCGCCGACATCCGGGTAAGATTTACCAAACAATCTCTTAAAAAGGTTCACGCGCGGTCAGGTTGGAGTTAGGGAATAAAAATAGGCGAAAATGGCTGTAGCTACTAACCTTCGGTCAGTCAACCGTTGCAGAAACACGGGAAAATCCATATCATTATGCGGCTAACAGACGATATACCTTGTCATTCACCCGACATGCAACACATCTTTTTAACCTGAAGGCCGTTGATCACATAACAGGCCGGGGCTTTAATTGGCACCAGGTCTTGGGGATCAAAAAGCCAGCATCGGTGAGAGGATTAGGATTGTGTGGCCAGATGCATCAACGGTTGACTCCACCATAACCGGTATTGTCTTCAGCAAGAAATTTGACATTCTCGTTGGGCGGCTGACCAAGGAGGATGTCCCTATTGGTTCAGAAGTTGGGCGATCAAACCTATAAATTGAAGTAGCTCCACATTAACAAAGAAACAGTTATCCTTTAAGGCAGGAGATCTTAATGCTAAAAGGTTCAAAAACGTTTCTTAAACTCTTACTAATTTCATAAGAGGTTCGAATGAATATAAAGCTGCTTTTCTTCCAGAACCAGGCTCACGCATGAGGAGCAATTTTTTTTCTACCAGTTTCTTAGTGAATTTGGCCGCCGTCTGCGGTGGAATACCACTATGCGAGGTAAACTTATTATTTCTGAAGACCGGGTAAGTAAAAATAAAATCCAAAACCTGCACTGTCCATTTACTCTGCAGCGTACTTGAAAATTCCGTCTTCATGTTGTCATACAGATCTTGTATCTTTTCGGCAACATTTAAGTTAGCACTTGCCTGCTCTGCAACTGCGGTTAAAAAAAAACGACACCACTCCTCCCAATTACCATCGGACGATACTGATCTCATGGTATCAATGTATTCATCTTTATGTTCTTCCAAATAACCGCTAATATAAAAATGCGGAGCGGATATTACTCCAGACTTCCATAATAGCAACGTTATTAGCATGCGACCAATACGACCATTTCCATCTTGGAAGGGGTGAAGTGCTTCAAATTCAAGATGCATTAACGCTGTTTTTATAAGAATGGGATCTTCACTTCTATTTATATATTCCAGTAGCGTATCCAGGCCATCTATTAATTTTTCCGGTCTAATAGGCACAAACAATATGTTTTTCTTTTTACCCGCTAGAAAGTTTTGCTCTACTTTGAATTGACCTGGCGCTTTCATTGCTCCCCGTCCAAAAGTGAGCAATTGTTTATGTATCATTTTTATTAAACTGATGGAGATTTCGTGCCCATCTTGCATCCCCTTTTGAGCATTTTTTAATGCTCGCTGATAGAGATATGTTTCAATAATTTCAGAACGAACATCTTTATTGGATTCGGTTTCTGGTTTGTCATCAATTATATCTGCCTCATACTTCATGATTTCATCCATCGTTGAAATTGTCCCTTCCATTCGCGACGATATAACTGCTTCTTGATTTCTGAGCGGAGCTAACAAAATTTCATTGTTATGCATCTTTTTTAACATCTGATCATAACGGGCTATTGCATCAGTTGCTTTCAGTAACTCTGGAACAAACTTGTGATAATCAAGTTCTTTTGGTGGAAATTTATCGTAATGATATTCGACCGCATTTGAAAGATTAGGTAACATCGATCTTATTTGTATACCAAATCTATAACAATTTGCATAGTCAAACGGGTTTGCCTCTCAAATATTCTATAATATGAGAGACAACGGTGTTTGTATATACGATCAGATATACAAACTGATTTGCCTCTCTAATTTTGCAGAATTTGATTATCAACGGATTTTGTATATCACGGACGGAAGGCTAGGTGACAAAAGAAATATAAATCTTTGATAATCAATGTCTAAATTTTACAAATGCCATATGATTAAATACTTTACATTACCTGCAGGCTATATTAGAACAAAGTAATATTGTGGCTGAGACTGCGTCATCCATATGATGAAAACACCTACAATAATCAAACTTCCAAAAACGACAAAACCCGCTCTGAGAGCGGGTTTCATTTTGTAAGTGGTCGGGAAGACAGGACGACAACCTTTTAACTTAAAGGCTGATTATCAACTACCTTCCAAACTCAATTTTCCTGTACTCATGGATTTACTCATTACAGAATTGAAATCACTTCAAATAATGAGTTCCAAAACAAGTCGGGAGGACAGGACGACAACTTATACTGTAAGTATATTGTAACCAGTATTTTGAAGAACATAGCCAATCTTAACTCATGGATTTACTCACAGAAGATTAACTTAAATGAACTTCAATAAAGTTATGAAAAAACTATCAATTTAAGGTCGTTCCTTAGAAAACTTGTCAACCACTCTACTAATAAAAAAGCTGACCCAATTGGGCCAGCTTATAGGGGCTGCTAATATCCCTCATCAATCAATCGCTTAATATCATCTTTATTATAATAGACCGTTCCACCAATTTTTTTTGTCCTAAGCTGGCGAGATATTCTTAATGAAGTCAGTTTATTAGTACAACATCCAAGAATCTTACGAACATCACTCGTCTTGTATCCGTTCTCAATTCCGGTAGATGGTTCCTTAGTTTCA
>QFQM01000242.1 GCA_003243255.1 Flavobacterium psychrophilum | reverse complement strand
TGAAGGGATTCTTCTTTTACTTTATTATTAATCCAGCCATAAAATTCCTTCATACGGGTAACCGCCCTGCTTACGATGAAATCATATTTGTTCCTGATTTGCTCCGCACGGATCTGTTCCCCTTTCACATTGGTGAGCCCTACCCCCTTGGCTACTTCATTGACTACCGTAATTTTCTTTCCAATGGAATCGACCAAATGGAATTGTGTTTGAGGGAACAAAATAGCGAGTGGTATTCCCGGAAAACCGCCCCCTGTTCCAACATCCAGAACGGCCGCTCCCGGCTGGAATGCCATCACTTTTGCAATCCCTAATGAATGAAGGATGTGATTGGTATATACGTTCTCAACATCCTTACGGGAGATCACATTGATCTTGTCATTCCACTCTTTATACAAATCGCCTAACTGAGCAAATTGTTGCTTTTGTTTTTCAGTCAGGTCAGGGAAATAGTTAAATATAACGGATGCGTCTTGCAAGGGGGAAATGGTTATTTTTAATCGACTCAAAATTAGAATGAAACCGTTTACCAAACTACTTCCGCTCTTTCTTTTAGGTATCCTCTTTTTATCCTCCTGCAGGAAGAAACCGGTTTCAATCACCAGGCAAATCGACACCCTCTTTTCTTCAGCACCTGACTTCAGTGGTGTTTTGCTGATCGCCGAAAAAGGAAAGCCGGTTTATCACAAAGCCTTTGGTTTTGAAGATTTTGATAAGCAGAAAAAGACAGACACCACTTCGGTATTTGAACTTGCTTCTGTCTCCAAGCAATTTACTGCCATGACGATCATGATGCTGAAGGAACGAGGTAAACTGAATTACGATGACTCCGTTGCAAAGTACATTCCCGGATTGCCTTATCCTGGTGTTACCATTCGTCATCTTCTTAATCACACTTCAGGCCTGCCCGATTACCAGGAAGTGATGGAAAAAAACTGGGATAAAAGTAAAGTAGCCGGCAACGACGATAATATCGAATACCTTATAAAGTATCACCCGCTGAAACACTTCCGGCCAGGAAGGGCGTATGAATATAGTAATACAGGGTATATGCTTTTGGCAAGTATCACCGAAAAAGTAGCGCAGCAAGACTTCATTAATTTTTGTCGGGAGAACATTTTCACCCCCTTGCAAATGACCACTACAAACATTCGGCTACAGCGTGAGAAAGCGCAACTCCCTAATATGGCATGGGGCTATATTTATAAGCGGGATAAGCACCGGTATGTGCGGGCGGATTCATTTCCCAAATACAATTACACGATATGGTTAGGCCATCGTACCGGCCCTGGAAGGATAAGCTCTACCACTGCCGATCTGTTGAAATGGGACAGAGCCCTCTACACAGAAAAGTTAGTAAAGAAAGCAACTCTGGAAGAAGCCTTTACCGCAGCGAAATTAAAAAACGGATTGCCATCCTTGTATGGTTTTGGCTGGGCCCTGGAAACGCACCCGCTACTGGGCAGAGTAGTTCGGCATAGCGGAAATAATCCCGGTTACCGGACACACATTATCCGCTACATCGATGCCGACAAAACGATCATCCTGTTGTGCAACAATGAACACAAAAAATATCAGGAAATAGTGAAAGGAGTAGAACAGATTGTCGGCTCTTATCGCGAAATCACTCCATAAATGGAAACAGCGATCAGATGTGTTCTTTTTTGTTCTTAATCAGATCGTACATCAATTCGCGGGCACGGTGTAGCTGCGCTTTTACTGTACCCAGTGGAGCTTCCAGCTCTACAGCAATTTCTTCGTACGATAATTCATTGAAGTAGCGGAGGCGTACCAGTTTTTGATACTTGGGTGGAAGCATGTTTACAAACACCTGTATCAGTTCTTCTTTTTGCCCTTTGATGGCCTCCTCCTGCGGATCCGGGTTAATATCCTCCACATCGATGGATACCGACTGACCATCATCATCAGTATAGGTATTTTCAATGCTGAGTGTATTGAGTTTCTTCTTGCGGATGAAATCGATGGTATTGTTCGTAGCAATGCGGAACAGCCAGGTGCTGAACGTAAAATCTTTTTTAAACTTATGAAGACTGCGAAAAGCCTTGGCGAACGACTCGATGGTAAGGTCCTCAGCATCATCCACATTGCGCACCATCTTCAGTATCATATGATACACCGGACGTTTGTAGCGCTGCAGGAGTTTAGCATACGCCTTATCATCACCTACTACGGCTAAATCGATCAGCTTAAAATCTTCGAGCGCTTTGGATGAAAACCGACCTTCTTCTAGTTCTTCCATCGTATTTTTTTGGATACCAAGGCCACAGGGCCAGCGACAAGATAATAAAAGGCGTATATAAAATCTAAAAATGGCGTTTTCCAGGCTTCAAATTCATCTCCGAATTTCTTTACGGCAACATGAAAGAGTGACGAAAGAAGTATCCAGCGAAGCACGAACCCACCCAAAAGCACGTAAAGCAGGGGACTGAAAAACGAGAATGGTAACACAAAAATCCAGGTCAAAATCCAGGTAACGGAAAACATACCCAGTCCTATACGGTCAACCAACTTATAATGTTTCCCTACCGACAGATGTCTTAGCTTTTGATAATAAAAATTTGTCCAGGTTTCCTTGGGTTTCGATTTAACAAGCGATTCGTTACCCAGGCACACCCGTGTATTCGTTGCGTTAGCATGTTCATTCACAAATAAGTCATCATCTCCACCCGTTACGCCCAAGTGCGTATTAAAGCCTTTATTATTGATAAAGAGTGACTTACGGTAGGCAAGATTGCGACCTACGCCCATATAGGGCTTGCCTAACAAGGCCCATCCGGTGTACTGAATAGCGGTAAGGAACGATTCAAAGCGTATAAAATCATTCAGTATGCCTTTTTGTTTCTGGTAAGGGGATATGCCCAGCACTATTTGCACCTGATCGTCAAATTCCTGGCTCATGGAAGAAATCCAGTTTTCGCTTTCCGGGCGGCAGTCTGCATCGGTTAGCACTACCCACTCATATTTTGCTGCCTTTATGCCTAAAGTCAATGCGAATTTCTTGCCATTGATATGTTCAGGGGTCTGCTGCACACGCACCATCTTGAGACGGGGGTGTTGTTGTGTAGCTTCCAGCAGGTAGTCAAACGTGTCATCGTTGCTCCTGTCTTCCACGATGATCACCTCAAATTCAGGATAGTTCTGATTGAGTAATTGAGGGATCAGCTCTTTCAGGTTCTGCTCCTCGTCATGTGCGCATACTATAATGGATACAGGCACTCTGCTGGCAGGATTACCGGGTTTCCTCCTTGCCAAAGCAATCAAAAAAGAGAGAATATAAATTACCTGAACAGATAAAATACTTAGAGCGACTATTTCGGGTATCAAAACGCTTGAAAAATTGGAAGGCAAATATACTCCTTCGCTATCAAGTTCACGGGGCTAAAGATCAAAAAGATCAGCAAAGTGGATTTTGAGGCCCTCTCTGAACGTACGGCTCATTTTCAGCCTTGTTTTGTTTTTAAGGGTAATGAACTACTCACCGTTGAAATGTGGCTCAAACTCCTGGATGATATCGATATTGACAATAGAAGAACGATGGATTCGGACAAATTTTCCCGGGTACAGTTTCTCTTCCAGTTCGTGCAGCCGGTAATTGATCAGGTGACTTGTGGTTTCTGTGTGCAGGATTACATAGTCACCTGACGCTTCGAACCAGTGGGTGTCATCCATTTTAACATAATATACTCTCTTCGTCTCTTTGATTAAGATGCGATTGATGAAATCAGGATTCCCTTGTTTAAAGAGCCATTATTAAAGAGTTCGGCCTGATTTTTTTTATGAGTGATTAAACGCGCTTCTATACAGGGCTAATTCAAAACGATCTTCATCAAGAAGATTTCAATAAATCATTCATCACCCACTAATGATACCGCAGAATTAGTAATAGTTAATTCAATAAAAAACAACAACATATGCTGATCCAAAGTACTTCTCTTCGCCTTAACACCATATGCCCTATTTAAGGTGATCTATATATACCCCACTTTGTGTTACATGAATCCGTATCAATGATTCCTTTCATCGTTTGAAAAACCCCACTTATAGATTTCACACCTCAAATGCATTTTCTTATGACGTAATTGGTATTACACAAACAAACGTTACTATGAATAAATTTAAACGAAGGATTGTGATTATAGAACACGATGAAAAATTTCGTGGTCTAATAAGTTCGATGATTGACGCCTCCGGACAATATTCACTGGTGAATCAATATACAGAATGCGAGGAAGCATTATCCAATGTTAAGAAAGATTTCCCTGACATTATCGTAATGAATATTGACTTCCCCAAAATGAAGGGAACAGATGCAATACCAGAAATCAAACGGGTCTTTCCACAAATCAACATATTGGTTGTAACCGATTACCAAGATGAGGAAATTGTTTTTAATGCATTGAGTGCCGGAGCAAATGGATATATACTCCGAGATTCATGGGCATACAACTTTATGATTCACCTGAATGAAATCGCCCAAGGAGGCTCCCCACTAAGCCCTTCTATTGCAAAAATAATTGTTGAGTCCATGCACGTTTCCCGCATCTCTCCGCTTACCTCGCGCGAAGGTCAGGTGCTTAAACTAATTACACAGGGAAATTCGTACAGTCGTATTGCAAATGAGCTCCATATTTCAAAAGAGACCTCTAAGTCTCATATCAGAAACATCTATCGGAAGCTGAATGTAAAAAGTAAATCGGAAGTAGTTAGAAAAGCCTTTGAAGAACGGATTGTTACTTCTGTAGGTTCATCTTTAAGATAGAATATTGCCATTTCAGACGGACAGATTTATAAATAAAGAGGCCGCCTATAATAGGCGGCCTCTTTATTTTATGTGGATGATTAAAATTACTTAAATACCTCGGTCTTTTCGAATAACCCTGGTGTAGGGTTTGGTGCAGACGTATTTGAATTTATTTCTGCTTGGGAAATGATGAATCGTTGAGGAATTTCGGTACCCGCATTTGGTGTGATCCCTAATACTGCCCAGTTCTGCTTACCTGCAAATGAACCGAATCCTTTTCTTCTCATATCATTAAACACTTCAATTGTACCGAGAAGAGATACGTATTTTTCTTCAATAATTTCTCTATATAAAGCATCTGCCGGAGCAATGTTATCGGCATTTTCTATTCCACCATTAGCAAAATCAGTTGCTGTGTAGGCAAGATAACTTCCTGCGCCCGAATAATATGCCGGATTGAGATATCCTCCATCGTTTAAGTATGCACGATAGTCATTCAATACATCTAAAGCAGCATTAAATCCTACAACACGAAGAGTTGCTTCGGCAAGAATAAGTTGATTCTCACGATAAGCAATAATTGCCCAGCCTGTGTTCGTTCCAAAATATCCATCTGGCGCACCCCAGTCATACTCTGAATAATAATTTGGTTCATAACCACTTGCATAATTTTCGTCAGTGATGTAGCTGTAATTATAACGATCAGATTCATCTGTTTTCGCATTATTTCTGTTATAAGTTTCTGTGCTACTTGGATCAATCAATCTCGGAGCAAATGCATCTGTAGCCGCCAGATAACCCGGACGATCATATACCATGAAAGAATAGTAAATATTAAAATTGGATAGATAAATATCTCCATGGGGCGCGACTAGATCCATAGATGGATCAGTGAGTCCAAGATTTGCTGCATCAATTGCATTCTGATATTGACCTAAATGCAAATAGATTTTTGCTTTGGTGGTATTTGCCACTGCTTTCCAGATAGCATCATTTGAAGCTGCGCCAGAATAGAAAAAATCTCCTTCATAAGAAGTTCCTGCAGCAGCGCCTGCAATATTTGCCTGGGCTGTATTAAGTAATACCAGTGCGGCATTATAAACATCCAATTGTTTATCAAAAGCAGGATTTGGGAAGTCTACCAAATCATTGGCTTGGGAATAAGGAATATCCCCAAAAACGGATGCCGTAGTCACCATGGCGTGCGCTTCCAGAATCTGAGCTAATGCCAGGGCTCTTTTATTATTTACTACTAGCGCTTTCTCCTGAGCAATACGAAGAGCTTTTAAAACACCAGCATAAATATTACTCCACGCATTGTCATAATCCGGTGCTGTGCTTGTATAATTATTCAAGGCCACATACTGCCGATCAACGCCTGTGAATTGACTTGTCCACATACCTGCGATTCTTGCCAATTCACCTTCCATGAAACCAATATAAGCTACTTCACCGGAATTAATCACTTGTCCAAGTGAAGCATTTACAGGTTGAGTTGGATCAAATTCACTTACTCCCTCTGTGTATTTTTCGCACGCACTGATTACAGCTCCTAAAGCGAAAATTACTATAACTTTTTTCAGGGATTTTAGATAATTTCTCATATTCGACACTTTAAGAAT
>QFQM01000013.1 GCA_003243255.1 Flavobacterium psychrophilum | reverse complement strand
ATCTCATTTTTTATAGGCCAGTATGTGCTTGCTTTCTTTGGCATCAGCATTGATGCCTTAAGGATCGCCGGTGGTTTTATCATTGTAAATTCGGGTTTTTCCCTTTTAACCGGTAAATTTAAAAAGACCCGTGGGGTAAATAAAAAAGTAGAGAACGACGCCCAAAACAGGAATGACATCGCACTTACCCCCCTTGCTATCCCTATGCTTGCAGGGCCGGGATCTATCTCTTTGCTTATTGCCATGTACCAGGACTATACCGGAATAGAGCAAAAAATAATAGCCTGTGTTGCTATGGCAGCAGTAGCAGGAGTAATCTTTTTAATGCTTAGAAGTGCCCACTACCTTTCAAGAATATTGGGAGCATCGGGTATCGTAGCTATCTCAAGAATCATCGGTTTTATAGTTATTGCAATTGGGGTACAGTACATCAGCAGTTCGGTAGTGAACATATTAAAAACTATCCCTTTTAATTAAAAAAGAAAAGCTGCATTTCTTTCGAAACACAGCTTTCTTAACAAAAATAACAAACCAACCAAACTTTATATATTATTCGGCAAATCCTACAGCCACAGTATTGTTAGACTGAGCGTCTATAAGGATAAAAGAGCCGTTTTGCCTGTTTGTGCTAAAGGCATCCAAAAATGCCGGATTAGCAGTTTTTAGCTGAACTTTAGCAATATCATTCAGCTTTAAATTATCAGCTTCAGCTATCGCTGAAGGATTTTCAGGAGGTATCACACCATCAATTGACTGCAGTTTGCAGGCAACCGTTCGTGTACCGGCCTGAAGTATATATTTACCCGACACTAGGGCCGGTTTTTCATCCATCCATACTAAAGTGGCAGCAATCTCCCTGCTTAGCAGTTTTTCGTTGTCAGATTTTACCAGCATCGAACTGCGGCTGATATCCACCTCATCTTTCAGCCTTAACTGGATGGAATCTCCCGCTTTGGCTTCGCTAAAAGTAGTGGTGAACTTCCTGATCTCGATCACTTCGCTCTTCTGACCCGAAGGCAGTACTGTAATACTATCTCCAACGCTGATACCTCCGCTGATTATCCTGCCGGCATAAGCGCGGTAATCGGTAAACTCTGCATTCTGTACATGCAGCACCTGTTGAATATCCAGCCTGAAATCGTCTGTTTTTATAGCGTTCGGTATAATTTCATGAAGCACTTCAGACAATGTCTTTCCTTTATACCAATCGGTATATTTTGATACCTCAACTACATTATCTCCCTTCAGCGAACTTACAGGCAGTATATGTATGTCCGGCTTATATTCAAATTGCGCTGCCATCTTATTGATATCAGAGGCTATAGCGAAAAATACATCTTCGCTGTAATCTACCAGATCCATTTTATTGATGCAGAAGATTACCGTTTGCAATCGCAGCAGGCAGCTTATAAAATAATGCCTGTGCGTCTGTTCCAGCAATCCTTTACGGGCATCAATAAGAATAATAGAAACTTCCGAATTCGAAGCCCCTGTAACCATATTTCGGGTATATTCTATATGCCCCGGGCTATCAGCAATGATGAATTTCCTTTCTGATGATGAAAAATAGATATGCGCTACATCAATCGTAATGCCCTGTTCCCTTTCGGCGATTAGGCCATCGGTTATAACAGAAAAATCAAGGTCATCAAGCCCTTTTTCTCTTGTTTTGCGCTCAATCAGTTCAATCTGCTCTTTGGTAAGCGCATTGCTGTCATTCAAAAAGCGGCCTATAAGTGTACTTTTGCCATCGTCAACGCTTCCGGCAGTATTAATTCGTAATAAATCCATAATTAAAAATACCCTCCTTTCTTTCTTTGCTCAAGTGCCGCTTCAGAACGTTTATCATCCATACGCGCACCCCTTTCAGAAGATTTTGAGGCTTTATTTTCATACATAATATCAGTAATTGTTGAAGCTTCAGATAAAAAAGCCGCAGTACAGGTCATATCCCCAACCGTACGGAAGCGAACAACCGTATCCACTATCTCATCACTATCCACCAGGTTCAGGTATTCAGAATGTGCCAGATAAGCGCCATCCCTTTTTACAAGCTTACGCTGATGCGCAAAATAGATTGTTGGTAAACCAATACCCTCCTGAGCGATATAACTCCATACATCTTCTTCCGTCCAGTTGCTGATAGGGAATGCCCTGACATTCTCTCCGAAATGAATCTTCCCGTTCAGTATATTGAACAATTCCGGGCGCTGTTTCTTAGCATCCCATTGCCCAAAATCATCACGTACAGAAAAGATGCGCTCTTTAGCCCTGGACTTTTCCTCATCACGACGCGCACCACCCATACAGGCATCAAATCCAAATTCCTCAATTGCATCAAGCAGGGTTACTGTTTGCAGTGCATTGCGGCTGGCGTGCTTTCCGGTTTCTTCCTGAACTTTTTTCTGGTCAATACTATCCTGCACATACCGCACTATTAGTTCAACACCAAGCTCTTTTACCAGCTGATCTCTGAATTCTATTGTCTCAAGAAAATTATGCCCTGTGTCTATATGCAGGAACGGAAAAGGAATCTTAGCCGGATAAAAGGCCTTTTGCGCCAGCCTTGCCAGCGTAATCGAATCCTTTCCTCCGGAGAAAAGCAGCACCGGCTTTTGAAACTGTGCCACTACTTCACGTATTATATATATGCTTTCGTCTTCCAGCGTCTGCAAGTGCGATTGTGTATGCTGTGTCATGTATCAATAATTTTTATCAGAGTGTATGTGTAAACCACATTCTTTTTTTCCGTTTTCCCACCACCATCGTCCGGCCCTGAAGTCTTCACCCTCAAACAGTGCACGCGTACATGGCGCACAACCTATGCTCAGATACCCTTTTTTGTAAAGGCTGCTAATGGGTATTCTGTGGGCTTCAACCAGCGTTTCAACTTCTTTCAGCGAATAATCCAGCAACGGATTGAACTTAACCAAACTGTTAGCCTCATCCCATTCCAGGTACTCCATCCCTTCACGGTTTTGCGATTGTTCGGCACGAAGGCCTGTTATCCATAACGAGGCACCTGCTATGGCGGTTTGCAACGGCTTTACCTTACGGATCCGGCAGCATTCTTTACGGCTTTCGATACTGTCGTAAAAACCGTTTACACCGTGCTGATTTACATAAGCAGCAATATCTCCCTGATCCGGAAAAAAAGTTTTTATCCTAAGCTGAGGGTATTTATCCTGCGTTTTTTGAAACACCTCATACGTTTCATTGAACTGCCTGCCTGTATCAAGCGTAAATACTTCGACATCCTCTGCAAAAGGTGCGATATAATGCGTTAGCAACTGATCTTCTATACCAAAGGAAGTTGAGAAAACCTTCCTGCCATCCGCAGCATTTACAACCAGCGCAATAGCATCAGCAAGCGGCAGCCCTTTCAGCTCGTTATTCAGAAACTGTAATCTCTCCTTCTCCATCTTTTCGTGTTATTCTGGCCCATGCCCTTTCATGCAAAAAGTACAGCAAACATTTTGAAAACACTTCAAAACCGCCAATTGAAACAGCAACCTTTGCACTACCGGTTAATATAAATGATATGACCATGGTATCTATAGTTCCTACTATGCGCCATGTAACTGCCTTAATAGCAGATATCTTAGGACTGTCTTTTAGTGAAAAATTCTTTTTACCCTTTAGTATATCAATCATAATCGCTGCTGAAATTATATTTTTTCAAATATACTATTAGTCTATAGATATTATAGAGTAGTAAGGTAAAAAAATTCGCTACAATAATGTTAAATCATGTAACGATTTCTGTTGCAGAATATTAAGCGTAGAATCACGCACATCGGCCATAAACTTATTAAGCGAGCATTTTTCTTCATGCGGACAATCGTCGCATTTTTCATAATAGTTAAGACTCACGCATGGCAGCATAGCAATTGGCCCGTCAAGCACTCGGATAAGCGTAGCGGCAGAAACGGTTTTAGGGTCTTTCATAAGATAATACCCCCCACCCTTTCCTTTCTTAGAGCCCAGGATGCCAAATTTCTTAAGGTCGAGCAAAATCGCCTCAAGGAATTTTTTAGGTATCTGTTCCTTTTCCGATATGTCAGATATAAGTACGGGCGCTGTTCCACCCTGCTTAGCAATGTAGATCAGCGCCTTTAACCCATATTTAGTTTTTTTCGAAAGCATATTATTGTTTAAGAAGGAATACTTCAGCCATCATGCAACGTGCGCTACCACCACCACATGCCTCGATAGTATCAAGGTTAGCACTCAATATTTCTGTATGTTTTTCAATTTTAGCGATCTGGTCTTTAGTAAGCACCTGTTTTGCAGCATCACTCATTACAAGATAGCTCTTATCGCCGGTACCCTTAACCTGAAGCATATTCCCAGCAAAGTTATTAAGCTGCTCCTCAGTAAGCAATATTATTTCCTTACCATCTTCTTTCAGGTTGTCAAGCACCATTTTGCGTTCTTTTTTGTCATCAATGCAATCGGCACAGATAACAGCAAACGTATCGCCTATACACATCATTACATTGGTATGGTAAATCAGCTTGCGCTCACCATTAACCGTCTGATAAGCTTCAAAAATAATAGGTGTATACTCAAAATCTTCACAGTACTCAATCAGCAGCTCTTCGTCAGCACGAGGCGAAAGGGCGCAATAGGCTTTATGGTTAGCCCTGTCAAGCACAATGCTTCCTGTACCTTCAAGGAAGATATCATCATCTTCCGCCGAAGTATAATCAACTATATTCTCGATAACAAACCCCTGGTCTTCCAGCATATCCAGTATATCTTCACGACGCTCATTACGACGGTTTTCAGCAAACATAGGATATAAGGCCACATCACCATTTTCATGGAAAGACACCCAGTTGTTCGGGAAAATAGAATCCGGTGTATCGGTATCAGTCGTATCATTAACAACGATAACATTTACTCCCGCTGCTTTCAGCTTTTCGGCAAAAGCATCAAATTCCTGTTGCGCCTTGGTATTAACCGTTTCAGGCAAAAGCTTATCTACAACTTTTTGGTAATAATTGTTTACAGCCGTTTGCTCATTCATTCTGAATGCCACCGGGCGAATCATCAATATAGTATCAGTAATCTGTTTCATTTTCATTAAAATTAATCCCTGATAAGGGGTAAAGTAGAACATCTTAGCAAGCCTTCCTGTTTTGCAATTTCAGCATAAGGCACTTCTTCTACTGTAAAGCCTCTTTCCAGAAGCCAGTTCTTTAATCTGGTAAAGTTTTTTTCTATAACAACAACATCCTCTGCAATAGAAAAAAAGTTAGAGGTCATGTTATACATCTCTTCCCTGTCGATGTGGAACAGATTATCCATTCCAAACAAGTCAACAAGATACAAATAATCTGCCTCTTCTCTAAATCCGCTTTTATAAATTACGCCCTTGTCTTTACCTACCGGCTGAAAACAGCAGTCAAGATGCAGTGCATTATCGCGTGGTTCAATCCTCGATTTAACAAGGTCAAACTCTTTTACGATCTTATTCGGGAATAGTTCTTTTATATAGTTAACACCCTGTATGTTTGTGCGGGCAGTTATAAAATCTTTATAGTCGCTGCCTTTGTAGGTGCCAATAAAAATATGGTCATTCCAGGGCATAACATCGCCTCCTTCAATATGCACTTCATCCGGTGGGCGCACTACTTTTTTAGGATCGATCTGATCGATTACATATTGTATAGCGTCAAGTTCACGCTCACGATCAGGAAGTATATTAGCTTTTATAAATACATCTTCGATAACAAAACCGATATCCCTGCTGAATATCTGGTTGTAATCTTCAATAATTTCCGGGCGATAAACTTTTACATCGTATTTATCAAAAACTTTGGCAAGGGCATCCATTTCCTTTACCATATCCGGTTCTACAGGATAAGTACCTGCTTTTATATGTTCTAGTGATTTTGGGTCATAGGCCTCATGCTCCAGCGGAGTAGGCCCATTGCTCGTAGCCGTCCCTAATATTACGGCGCGAAGCCGCGAGGTTTCGTTTTTAACGTTAAGTTGCAACATGGCTTAATTTGGTTTTGCGCAAATATAGAAAATGAACTGCTGATTGTAAACTTTTCTATGAAGATTGATAATTTATTTATCCTTAAATTAAAGAATCTTTATTCTAAGACATAAAAAAAGCTGCTCTATGAGCAGCTTTCTATATAAATAAGAGATATTATCTTTTCTCAACCGGAACAAAATCCCTAAGCGGAGAACCTGTATATACCTGACGCGGACGTCCGATAGGCTCTTTGTTAACACGCATTTCTTTCCACTGAGCGATCCAGCCCGGAAGACGGCCGATAGCAAAAAGAACCGTAAACATTTCTGTTGGGATACCCATAGCCCTGTAGATGATTCCTGAATAGAAATCCACGTTAGGGTAAAGGTTTCTTGATTTGAAGTACTCATCCTGAAGTGCAGCCTCTTCAAGCCTTTTAGCGATCTGAAGCACAGGATCATCAACTCCAAGAGCAGCAAGAACTTCATCAGCCGCTTTTTTAATGATCTTAGCTCTAGGGTCAAAGTTTTTGTAAACCCTGTGACCAAAGCCCATTAAACGGAACGGATCATCTTTATCTTTTGCTTTAGCAAGATATTTGTCAGCATCACCACCATTGTTCTGGATTTCTTCAAGCATTTCAAGCACTGCCTGGTTAGCACCACCGTGAAGCGGCCCCCATAGTGCAGACACACCTGCAGAAATAGAAGCAAACAGCCCTGCATGAGATGAACCTACCATTCTTACTGTAGATGTAGAACAGTTTTGTTCGTGGTCAGCGTGAAGGATGAATAGTTTATCAAGTGCATTAACTACAGTTTTATCTATAGTGTAAGGCCCTGTAGGAAGCGAGAACATCAGTTTCATGAAGTTCTCAACATATCCAATTGTGTTATCATAGTAGTTTAGAGGGTAACCCATAGCTTTTCTGTAAGTCCATGTTGCGATAACAAGGAATTTACCGATAGCTTTACAGATAGCCTCATACATCTCTTTATCGTTGTTTACATCAACCGATTTAGGGTTGAAAGCTGTAAGTGCGCTTGTAAGAGAAGCAAGAACACCCATTGGGTGTGCATTTTTAGGGAACCCGTCAATGATGTTTTTCATTTCCTCATTAACAAGAGTATATTTCCTGATGTTTGTTTCAAACTTTGAAAGCTCGGTAGCTGTTGGAAGCTCACCAAAAATAAGAAGGTAAGATACCTCAAGAAAGTTTGACTTCTCTGCAAGGTCTTCGATAGAATATCCTCTGTAACGCAGGATACCTTCTTCACCATCTAAAAAAGTAATTTCACTTTTGCATGACCCTGAATTTTTATACCCCGGATCTATAGTAATAGCGCCTGTTAAGCTGCGCAGTTTGTCGATATCAATGGCAGTTTCGTTTTCAGTCCCTACGATTACAGGAAACTCATACCTCTTGCCATCAATTTCTAATATTGCAGTATTTGACATGATTTGTAGTGTGAATTATTGTTTTGAAAAATATATTCCTGCGAATTTAATAAATTACAATTTATTTATAAAGAAAATTACTTATTAAAATCGTTAAATATGCACCTAAAAAACAAAAGTCAATACTTTGCAGCATTGACTTTTGATAAATATGTAAAATTTAAGGTCTTGCGATTATTCCTTTATCAGCTTTTCAACTTTAGTGCCTTTATCGGTTGTTATCTTAAGAAAATAAATTTCCGAAGCTCTTCCCGTCAGGTCAAATGAGGCAGTTTCATTGTCCAGGATTTGCGTCTGCAACAATCTTCCCTGAACATCATACAATTGTACATTCTTAAGTATTGCAGATGAAGTAATATTTACTATACTATTTACCGGATTAGGATAAATTTTTACAGTCGTATCTGTAAATTTATCTGTACCCAAAATAGTTTCAAATACTGTAACAGCATCGTTAGTAATTATTGGATGATTGTAATCAAAAAATATTTCAGCCCTTTGAGTTACAGCATCATTTTCTACCAATGTGGTTAGGGATTTTATTTTCAAAACAATATTGCCTTTTTCATTAGGTCCCAAATTAATTGCGTTAAACCTAAATTCTGCGACACCACCTTCTATCTTAATAGCAACATCATGTGAAGCATTAAGCAGCTGTAATGTATTTATGTCAAACTGGGATTCATCTATTTTGTCTTTTACGACAATAAATGTTGCAGGCGCAGTGCCTGTATTTTCAAAATTTATATTATAATGCAAATACTTTCCTATCATATCAGGAGATACGCTACTACCTTCCAGACAGCTAATATCATTAGGGTCAAAAGAGCCCACTACTACCTGAGAAAGACTAAACTGATTATCAAGTGGGTTTTCATCTGAGTCCTGCGCTGCGTTAATTGTAAAAACAGCTATATCATCTATATTTACAGCCGGAGTTTCCATAGGGCTGTTAATATTGAATACTACCTGAATTTTCCTGTTCTCAAAAGGAAGGAGGTCGTCATAGCTCCATGTAAGAGCACCTGGGGCAATTGATGAAAGCGTCTCTAAAGACGAAACATAATCCATGATAGCATCATCAAAATTCAGCTGTATTTCACCGTTAAGAACCTGATTACCTTTATTTTTAAAAACAACGTTATAAACCGCATCAAAACCGGGCTGTGCAGGTACAATGGGCACAAGCGCAACTTCAATGTCCGGGTGCATACCATTTGATGTTACACAAAAATTATGCTCTGAAGGAGAAGTTTCTCCTAAAACAGTTATAACCGTAACTGAATCAGGATTTGCAACAAACCAGTCGTTTTCAAAATATGGGGTTAATGTAAAAGTCCCGGTCTCAACCGGAAAACTGAATGCTCCGGAAAGATTGGTATAAGCCATTCCTGTTTCATTGCCGGCTGTAATACCCAGCCCAACAAAATTATTAAACAGAGCACCTTCACCACATCCATTATTAGCCGCGTCAAAAGAAATTGTCCCGGCAATAGTATTGTAATTACCTCCTGTTTCATCACATAAAGTATTCATGAAAATATCAGAATCTAATCCATTCTCTTCTGAATATTCCATCAAAAACTCTTTCTCACCCTCATCTACACAGATATAAGTAAGATTAGGATTGTTAGCAAAATAACATTGCTCCGGTGATATAATCATCGCTCCATTTTTTAGATTGATTGATGCCAATTCAGGATTATCAGTTATATAGACAGACTCAATTGAAGGTATATCGCTAAAATTTATTTCAGTCAGCAATGTGTGACTTATAGTACAAGTCCACATATCTAAATCTTCCAGATGTAGTGAAGTCAGAGGGTTATTATCACATCCCAAATATGAAAAGTAAGGTTTTCCGACAATTTCTAAAGATGTAAGTAGGTTATTACTACAAGAAAGAGATTGAAGGCTGGAGGTAGTTGACAGATCCAATGAAGTCAGAACATTCCCATTACATTGCAAAGATTGGAATGTATCAGAAAATCCTGCAAGACTGGATAACTGATTATTATTACAGGTTAAAAGCCTTAATCCCGGAAAAAGTGAAACATCAATAGATGTTAGCTGGTTATTATCGCAAGAAATATGTTCTATTTTATTCAGGCTTGCAAAATCAAGATTGGTCAGGTTATTATTTCTAACATCCAGTACCCTAATATGCCAAAAGCCTTCAACACCTGACAAGTCACTTATATTGCTATCTATTAAACGTAAACCAGCTACATATTCAGCTTCACTAATCTGTATAAGACCATCATTATTCTTATCAATCTTAATAGACTGACCATTAAATGATGTTGCAATATTAACTCCAACATTGGACTGAAGTAATTTATTTTTAAAGTTTTGATCAGGAATCGTAAGCACGGGTTCAATTCCTTCACCTACCTTTAGTTGAAAAGTTTGCAACTCATAAGCACATCCGGTAGAAATATTTATTCCCTTTATCCAAATAGTCTGAGGGTTAATTGTATTTACATAAGGCTGTGAAACATTAATAGCATTCACTCCTTCTATAGCATCAATCTCAGATTCATAAAATGAAATTTCTGTTGATGATTCCGTACCTCCAAAAAGTACTTGGGAGTTAATCTCAAATGCAGCAACGCCGTCATACACCTCTTCATAAATAATGAGATCAGGCACATCATTCAGTTCTTCACCTCCAAGAGCATTTACAACAAAAAAAGCTGTAGCATACTCTCCTGTGGCAATTTCAGTTACCCTTACATATATTGGTTGATAGTAAGCATTTGCAGCATATTGTACCGAAAGCATATTAATATTTGCTATCGCCTCTTCTTCGGTTAAAAAATAGGAAACAGTATGTAGTGCAGGATTCAATCCTCCTAATATTTCAGCATTTTTTGTAGAAAAATCAAAATGAGCCAACCCATCTTCAAGGCTTTTACAAACAAAGTATTGTGAGGGCTGCTGGATAACTGGCTGCGCCAAAGCAATAACTCCCAACATCATAAAAAGTAAAAGTAAAATTTTTCTCATAAATATTTTTTTTTGCAAATATACACTAAACTAAAAAGCCAACATATCAATGTTGGCTTTTTAGTTTAGTGTATCGGCATTATTTTTTTATCAGCTTTTGAACTTTACTACCATTATCGGTAGCTACCTTAAGTAAATAGATTCCGGCTGCCCTGCCTGTCAGGTCAAAGGAAACATTGGTTTCATTAGTAGCCTTGGTTTGCAGTAATCTTCCCTGTATGTCGTATAACTCCAACTGTTTTATCACGCCTGAAGCACTTACATTAACAATCCCGTTTGATGGATTAGGATATACTGCTAATGAGTTATCATTCATAAACTCTTCTTTACCCGCAACAGATGTACAATCTGTACTCATTGCCGGAGGAGTTACATTTTGCGATGTAAAATAAGGTAGCAATATCCCGTCTTCTCCTTCATCTATGCACATAAAACTCAACTGTGGGTTATCTTCTATTTCAAACTGAAAAAAGTTATCTCCGTTTTTAACATTAACCGACTCTAAAAGCTCATTCCCTATCAGGCCTACCTCATTAAGCAATGGAGAGTTTTCAAAACTAACATCCTGAAGATTCGTACCATACAAGCCTACATTTATCAGGCTGACCGCATCCGAAAAATCGATATTTGTCACCGGCACATCCTGAAGAGTAAACGTTTCTAACGCTGTAACTCCGGTCATATTTATTGTATCAAGGTCGGTACCCATAATAAATACATAATTCAAATTTGAAAGACCTTCAAAAGTTAACGACTCAAGACCTGTACCATCATCACAATAAAAACGCTCCAGATTAACCAGAGGTGTCATATCAAGACTGGTAAGGTCCGGATTGCCGTGACACATAAAGATCCTTACATTAACAAAAGCTTCAAGACCTGTTGCGTCAGTTATCCCTGCATCTCCAATACTAAGCCACCATACCTGTTCTGCCTCGCTTACCTGAATCTCATTGTCACCGTTTGCATCTATAATAATCGGGTTGTTATTAGCATCTAAAGCTATACCACTATTCGAGGCATTGGAAGACAAAAGCCAATTTTTAAAAACGGGATCAGGAATGTTTACAACCTGTGCACTGGCAGCTATACCAAACAGCATGCATGCCGAAAGTAAAATTTTCTTCATGGTTTAAGTAATTAATTAGTTTATAGTTTAGTTTAAGTTTTTATTATCCTGTTACAGCAAGGCAATAAAAAAGGCCAACACATTAGTGTTGACCTTTATATAACAAGTAAATTCTTTTATTCCCTAATCAGTTTTTCAACTTTCATACCTTTTTCTGTAACTATTTTTACAAAGTAAATTCCTGCAGCCCTGTATGACACATCCAGAGTGACATTATTTTCATTGGTAAAGTCGGTTTCAAGCTGTCTGCCCTGTATATCGTACAGATAAACAGTTTTTATAGTGTTATCTGCATCAATCCTCACAACACCTTTTGAAGGATTAGGATACATCTTAACCGAAGTATCAGTTTCAAACTCACCTGTGCTAAGCACAGCAAATGTTGTGGTAGCATTATTCGTTTGCACAGGAGCATTGTATTCATAGAATACTTTGGCACTACTTGTAACGGTAGATCCTGCGGTAAGGCCATTCCTGCTCTTAATTTTATAAAGCAGATTGCCATGTCCGGCTACACTAAGATTTGCATCCTCAAGCCTAAACGTAACCCTGTCACCTGCAACACGGGTTGTAACGTCTTGAGAACTATTGATCAGTCTTAATGAGCTCATATCAAACTGATCAGTATCTATATCTGTTTCAATAACAACAAAATCAGCAGGTGCTGAACCTGTATTTTCAAAATTCACAACATAATGGAGGTATTCACCTATATTCTCGGGAGAAACAACATCTCCCTGGATACATTTGATCGTGTTAGCAGATAAAGCCCCAACAACCGGCTGGCTGAACTGAAAAGTATTATCAGAGGGCAAATCATCTGTGCCCGGATTTATATTCATTCCAAACTCTAATATATCACCAATACTTACAGGAGGATTATCCGTTGGTGTATTTACGATCAATTCCATCATTATCTCCTTCGATTCGAAAGGCTTCAGATTATAATAATTCCATGTATAAGTATCTGTACCAATAACATCTATAGGATCAGAATCGAAATAAGTAAACCTGGCACTATCCCAGTTACAGACAACACTACCCATAGGTATAGCCTGATTCCCTTTATTTTTATACACCATTTTATATATTGCATGCATGCCGGGTTGTGCATCAGTAAGAGGAGCAATAGCAACTTCAACATCCGGATGATTTTCAGCCGTTTTTTGAACGCAGATATCCCTTATCATTTCACTACCGTCTATCACCGTAAAATAAGCCCCGGCAACAACTGACGCTGTAAAATATTCATTTTCAAAAACCGGCGTTATATGATATTCCCCAAGGCCCACATAAAACACATAGGTGCCATCATTTTTAGTAAACACTTCATCTTCATAATTCTCTGTCCCGCCTGTTATTTTTAGTCTTAGAGAAGGTATTACATAATCATCCCCATCAGAACAATACCCATTATTGTTACCATCGAATTTTACGGTTCCCGCCACACGGTTATAGATTCCGCCCGGTGCATAAGAACAATATGAATTTACCTGGGTTGTAACAGGCAGCGATGAATAGCCCTGAATTGTAGCCACCTGAAATTCATCGGCACAGATATACTCTAATATTGGATTACCACTCCAGTTAACAGGATCAAAAGCCTCATTTGCTCCGTTTTTCAGAAAAAGGGTCACCAGATCATTATTTCCACAAGACAGGAAAGTCAATCCCGTATTGGTATTCAGATCAAGCGTAGAAAGGCTGTTATCGTTACATGTTAATGATTCAAGGTATTCCAGGTTGGTAAGATCCAGAATACTTAACTGGTTATTACTGCAATCCAGTACCTCAAGATGATCGACACCAGCAACTTGCAAACCTGTCAATTGATTACCAGAACAGTAAAGCTCTCTTAAATCTCCTAAAGATGAGATTGAAAAGTTTCCGCTCATAATATTGTTACTGCAATCAAGGACTCTTAAATCAGTAAAATATTCAATCCCCACCCAGGAAGCTATACCGGAACCGGAAATATTCAATTCCCTTACTTCTTCAGCTTCTTCCACAGTTATAGTTCCGTTGCCATCAGCATCAATGGCAATTGAATCACCACTGCTGTCTTTAGCAATATTGTTAGTAGTATCTGAAGCCAAAAGTTTAGCCATGAAATTAGCATCCGGCACTACAATAGCCTGTGCACCGACACTACAGGTAAAAAAGAGTAATAAATAGAGAACTATTTTTTTCATAACATATGTTTAGCTTTTGTTTTAACCTTCAAATATAAATTTTTCAGGACATTACAGCCTTTCCATTTAGAATTTGCCACAACTGATTTAGAATTTGCATCAAAGCGATTTTAAAAGTTCCTGCAAACGTTCCTTTTTCCGCTGCGAAATCGGTAAATGACTGTTATCGGCCATTACCGCATATCCCCCGTCTTTTTTTATGTATGATTTCAGATAAGCAAGATTAATCAAATGCGACTGATGTATGCGTTCAAATCCCTGCTCCGAAAGCATCTCCTCATATTCCTTGAGTGTCTTGGCAATCAGTACAGGCTTATTATCCTTAATATAAAACTTTGTATAGTTATCCTGCGATTCCAGGCGTATGATATCATTCACTTCAAACAGGTGTATACCATCAGAAGTAGAAAGCGCTATTCTCTTAAACTTATCCACTTTTTTCCTGATGTTTTCCAGCAGCAGGTCAATATGAGCATAGTTATCGTTAGTAGCCAATACCTTTTTTATCTTTTCGATTACTTTGCTGAGTTCATCCGGATCAACCGGTTTCAGAAGATAATCGAGTGCACTGAAACGAAACGCCTTAAGCGCATATTCCTCGTGGGCTGTAATAAACACCACATGCGATGTAAGCCTTCCCCTTTTTTGCTGGAATTGCTCCAGAATATCGAAGCCTGTTCCGTCTCCCAGCTGGATATCGAGAAAAATTACATCAGGGTTATAATTTTCAATTGCCTCTATTCCCGACTTTACACTATCTGCCTCCCCAAGAATATGAATATCAGGAGCATACATTGCCAGAAGCCCTTTCATGCCATTTCTTAGATTACTGTCATCGTCAATTAGTAGTGCTTTTATCATAATGCGTCAGATGAGTATTGTAAAGGTAAATTTAATATAATTTTTGTTCCCGATGGCCTTCCTGCGGCATCAGAAAGCTCGCTTATTTCAACACTTGAATTCTTAGAGGTCACTGCCTGAATTACCTCCAGCCTTTTACGTGTAATCTCAAGGGCCAGTGATTTATGCACTGTGACTGAGTTTTCTTTTAGTTTCTTCGATTTATTGATACCAACACCGTCATCTATAACAGTACAAACCAGTTTTTCCCCTTTTAAGGCGAAATCAACACTAATTGTCCCTCCTTTTTTAGGGACTATTCCATGTATAATTGCATTTTCAACAAAAGGCTGAAGCAGTAATGGCGGCAATGCCATATCATCTTCTATGGCCGGGTCTTTGGTAATGGTAAAATCAAAAATCTGGTTGAACCTGAGCTGTTCAAGTTCCAGATAATTTTGCAGCCCTTCAATCTCTTTATCAATAGGTATAAGCGACTCTTTAGAATATTCCAGTGTCAGGCGCATCAGTTTTGAAAATTTGGAAAGATACTTGATTGCGGATTCCTTGCCATTCTGAACTATAAAACTTGAGATCGATCCCAGGCAATTAAATACAAAATGCGGATTCATCTGAAGATGTAATGCCTTTTGCTCGTATTCCGCAAGGTCACGCTGCAGAGTAAGCGTTTTTTTAAGCTGCATACGGTTGTAAATCAGGAATGCAATACCAAATAACAGAAGGATAAACAATGTTCCGAAAAGCAACTGAAGCCTATGCCTTTTTGCAAGTTCTTCATACATTACCTGACGTTTTTCATTCTCAATTTTCTGAAGAGCTTCTTTGCGCTCAAACTCATAGTTCATTTCCTCCCTAACAAGGCTTTTTATATCCTCTGCATCATTTATTTTCGCTTCGGCAGCAGTATATTTTTTATAGTGCTTTAAAGCCTCTACTGCATTACCGGTTTTCTCATACACATCGCTCAATGCTTTTTCAGCTACTTTTACCTGCTCAAAAACACCTATTTCTTCTGCCATGACAGATGATTTACGAAGAGCTTCTATGGCTTCTTTATTTTTACCGGTAAGAGCATACACCTCACCCAAATAACCATAAGATGCCGATGCTATATATTTTTCATCAGACCCTTCAAATACCGAAAGCGCTTTAAGATAGCTTTTTATTGCTTCATCATTCTCCCCGGCCTTTACATAGTAATTCCCAAAGTTATTATAGAGTTCAGCCTGTGCCCTTTTATTATCAGAACCGGCAAGCATCCTGTCAGCTTCGTTAAATGATCCATAGGCTTTATCAGGTTCATCCATCAGTAAATAAATAGACCCTATGTTTGTGATCATAGTAACGGCAGCATCCTTATCACCAAGTTTTTTCTGAATCCATAATGCCTTATTGTAATATTGAAGCGCTTTGATATATTCCTTTTGCTCTTTGTACACTATACCTAAGTTATTATAAGTATAAGCCATATAAGCCTCCTGTTTTGTTTCCTCGTGAAGTTTTAAGGCTTTAAAACAATATTCAAGTGCCTTCCCATAATTATTTTGTTCAGAACACACCACCCCAATACTTCCATAAGTAATTGCCAGCTTATCTTTAATACTGTTCTTTTCAGAAGCAGCTACACTTTTAACCAACTTTTCAAATTTCCCCTGAGCACTGGTAAAGCTTTTAAGCGCTTCAGCATATCTGTTAAGCATCACATTTGCGTTACCCACATTAACCCACGACGTTCCCTCCTCTTTTTCGAGTTTAGCGGCCTGAGATATAACAAGGGCTTTTTTAGCATACTCCAGCATTTTTGCCGGATTGCTATCAGAATATTCGGTAGCAATATCGTTTAGAATATAAGTCTTTTCGGCAGGCGAAGCGGTTTTATCTAATACTACAAAAAGACTATCGAGCACTTTGTTTTGGGAAAGCACCTTAAATGAGGAAATCAGAATAAAAGCGGTGAGCAGTAAAAATTTAAAAATTTTCATACACTACATATATGGGCAAATTTATGATTTCATTCCAATTAAAAAACCTACTGTTTAGAATTTGAAGCCTGCCATTTAGAATTTGCAATCGTTTTAGCGTTATCAATTTATAAAAAAAGAGGCTATCTTATTCAGATAGCCTCAAATTATATGATGTGTAAACAATTATTGTTTTACTTTAAATGCTTTTTCAGCAGGGAAGTAAGCCACTTCAGCAAGTTCTTCCTCAATTCTTAACAACTGGTTGTATTTAGCCATACGGTCGCTACGTGAAGCAGAACCTGTTTTGATCTGACCACAGTTAAGAGCAACAGCAAGATCGGCAATCGTGTTATCTTCAGTCTCTCCTGAACGGTGTGACATTACAGAAGTATAACCTGCATTGTGTGCCATATTAACAGCAGCGATAGTCTCAGTAAGCGTACCGATCTGGTTAACTTTCACAAGTATTGAGTTAGCCGTATTGGTTTCGATACCTTTAGCAAGACGCTCAACATTAGTAACGAATAAATCGTCACCTACAAGCTGCACTTTATCACCGATTTTCTCAGTAAGGTATTTCCATCCTTCCCAGTCATTCTCCTGCATACCGTCTTCGATAGAGATGATTGGATATTTAGTCGCAAGCTCAGCCAGATAATCTGCCTGCTCCTGAGAAGTTCTTACTTTACCTGTAGCACCTTCAAATTTAGTGTAGTCATATTTACCGTTTACATAGAATTCAGAAGCAGCACAGTCAAGCGCAAGCTTAACATCACCACCAAAAGTATAACCGGCATTTTCGATAGCTTTTTTAATAGTCTCAATAGCATCTTCAGTACCACCCTCAAAGTTTGGTGCAAAACCACCTTCGTCACCTACAGCAGTACTAAGACCTCTGTCGTGAAGTACTTTCTTAAGGTTGTGGAATACTTCAGTACCAATCTGCATTGCATGCGTAAAGCTTGTAGCTTTTACCGGCATGATCATAAACTCCTGGAATGCGATAGGCGCATCAGAGTGAGAACCACCATTGATGATGTTCATCATCGGAACAGGAAGCGTATTAGCAGAAACACCACCTATGTAACGGTATAATGGCAATCCTAGCTCGTTAGCCGCAGCTTTAGCTACAGCAAGAGAAACACCAAGGATAGCATTAGCACCAAGATTAGATTTATTAGCAGTACCGTCAAGAGCGATCATAGCTTTGTCGATAGCATTTTGTTCGAATACTGACATACCTACGATTTCGCCGGCGATTGCAGTATTTACATTCTCAACAGCTTTAGAAACTCCTTTACCCATGTAGGCTTTACCACCGTCACGCAATTCAACAGCTTCGTGCTCACCTGTAGATGCTCCAGAAGGCACAGCTGCTCTTCCAAGGATTCCGTTTTCAGTAATTACATCAACTTCTACAGTAGGATTTCCGCGAGAATCAAGTATCTGTCTTGCGTGTACTTTAATAATAATGCTCATTATATAGTTTTTTGTTTGTTATTTATTTTTTTGTGAAACCTAACAAATTTAAACATTTTGGCAGACTGAAAAAGGCTATTTCCAAAAACTTATAAACGCAAACGATTTAGCTTCATCGGTTTATAAATAAAATGATTTCAGTACTTCCAAAAAACAAATTTGGGCTAATATACATTAGCCCAAATGGTATTAATTTTTACTTTTCTCTATGTTAGCGATGAACTGATCAAACAGATAGCTTGCATCGTGCGGCCCCGGGCTAGCCTCAGGATGGTATTGCACAGAGAAACAGTTTTTGTTTTTCATACGCATACCTGCAACCGTACCGTCATTAATGTGTTCGTGCGTTATCTCAAAGTCAGGGTGTTTTTCAAGTTCCTCCCTTACTACGGCAAATCCGTGGTTTTGAGAAGTGATTTCACCTTCACCTGTCATAAGGTTTTTAACCGGATGGTTAATTCCCCTGTGACCGTTGAACATCTTGTAGGTAGGGATACCGTTTGCAAGTGCTAATACCTGGTGTCCAAGGCAGATACCAAATACAGGCTCATCATTAGCTAATATATTCCTTGCAGTTTCCTGCGCAGAGTATAGCGGATCCGGATCACCGGGACCGTTAGACAGGAAGTAACCGTCAGGATTAAAAGTTTTCATATCCTCATATGTTGCATCATAAGGGAATACTTTTATGTAACAGTCCCTCTTTGCAAGGTTTCTAAGGATGTTCTTTTTGATACCAAGATCAAGTGCAGATACTTTATATTTAGCATCCGGGTTACCAACAAAGTAAGGTTCTTTAGTAGAAACTTTAGAAGAAAGCTCAAGTCCTTTCATATCAGGAACATTGGCAAGCTGTTTTTTCAGGTCTTCAAGAGAAGTACCATCTGTAGATATAACAGCATTCATAGCACCATTATCACGGATGTAGCTTACAAGTGCTCTTGTATCAACATCAGAAATGGCAACAAGATTTTGCTCAGTAAAATAATCCAGAAGGCTCTTGTCAGAGTTAACCCTTGATGGATTGAAACTGAAATTTTTACACACAAGGCCTGAAATCATAATTTTCTCAGCCTCGATTTCCTCTGCATTTGTACCGTAATTACCAATGTGAGCGTTAGACGCCACCATAATCTGCCCAAAATAAGAAGGGTCAGTAAAAATTTCCTGGTAACCGGTCATTCCGGTGTTAAAGCATACTTCTCCAAATGTAGTCCCTTCGATACCTATAGATTTACCATAAAACACAGTACCGTCAGCTAAAAGGAGGATTGCCTGATTTCGATTTGAATATTTCATTTACGCGTTGTTGTTTTCTTCTGGGGTGCAAATTTACTTCAAAAAATTGGCTTTCTAAAACGTTCAGGCTATTTGGTTTATAGAAAACGTTCAGACGAACCAAAAAAAAAGGACAAACTCTAAAGTTTATCCTTTTTTGTATTATTGAAAAATCACTATCATGATTATTCAGTAGCTTCTTTGTTCTCTTCTGTTTCAACAGCTGGAGCAGCAGGAGCTTCAGCAACCGGAGCAGCAGCGTCTGCTTTTTTAGCAGTACGGCTTCTACGAGTTGTTTTCTTAGCTTCTTTCTTAGTAGCGTTGTACAGTTCGTTAAAGTCTACAAGCTCAATCATCGCCATATCAGCGTTGTCACCAAGACGGTTACCAAGCTTAATGATACGAGTATATCCACCCGGACGATCACCAACTTTAGCAGCTACTTCCCTGAAAAGTTCAGTAACAGCATATTTGTTGCGAAGGTAAGCGAATACGATACGTCTGTTGTGAGTTGTATCTTCTTTCGATTTAGTAACTAGAGGCTCAATATATTGTTTAAGCGCTTTAGCTTTGGCCACAGTCGTATTGATACGCTTGTGCTCTATAAGTGAGCAAGCCATGTTAGCAAGCATAGATCTTCTATGCCCTGCCTGCCTGCTTAAATGATTTACTTTTTTTCCGTGTCTCATTGCTGTTGTAATTTAAACCCAGAGGGTTCAGATTATTCTTTATCTAATTTATATTTCGTTAAGTCCATTCCGAAGTGTAAATTTTTAGAAGCAACAAGCTCATCAAGCTCAGTTAACGATTTCTTACCAAAATTACGGAATTTCATTAAGTCATTTTTGTTGAACGATACCAAGTCGCCTAACGTATCAACTTCAGCCGCTTTTAAACAATTTAATGCTCTTACAGAAAGATCCATATCAACAAGCTTAGTTTTAAGTAACTGTCTCATATGTAATGACTCTTCGTCATATGATTCTGTTTGTGCAATTTCATCGGCCTCAAGTGTTATTCTTTCATCAGAGAACAGCATAAAGTGGTGAATCAGTGTTTTTGCTGCCTCAGTAAGCGCTTCTTTAGGATGAATAGAACCATCAGTGATGATTTCAAAAACCAGCTTTTCGTAGTCAGTTTTTTGCTCAACACGGAAGTTTTCTATTGCATACTTAACATTCTTTACCGGAGTAAAGATTGAATCAGTAAAAATAGTTCCTATTGCTGCATTTTGCTTTTTGTTCTCTTCTGCAGGCACATAACCTCTACCTTTCTCAATAGTAAGCTCAAGGTTGATGTTAATTTTGCTATCCATGTTACAGATAACAAAATCAGGGTTTAATACCTGGAATCCTGAAATAAATTTCTGGAAATCGCCAGCTGTAAGCTGGTCTTTTCCTGTGAAAGAAATAGAAACTGATTCGTTGTCAATATCTTCAATCTGACGTTTGAAACGAACTTGTTTAAGGTTCAGGATTATTTCAGTTACATCTTCAACTACCCCTGCTATTGTAGAGAACTCATGGTCAACTCCTTCAATTCGAACTGAAGTAATTGCATAACCTTCTAATGAAGAAAGCAAAACTCTTCTAAGTGCGTTACCAACTGTCAGTCCATATCCCGGTTCCAAAGGTCTAAATTCAAATTTACCTTGGAAATCGGTAGAATCGATCATGATAACTTTATCGGGCTTTTGAAAATTAAATATTGCCATATTTTCGACTAATGTCAATTATTATTTGTTATACAACTCTACGATTAGTTGTTCTTTGATGTTTTCCGGGATTTGAATCCTGGCAGGTACTGAAACAAAAGTACCTTCTTTAGTATCGTTGTTCCAAGTGATCCACTCATACACGTGAGCAGAATTAGATAAAGAACGCTCGATTGCATCAAGAGATTTTGATTTCTCGCGTACAGCAACTTTATCTCCGGCTTTTAGGTGATAAGATGGAATGTTTACCAATTCACCGTTTACCGTAATGTGTCTGTGAGAAACGATTTGTCTTGCAGCCCTTCTTGAAGGAGCAATACCCATCCTGAATACTACGTTGTCAAGTCTGGCTTCACAAAGTTGTAGTAGGATCTCACCAGTTACACCTTTAGATGCAGCAGCTTTTTCATACAGGTTTCTGAATTGTTTTTCAAGAACTCCGTAAGTGTACTTAGCTTTTTGCTTTTCCATTAGCTGAACAGCATATTCAGATTTTTTACCTCTCTTTTTGGCTAAACCATGTTGCCCTGGAGGGTAATTTCTTTTTTCGAAGGCTTTATCATCTCCGAAGATCGCCTCACCAAATTTACGGGCGATTTTAGTTTTTGGACCAGTATATCTTGCCATTTCTAAAAATTAATAAACAGGGGATTATGAATTCAGGTCGTATCCTCCGATAATCCTTGTTCCTGTTCTGATTATACTATAAAATTATACTCTTCTTCTTTTTGGAGGGCGACAACCATTGTGTGGTAGTGGAGTTACGTCAACGATTTCTGTAACTTCAATTCCTCCATTGTGAAGAGACCTGATAGCAGATTCTCTACCATTTCCAGGACCCTTAACGTAAACTTTCACTTTCTTAAGACCAGCCTCAAGAGCTACTTTACTACAATCTTCTGCTGCCATCTGAGCTGCATACGGAGTGTTCTTTTTAGAACCTCTGAAGCCCATTTTACCTGCAGATGACCAAGAAATAACTTCACCTTTTTTGTTAGTCAAAGAAATGATGATGTTATTGAAAGTAGCACTGATATGAGCTTCACCTGTAGATTCTACAATAACTTTACGTTTTTTTGTATTCGCTTTAGCCATACTACTTATTATTTAGTTGCTTTTTTCTTGTTAGCAACAGTTTTTCTCTTACCTTTTCTAGTTCTTGAGTTGTTCTTAGTACGTTGACCACGTAGTGGAAGACCAGCTCTGTGACGGATACCTCTGTAGCATCCGATATCCATTAAACGTTTGATGTTTAATGAAATCTCAGAACGAAGCTCACCTTCGATTTTGAAGTAAGAAACAGCCTCACGAATTGCGCTGATCTCATCATCATTCCAATCCTGAACTTTTTTATCTTCGCTAACGTTAGCTTTTGCCAGTATCTCTTCAGCCCTGCTTCTACCAATTCCGAAGATATAAGTTAAAGCAATAACTCCTCTTTTGTTTTTAGGTATGTCTACCCCTGCAATTCTTGCCATAATTATCCTTGTCTTTGTTTAAATCTAGGATTCTTTTTGTTAATAACATATAATCTGCCTTTTCTACGCACAATGATGCACTCGGCACTTCTTTTCTTAACTGATGCTCTTACTTTCATTTTATAATAGCTTTAGTATCTATAAGTAATTCTTGCTTTGGACAAATCATAAGGGCTCATTTCCAGTTTCACCTTGTCACCCGGAAGCAACTTGATGTAGTGCATACGCATCTTTCCTGAAATGTGAGCAATTACTACGTGTCCGTTTTCTAATTCAACACGGAACATGGCATTTGATAGTGCCTCAATTATGGATCCGTCCTGTTCTATTGCTGATTGTTTTGCCATAAAAATTGTTAAGCTACTGCTTTTCTATTCTTACCACTTTTCATCAAACCATCATAATGCTTATTCAATAGATAAGAATTTATCTGCTGAATAGTATCGATCGCAACCCCGACCATAATTAATAGCGATGTACCACCATAAAATAACGCCCACTGCTGCTGAACTCCAAAGTTAAACACTATAGCCGGGAACACAGCCAATAGCGCTAAGAACAATGAGCCAGGGAAAGTGATCAACGACATGATCTTATCAAGGTAGTCTCCGGTTTCAACACCAGGTCTAACACCAGGTATAAAACCACCACTTCTCTTAAGGTCGTCGGCCATCTTATTAGTAGGCACCGTAATCGCGGTGTAAAAGTACGTAAAAATTATAATTAATAAAGCAAAAACTACATTGTACGCTAAACCGAACACATTCTGGAATTGAGAAGTGATGGTTTGAGCCGCATCAGACTTGGAAAGTCCCGCTAATGCTGCAGGTATGAACATAATAGCCTGAGCGAAGATTATAGGCATAACTCCCGAAGCGTTTAGCTTTAACGGTATCCATTGCCTGTTTCCGCCTAGCATATCCTGTTCAAAATCGCCAGATGCTGTACGTCTTGCATACTGTACTGGTATTTTTCTCACCGCCATTACCATAAGGATACAAGCGATGATGATCATTAACCATACAGCAACCTCAAGAAGTAATTTCAAAGGACCACCGTTGTTTTCAGTAACTACCGAAGTAAATTCCTGAATGAAAGCCTGCGGCATCCTTGCGATAATACCTACTAATATTAATAGTGATATACCATTACCGATTCCTTTATCTGTAATCTTCTCACCAAGCCACATCGCGAAGATGGTACCTGTAGCAAGAATAACAACAGAAGAGAAAAGAAACGCAAAAGATGTAGAAGGCATCATGAATGCTTCAGCAGGAAGGGTTCTGTAAAGGTTATAAATATAACCAGGCCCCTGAACAAGAGTGATAAGGATAGTTAACCAACGCGTAATCTGGTTGATTTTCTTTCTTCCGCTCTCTCCTTCTTTTTGCAGTTTCTGAAGGTAAGGTATAGCAATACCCATTAGCTGTACAACAATCGAAGCAGAAATGTAAGGCATGATACCCAATGCAAATACAGATGCCTGCGAAAACGCACCACCTGTAAATACATCGATAAGCCAGCCAATACCTCCCTGGGTTTGATCTGTTAATTTGTTCAATTGTGTAGCATCAATACCGGGTAGCGTTACATGTGCACCAAAACGGTACACTAGTAACAATCCCAAAGTAACTAAAATTCTGTTTTTTAGTTCTTCTATTTTCCAGACATTGGCAAACGCTTCGAAAAATTTCTTCATATGAATTATAAAGATTATAAAGTTACAGCTTCTCCACCAGCAGCTTCGATAGCAGCCTTAGCAGTAGCAGTAAATTTGTGAGCAGTTACTTTTAGTTTTGCTTTAAGCTCTCCTCTTCCTAATATCTTTACCATTTCATTTTTAGTAGCTAAGCGATTCTCAACCAGTACTGCAAAATCTACAGTATCAGTAACGATTCCGTTATCTACCAGAGCCTGAAGCGTGTCAAGGTTTACACCTTCGTATTCCTTACGGTTGATGTTTTTGAAACCAAACTTAGGAACACGTCTTTGTAATGGCATCTGACCACCCTCAAAACCTATTTTCTTAGAATAACCAGAGCGAGATTTAGCTCCTTTGTGACCACGTGCAGCAGTACCACCTTTTCCAGAACCTTCTCCTCTACCTACTCTTTTGTTTTTATTGTGAACTGAACCTTCTGCAGGTTGTAAGTTACTTAAATCCATGAGTGTATTTTGTTAGTTAGCTTCTTCTACAGAAACTAAGTGTTTAACTTTATTTACCATTCCAAGGATAGCAGGAGTTGCATCGTGCTCAACAACCTGACCTAGTTTACGAAGGCCAAGCGACTCAAGAGTCCTTTTTTGAGTTTCAGGACAGTTGATTTTGCTCTTTACTTGTTTTACTTTTATTTTTCCCATGATTTCCTTGTGAATTATCCTTTGAATACTTTTTCTAATGATACACCTCTCTGTTTTGCAACAGTAGCAGCACTTCTCATTTGAAGTAAAGCATCAAAAGTAGCTTTAACAACATTGTGAGGGTTAGATGATCCCTGAGATTTCGATAGTACGTCGTGGATACCAACTGACTCAAGTACTGAACGAACAGCACCACCGGCAATAACTCCGGTACCGTGAGAAGCAGGCATTAAAAGTACGCGTGCACCACCAAATTTACCTTTTTGCTCGTGAGGCACAGACTGACCTGAAAGTGGAATTCTTACAAGGCTTTTCTTTGCATCCTCAACAGCTTTAGCAATAGCCTCAGAAACGTCTTTAGATTTACCAAGACCGTGACCTACTACTCCATTCTCGTCACCTACAACTACAATAGCAGAAAAACCAAAAGCTCTACCACCCTTTGTAACTTTAGTAACACGATTTACAGCAACCAGACGATCTTTAAGTTCAAGACCGCTTGGTTTTACAAGTTCTACGTTTTTATAATTATGATACATAATTTCTTAGAATTTTAGTCCGGCTTCTCTTGCGCCTTCAGCTAATGATTTAACACGTCCGTGGTAAAGGTATCCACCTCTGTCGAAAGAGATAGTATCAATACCAGCTTTTAAAGCTTTCTCTGCAATTGCTTTTCCAACAGCTGCAGCAGTTTCAATGTTAGTACCTTTAGCGATACCTGCATCTCTTGAAGAGGCAGCCGCAAGGGTTACACCGTTAACGTCGTCTATGATTTGAGCATAGATCTCTTTATTGCTCCTGAATACAGAAAGTCTAGGTTGAGCAGCAGTTCCGCTTACAATCTTTCTGATCCTGAACTTAATTCTTTGTCTTCTTTCAGATTTGTTTAATGACATAGTCTTAGATTTTAAGATTTATTAAGCTGATTTACCTGCTTTTCTTCTTAGTACTTCACCTACAAATTTAACACCTTTTCCTTTGTATGGTTCAGGCTTACGGAAAGAACGGATCTTTGCAGCAACCTGGCCTAAAAGTTGTTTATCATGAGATGCTAGTTTGATGATAGGGTTTTTACCCTTTTCTGATACAGTTTCAACAACTACTTCAGGTACAACCTCAAGAACGATATTGTGAGAGAAACCTAGAGCGATATCCAGTTTTTGACCCTGGTTAGATGCTCTGTAACCTACTCCAACAAGCTCAAGCTCTTTTGTGAAACCTTCATTCACTCCAACAATCATATTGTTGATAAGTGCTCTGTATAAACCGTGCTTAGATCTCTCATCTTTGTGATCAGAAGATCTTTCAACTAAAACCTGACCCTCTTCGATTTTCACAGTAACATCTGAGAAATCTTGTGTAAGCTGGCCTTTTTTACCTTTAACTGATACAACGTTGCCGTTTACTTCTACAGTAACACCAGCAGGTATTGTAATTGGATTTTTACCTATTCTTGACATCGTATAAGTCTTTTTATTAGTATACGTAACAAATTACCTCACCACCAACATTAAGCTGTTTCGCCTGCTTACCGGTCATAAGACCTTTTGAAGTAGAAACGATAGCTATTCCTAATCCGTTAAGGATTCTTGGAAGGTTATCAGCACCTGCATATTTACGTAAACCTGGTTTACTAATTCTTTGGATATCTTTAATTACAGACTCTTTAGTGTCTTTGTCATACTTAAGAGCAATTTTGATGGTGCCTTGTACAGCGTTGTCATCAAATTTGTAGCTAAGGATATAGCCCTGATCAAATAAAATCTTTGTGATTTCTTTTTTAAGGTTAGAAGCAGGGATTTCAACCACTTTGTGGTTAGCTCTAACTGCATTCCTGATTCTTGTTAAGAAATCAGCGATTGGATCTGTATACATATTTAGTAATTTGCGGTAACGGTTTTCGGCCTGTTACGGCCGAACCTGAAACCAATTTATAATTCTGTTTTTTACCAGCTTGCTTTTTTAACTCCTGGTATCAAGCCATTGTTAGCCATTTCACGGAAAGTTACACGTGAAATACCGAACTGACGCATGTAACCTCTTGGTCTTCCTGTAAGTTTGCAACGGTTGTGCATACGTACCGGAGAAGCGTTTTTAGGTAGTTTTTGAAGGCCTTCGTAATCTCCAGCTTCTAATAAAGCTTTCCTTTTCTCAGCATATTTTGCTACCAGCGCCGCTCTTTTTACCTCACGGGCTTTCATTGATTCTTTAGCCATAACTTAATTCTTTTTAAAAGGTAAACCTAATTCTGCTAATAATGACTTCGCTTCTTTATCAGTTTGTGCAGAAGTTACAAATGTAATATCTAAACCTGATATTTTGTTAACTTTATCAATATCAATTTCAGGGAAAATGATTTGCTCAGTTACACCCAGGTTATAGTTACCTCTTCCGTCAAATCCTGTAGCTTTGATTCCGCCAAAATCCCTTACACGTGGAAGTGCTGAAGTAATAAGCCTGTCTAGGAACTCATACATTCTTTCTCCACGTAAAGTTACTTTAGCACCAATCGGCATACCTTTTCTAAGTTTGAAAGACGCAACGTCTTTTTTAGAAATGGTAGAAACAGCTTTCTGACCGGTAATTTTTGTTAACTCGTCTACTGCATAATCGATAAGTTTCTTATCAGATACAGCTGCACCAACTCCACGGCTCAAAACGATTTTCTCAAGTTTAGGAACCTGCATTACGTTTTTGTAACCGAACTCTTCTTTAAGAGCAGCAACTACGCGGCTCTTATATTCTTCTTTTAATCTTGGTATGTAAGCCATCACTATAATACTTGATTAGATTTTTTTGAAAATCTCACGTTCTTATCTCCTTCTTTTCTTACACCTGTCTTAGTAGTCTCCTTAGTTTTAGGATCAACAAGAGCGATGTTAGAGATGTGGATAGGAGCTTCTTTCTTCACGATACCACCCTGTGGGTTTTTAGCGCTTGGTTTAGTGTGTTTAGACACCATGTTAACGCCTTCTACGATCGCTTTGTTTTTCTCACGAAGAACACGTAGTACTTTACCTTCAGAACCTTTATGGTCTCCGGCAATTACTCTTACAGTGTCTCCAGATTTTATCTTTAGCTTTATCATCTTTAGAATAATTAAAGCACTTCAGGTGCTAATGATACAATTTTCATGAATTGTTTTTCACGAAGTTCTCTTGCAACCGGACCAAAAACACGAGTTCCCCTCATTTCACCAGCAGCATTTAACAATACGCAAGCGTTATCGTCAAATCTGATGTATGAACCATCGGCTCTTCTCACTTCTTTTTTGGTACGTACAACAACTGCAGTCGAAACAGCACCTTTCTTAACGTTTCCGTTTGGTGTTGCATCTTTAATAGAAACTACAATTTTATCTCCAACAGAGGCATAACGTCTTTTCGTTCCTCCAAGAACACGGATAGTTAAAACTTCCTTAGCTCCTGTGTTGTCTGCTACTTTTAGTCTTGATTCCTGTTGTACCATAATTACTTAGCTCTTTCAATGATTTCAACTAACCTCCAACATTTAGACTTAGATAAAGGACGTGTTTCCATGATCCTTACTGTATCACCAATGTTACAGTCGTTTGTTTCGTCGTGTGCAACAAATTTCTTAGTTTTTAACACGAACTTACCATATAATGGGTGTTTTACTCTTGTAGTTTGGGAAACCACGATAGATTTCTCCATTTTATTACTGGTAACAACACCAATTCTCTCTTTTCTTAAATTTCTTTTTTCCATCTTTCAGCAGACTACAATTATTGTAACTCTCTTTTACTTAACTCAGTTGCTACTCTAGCGATAGACCTTCTTACAGTTCTGATCTGTAGTGGGTTCTCAATTGGAGATATAGCGTGAGCAGTTCTTAGGTCGGCATATGTTTTTCTCAATTCACCAAGTTTACTCTGTAACTCAGCTGCAGATAGATCTTTTATTTCAGATTGTTTCATAATAAATTTTTAATTATGCTTCGAAATCTCTGGCAACGATAAACTTAGTTTTTACAGGAAGCTTTTGAGCAGCAAGGCGAAGTGCCTCTTTAGCTACTGACAAAGGAACTCCTCCTACTTCAAACATGATTCTTCCCGGTTTTACAACTGCAGCCCAGTATTCAACTGCACCTTTACCTTTACCCATCCTTACCTCTAGAGGTTTTTTAGTGATTGGCTTATCCGGGAAAATTTTTATCCATAGTTGACCTTCCCTCTTCATGAAACGTGTTGCCGCGATACGGGCTGCTTCAATCTGGCGAGAAGTAATAAAAGTCGAATCTAAAGATTTGATACCAAACATTCCATTAGAAAGTTCGTGACCTCTTTGAGACACGCCTTTCATCTTACCTTTCTGTACCTTACGGTATTTTGTTCTTTTAGGCTGTAACATTTTACTTCTTTAGTTTAAAATTACTTTCTTTTGCGTTGGTTAGATTTATCTCCACCCGGACGACCGTTTGGTCTTCCTTGTGGCCTATCCTGAGATCCCGAAGATTTAGACTGTTTTTTGTCCATACCTACTAACGGAGAAAGATCTCTTTTACCGTAAACCTCACCTTTCATTATCCATACTTTGATACCCATTCTACCATAAGTAGTGTGAGCTTCAGCTAGCGAATAATCAATGTCTGCTCTGAAAGTTGATAGAGGAATCCTTCCTTCTTTGAACATTTCTGAACGTGCCATCTCAGCACCGTTAAGACGGCCAGAGATCATCACTTTCACACCTTCTGCGTTCATACGCATTGCAGCAGCGATAGCCATTTTGATAGCTCTTCTGTAAGAGATACGGCTTTCGATCTGACGAGCAATACTTGTACCTACAAGGTAAGCATCAAGTTCAGGTCTTTTGATTTCAAAGATATTGATTTGAACCTCTTTGTCAGTAATTTTCTTAAGTTCCTCTTTTAGCTTGTCTACTTCCTGACCACCTTTTCCGATAATGATACCAGGACGGGCAGTAGTAATAGTAACGGTTACAAGTTTAAGGGTTCTCTCAATGATTACCTTAGAAACACTAGCTTTAGATAAACGGGCATGGATATATTTCCTGATTTTGTGATCTTCGGCAAGCTTGTCACCATAGTCATTTCCACCATACCAGTTAGAATCCCAACCCCTGATAATACCAAGGCGATTTCCTATTGGATTTGTTTTTTGTCCCATTTCTCTTAGTTGCTTTGTGTGTTATTATTAGTAGCTCCAAGCACGATAGTAACGTGGTTAGAACGTTTTCTTATTCTGTGTGCACGACCTTGTGGAGCTGGTCTTAGCCTCTTAAGCATCATACCACCGTCAACACGGATCTCTTTAACAAATAAGCCTGCATTCTCTAAACTCTCTTCAGCGTTCTTTTGCTGCCAGTTGTTGATAGCAGAAAGTAACAATTTCTCAAGTTTGCGAGAAGCTTCTTTTGAACTGAACTTTAATATATTAAGAGCTAATTCTACTTTCTGACCTCTTACCAAATCCGCAACAAGGCGCATTTTTCTAGGTGAAGTAGGGCAGTTATTCAGCTTAGCAAATGCAATTTGCTTATTCGCTTCTTTAGTCTGCTCTGCTCTTTCTCTTTTACGAACTCCCATAGCTTCTTATTATTTTTTACCTTTATTTTTTGCACCAGCGTGGCCTCTGAAAGAGCGCGTTGGCGAAAATTCTCCTAATTTATGACCTACCATATTCTCTGTAACGTAAACCGGTACGAATTGACGACCGTTGTGTACTGCGATAGTCTGTCCAACAAAATCCGGGGTAATCATAGAAGCTCTAGACCAGGTCTTAACAACTGCTTTGTTCCCTTTTTCGATATTTTCCTGAACTTTCTTCTCTAATTTATAGTGAACGAAAGGTCCTTTCTTTAATGAACGTGCCATATCTTACTTATTATTTCTTTCTACGTTCTACGATATACTTATTACTCGGGTTAACTTTAGAACGAGTTCTGTAACCTTTAGCCGGAAGACCTTTTCTAGAACGTGGGTGACCTCCAGAAGAACGTCCTTCACCACCACCCATCGGGTGATCAACAGGGTTCATCGCTACCGGTCTTGTTCTTGGTCTTCTACCTAACCATCTTGATCTACCAGCTTTACCAGAAACGATCAATTGGTGGTCAGAGTTAGAAACTGCTCCAATCGTTGCTGAACACGTAAGAAGGATTAACCTTGTCTCACCTGAAGGCATTTTGATTGTTGCATATTTTCCATCTCTTGCCATTAACTGTGCAAAAGTACCAGCACTACGAGCAATTACTGCTCCCTGGCCCGGACGTAGCTCGATGCAAGATATAACAGTTCCCAGAGGAATTTTACTTAAAGGCATTGAGTTACCGATCTCAGGAGAAGCATTCTCTCCAGAAACTACGGTTTGACCCACCTGAAGTCCGTTTTGTGCAATGATATACGTTTTCTCTCCATCAGCATAATACAATAGGGAAATAAATGCTGAACGGTTTGGATCGTACTCGATAGTTTTAACTACAGCAGGAACACCAGCTTTAGTTCTTTTGAAATCGATAATACGATACCTTTGTTTGTGACCACCGCCTGTATAACGCATGGTCATCTTTCCTTGACTATTTCTACCTCCAGAGTTTTTTTTCGGTGCGATCAATGAACGCTCCGGCTTATCAGTTGTAATAGTGTCAAAGCTATTTACAACTCTAAAACGCTGACCCGGGGTAATAGGTTTTAATTTTCTAACTGACATTTTCTATTAGATATTATTATAAAAATCTATTGTTTCACCTTCCTGTACTTGTACAATTGCTTTTTTGTAAGCATTTGTCTTTCCTGAGATTAAACCACTCTTAGTGTATTTAACCGATCTATCAGCCCTGTAGTTCATTGTGTTAACTTCAACAACAGAAACACCATAAGCAGCCTCAACAGCATTCTTAATCTGGATCTTGTTTGCTTTTTTGTCAACAACAAAACCAAAACGGTTAAAAACTTCCCCGTCTTTAGTTATTTTTTCAGTGATGATAGGTTTAATAATGATACTCATAGCCCTATTATTTGCTTAAATTTTCCTCAATTCCTTCCAATGCACCTTCTAAAAGAACTAAACTGTTTGAATGTAAAACATTGTAAGTGTTTAATTCTGAAGTAGTTACAACATTAGAACCCTTCAAATTGCGTGACGACAAATATACATTTTTATTTGTATCACCCAACACGAATAGTGATTTTTTATTCTCTAACCCTAAAGCTTTCAAAACGTTAATGAAATTTTTAGTGCTTGGCGCTTCGAATTCGAAGTTCTCAACAACTATTAAATTTGACTCTTTCGCTTTCAAAGCAAGAGCAGATTTTCTTGCTAAACGCTTAAGACCTTTGTTCAGTTTGAAAGAGTAGCTTCTTGGTCTTGGACCGAAAACTGTACCTCCACCTTTGAACAATGGATTCTTAACAGATCCTGCACGGGCAGTACCTGTACCTTTTTGCTTCTTAATTTTGCGTGTACTACCAGTTACCTCAGCTCTTTCTTTAGCTTTGTGAGTTCCCTGCCTTTGGTTAGCAAGATATTGCTTAACGTCCAGGTATACAGCATGCTTATTAGGCTCAATTGCGAACACTGAATCAGAAAGGGTTACCGTTCTGCCAGTTTCTTTTCCGTTGATATCTAATACTTTTACTTCCATTACTTCTGAATGATTACGTAAGAGTTTTTGTGTCCAGGAATAGCTCCTTTAACCACAAGTAGATTCTTTTCAGCAACTACTTTTAAAACTCTAAGGTTTTGAACTGTTACATTATCTCCTCCTGTTCTTCCTGCCATGCGCATTCCTTTGAATACACGTGAAGGATATGATGATGCTCCTACAGAACCCGGTGCTCTAAGACGGTTGTGCTGACCGTGAGTAGCTTGTCCAACACCACCAAAACCGTGACGTTTAACAACACCCTGGAAACCTTTACCTTTAGATACACCCTGTACATCAACAAACTCGCCTTCAGCAAAGATGTCAACAGAGATAACATCTCCTAATTTGTGCTCAGTTACAAAATCCTGGAATTCAACGACTTTTTTCTTAGCAACTGTACCAGCTTTCTTAAAGTGACCTACAGCCGCTTTAGTAGCATGTTTTTCTGCTTTGTCATCGAAACCAAGCTGTAACGCTTCATACCCGTCAACCGCGTTGGTTCTGACTTGGGTAACAACGCATGGTCCAGCTTCGATTACTGTACACGGAATGTTTTTTCCGTTTTCATCGAAAATACTGGTCATGCCGATTTTTTTACCAATTAACCCAGACATAAATTATTTGTTATTAATTATTAATTCCCTTCAATTTGAAGCAACAGAATACTCCAAACAGGGGTGCAAAAGTAATTATTAAATTTAGATTATCAAACAGTTACAATAAAATAATTGAAATAAAGTAAAAATATTTGATTCTAAATCAAAAAATTACGGTTTTTCCACAGCAATCATGCCTGTTTCAGGATAACCGAAAAAAAAATCTCCGGAATAGCTATTCCGGAGACTTTCATATAGTTATTTAAATAACTCAGACTTTGATTTCAACTTCAACACCACTAGGAAGCTCTAATTTCATAAGAGCATCGATAGTTTTAGAAGATGAACTGTAAATATCAAGAAGTCTTTTGTATGAGCTAACCTCAAACTGCTCTCTTGATTTTTTATTTACGTGCGGAGACCTAAGTACAGTAAAGATTTTTTTGTGTGTAGGTAACGGAATAGGACCAGTTACAACAGCACCTGTACTTTTTACAGTCTTAACGATCTTCTCAGCAGACTTGTCTACAAGGCTATGATCGTATGATTTTAATTTTATTCTGATTTTTTGACTCATTTTCTTTTAAATTAAGCGTTACCTTTTGCTTTTTTGATTACCTCGTCAGCAATGTTAGATGGTGTCTCAGCATAGTGAGAGAACTCCATTGTAGATGTTGCACGACCAGAAGACAATGTTCTTAGTGTAGTAACATAACCAAACATTTCAGAAAGCGGCACACTAGCTTTAACAACTTTAGAACCAGCTCTGTCATCCATGTTATTGATCTGTCCACGACGACGGTTAAGGTCACCTACGATATCACCCATGTTCTCTTCAGGTGTAAGCACCTCAAGTTTCATGATTGGCTCAAGGATAACTGCACCGGCAGCCTTAGCAGACTCTTTGTAACCCATTTTAGCTGCAAGCTCGAAAGAAAGAGCATCCGAGTCAACAGGGTGGAATGAACCATCTATAAGAGTAACTTTCATACTGTCCATTTCGTAACCAGCAAGAGGTCCGGCTTTCATAGCTTCTTTGAAACCTTTCTCGATAGCAGGGATAAACTCTCTAGGAATGTTACCACCTTTTACCTCATTAACGAAAGTAAGACCTACAGGAACTTTACCATCAACTTCTTCAGCCGGCTCAAGACGGAATACGATATCACCGAATTTACCACGACCACCAGATTGTTTTTTGTAAGTTTCTCTGTGGTTAGCAGAACGTGTAATAGCCTCTTTGTACTCTACCTGTGGCTCACCCTGGTTAACCTCAACTTTAAACTCACGTTTAAGACGGTCAACAAGGATATCAAGGTGAAGCTCACCCATACCAGAGATAATAGTTTGTCCAGAAGCCTGGTCAGTTCTAACTGTAAACGTAGGATCTTCCTCAGCAAGCTTAGCAAGAGCCATACCCATTTTATCAACGTCAGCCTTAGTTTTAGGCTCAACAGCGATACCGATTACCGGATCAGGGAAGTTCATAGACTCAAGAACGATTGGGTTTTTCTCATCAGAAAGAGTATCACCAGTCTTGATATCTTTGAAACCTACTGCAGCTCCGATATCACCAGCCTCGATATATTCGATTGGGTTTTGTTTGTTAGCGTGCATCTGATAGATACGAGAGATACGCTCTTTGTTACCTGAACGGTTGTTAAGAACATAAGATCCTGCATCAAGACGACCAGAGTAAGCTCTGAAGAATGCAAGACGACCTACATAAGGGTCAGTTGCAATCTTGAACGCAAGAGCAGAAAACGGCTCAGACGCAGATGGCTTACGTGAAATTGGCTCATCAGTATCAGGGTTTGTACCTTCGATAGCCTCTTTATCAAGTGGAGAAGGAAGGAATTTACAAACTGCATCAAGCATGAACTGAACACCTTTGTTTTTGAATGATGAACCACAAAGCATCGGTATGATAGCCATATCGATAGTAGCTTTTCTAAGCGCTTCGTTTACTTCATCCTCAGTAAGAGAATCTTCATCCTCCATATATTTCTCAAGAAGGTTTTCGTCATAAGCAGCAACCTCTTCAATTAGTTGAGATCTGTACTTGTGAGCTTCTTCTTTAAGATCATCAGGAATAGGCACGATATCGAATGTAGCACCCTGAGTTTCATCATGCCATACGATTGCCTGGTTTTTAATAAGATCTACCACACCTTTAAAGTCAGCCTCATCACCGATAGGAAGTACGATCGGCACTGCGTTAGACTTAAGCATGTCTTTTACCTGCTGACAAACTGCAAGGAAGTTAGATCCCTGACGGTCCATTTTGTTAACGAATCCCATACGAGGAACACGGTAGTTATCAGCAAGTCTCCAGTTAGTTTCTGATTGAGGCTCAACACCATCAACAGCACTAAAAAGGAATACAAGACCATCAAGAACCCTAAGAGAACGATTTACCTCTACGGTAAAGTCAACGTGTCCCGGAGTATCGATGATGTTGAAGTGGTAATCTTTAGTATCAGCCACAGGTTTACCCTGGTCTGTAGGGAAGTTCCATGTACATGTTGTCGCTGCAGAAGTAATGGTAATACCTCTTTCCTGCTCTTGCGCCATCCAGTCCATAGTTGCTGCACCATCGTGTACCTCACCAATTTTGTGTGATTTACCTGTATAGAATAATATACGCTCAGTAGTTGTTGTTTTACCAGCATCAATGTGAGCAGCAATTCCGATATTTCTTGTATATTTTAAGTCTCTAGCCATTTCTAAATTTTCTTTACGAATTAAAATCTAAAGTGAGAGAATGCTTTGTTAGCTTCTGCCATTTTATGAGTATCCATTCTCTTTTTAACAGCAGCACCTTCTTCTTTAGCAGCAGCTAAAATTTCAGAAGCCAGTCTCTGAGCCATAGATTTCTCGTTTCTTCTTCTTGCATAAAGAATCATCCATTTCATCGCCATAGAAATCTTTCTGTCCGGACGAATCTGCATTGGTATCTGGAATGTAGCACCACCCACCCTACGGCTACGTACTTCTACGTGAGGCATAACGTTAGTTAGAGCATCTTTCCAAGTTTCTAGAGCTGATTTCTCAGCATCTTGCTTTTTAGTCTCAACGATATCAATAGCATCGTAGAATACTTTAAAGGCAGTTGATTTTTTACCATCCCACATTAAGTTGTTTACAAAACGTGTTACTAATTGGTCATTAAACCTTGGGTCTGGTAAAAGAGGTCTTTTTTTGGCCTGTCTTTTTCTCATGTCTTTACTTTAAAAGTTTTTTAAAATTACTTTTTGTCTTTAGGGCGTTTAGCACCGTATTTAGATCTCCTTTGTGTTCTTCCGTTAACACCAGCGGTGTCAAGCGCTCCGCGCACAATGTGATACCTAACTCCCGGTAAATCTTTTACCCTTCCGCCTCTAACTAATACTATCGAGTGCTCTTGTAGATTGTGTCCCTCTCCAGGAATGTAAGCATTCACCTCATTACCGTTAGTTAAACGAACCCTTGCAACTTTACGCATTGCAGAATTCGGTTTCTTAGGTGTAGTAGTGTAAACACGTGTACAAACCCCTCTTCTTTGAGGGCAAGAATCTAAAGCAGCCGATTTACTCTTCTTAGTTATCTGGGCTCTCCCTGTTCTTACTAATTGCTGAATTGTTGGCATAATTAATATTAAAAATTTCTTATGTTTAAAAAACCCGCTTTTTACGGGGTTGCAAATGTATAAATAATTATCAACAAAACAAATCATAAAACATTAATTTTCAAACGCCTTATCTTTCAAAAACAGCTTCACATATTTTTTCTCCATTTTTTGCGTTATTTTTACGGCTAACATTTTTCCGTTGAAAAGACCCTTCCTCATATTTATTTTATTGTTCGCATGCTTTTTTGCTAAAGCACAAAACCTGCACTTAAAAATTGAAGGAAGCAGCGAGGCCGAGACAAAGGTTATAGATTCTATCTCCTACACCAAAATACACATAAACGTAAAATCCATAAACGAAGAAGCTTCTGCCCTTTCGTCAAAGCTTTTAAAAATGGGTTATCTTGAAAACAACCTTACCGAAAGCAACAAGGTAAACGACAGCCTGTTTGTGTATAAATATTCCGTAGGCACAAAAACTAAAACCATACATATATATACAGGTTCACTGACACCTGAAATAAAACAACTTTTAGAAATCTCAAAAGACACCATAATACTCCCTATAGATAATGTAGAAGGTTTTATGTCCGGCCATGTAGCCGCACTGGAGAAAAAAGGATATTCATTAAGCAGCATGCAGCTGACCAATTATTCTTCTGCAGACAATTCCCTTTATGCAACGCTTAACGCCAAAACAGAAAAAAAGCGTACGCTTAACGACATTGTAATCGAAGGCTACAAAAAATTCCCTGAAGGCATCCGCAAGAACATCGCCCGCCAATACAAGGGAAAGACATTTAACCAGGACAACCTGCAGCGCATTTATAGTGACTTCAACGCTCTGCGCTTTGTCAGCCAGTTGCGCTACCCTGAAATACTATTCAAGCAAGACACCACTAAAGTGTATGTGTACCTTGAAAAAGCAAAACCCAACAGCTTTGACGGATTCATAGGTTTTTCAAACGACGACCAGAATAAAGTCATCTTCAATGGTTACGTAGACCTGCTCCTTAATAACGTATTAAATACCGGCGAGAAATTTAATCTCTTCTGGAAAAGTGACGGAAACAAACAAACCACTTTTAACGCAGCCCTTGAACTGCCTTACATTTTCAGAAGCCCTATCGGACTCAAAGGAAGCCTGAAAATATTTAAACAGGACAGCACATTTCAGAACACGGTAACAGACATTAACATAGGCTACTATTTTAGTTACAATTCGAAATTATTTGTCGGACATCAGCAAACGCAGTCGGTAGACATCCAGAACCTGAACAGCAGTACGCTGAGCGATTACACAAATTCATTTTTCACCTCCACTTACGATTACACCGATTACAACCTCGATGATTTTATATTTCCGGAGAAAACAATGCTGCTCATTAAAGGCGGTTTAGGTAAAAGAACCGCCAAAACCGGTGACTCGGAGCAATATTTCATCCAGGCAAACTTTTCACATAACCTATACCTGAACAAGCGAAATATCATCAACCTCAAAAGTCAGGATTATTATCTCAAAAGCGACACCTATATAATTAACGAATTGTTCCGTTTCGGAGGAATTAATTCCATACGGGGATTCAACGAAAACAGCCTTCAGGCAAACCTGCTTTTATCACTAATGGCAGAGTACAGATACGTACTTTCGCCAAATATGTATGTGCATTCTATAACTGACTATGCCCATTTTGAAGACGAAACATCTAAAACCCGTAATAATTTGTTAGGATTAGGCTTTGGCTTGGGACTTCTTACAAAAACCGGGCTCTTTAACATAATTTACGCAAATGGAAGTGCTAACAACCAGCAAATCAAGTTATCTAACTCCATAATACACCTTAGCTTCCGCACAGCATTTTAACATATTAGCCTACATTAAATCTTAAAATATTACAAAAATTCTAAATTTTTTCATAAAAAACTTGCTTATCACGATACTTCAACAGAAATTTGGGAAACTAACTCAAATCTATTTCAATGAAGACAAGGCTACGTGTTTTGTTAACGCTCCTCATGGCGTTAATGATGCAAATTTCGTTTGCTCAGCAAAGAGCTGTATCCGGTACAGTTAAAGACGCAGGTGGTTTCCCGATTCCGGGAGTAAATGTTGTCATTAAAGGCACATCCACAGGAACCCAAACCGACATCGACGGTAAATTTACAATTCAGGCCGCCCCTGTTGACGTGCTTGTGTTTACTTACATTGGTATGCAAACCAAAGAAGTTCCCGCAACATCGGCAAACCTTAACATTACAATGGCTGACACAGCTACAGAGCTAGATGCTGTTGTTGTAACAGCTGTAGGTATTAAAAGGGAAAAAGCTTCAATTGGTGCTGCAACTACAACTGTAAAAGCAGCAGAAATCACAAAAGGCTCTCAAACCAATATCGCAGATGCGTTAAAGGGTAAAGTTGCCGGGGTTGTGATTTCAAGTGCCTCTACAGACCCTGGAGCTTCCAGCGGTGTGATGATCAGGGGTATAACTTCACTATCTCGTGAAAATCAGCCATTATATGTAATTGATGGTGTGCCAATCAACAACAACTCTAACTTTAGTGACGACCTTGGCGGTGGTTACGATTTTGGCCGCGGATTCAATGATATCAACCCTGACGATATCGAATCGATAACAATACTAAAAGGAGCATCGGCAACAGCACTTTACGGTAGTAAAGCTGCATCCGGAGCTGTAATGATCACTACAAAAAAAGGTCAGGAAGGAAAACTATCTGTTGACTTCTCTGCAACAACTTTCTTTACAAGCATATTAAGAACGCCTAAATACCAAAACCAGTTTGGTCAGGGATGGGATGGACTTCACTACCTAAGTGAAAATGGTTCATGGGGTCCTAAATTTGACGGTCTTGTAAGGCCATGGGGTAACGTGGTAGACAACTCTCAGTTGATTAAACCTTACAGCTTCCAGAAAGACCAGCTTGAAAACTTCTTTACAACAGGCTCAAGTACATTGACAACAGTAGGTATTTCAGGAGGTAATGCTACCTCTTCGGTAAGGCTTTCGTATTCAAACACCAGCCAGGACGGTATTTACCCTACTGATGCGGATTCTTATGAAAGAAATACGATAATGGTTTCAGGTACAAGCAAAATCAAAAACTGGACTGTTAGCGGTACTCTAAATTATGTAAACACAAGCGGAAGCGGTGTTGCTACAGGACAAGGAGTTACCGCCATGAACAACCTTATGCAGATCCCTACCGATATTCCTATCACTGAATTCAGGGATTATAAAAATAAGTTCCACAACGTTTCAAACTATTATACTCCTTATGGTGTAACCAACCCATATTTCACTCTTCATGAGAATGGAAATGATTACAACAAAGACAGGGTTTACGGTTCGATAGAGCTTACTTATGAAATCAACAAGTGGTCTAACCTGTCTTACCGTTTTGGTCTTGACCAGTCTTCTGATAAATTAAGAGCATGGACAGCAACTATTGATGCTGATCCGGGAAGCCCTAATGACGGTACTACTACAGAACAGCCGGGAACATATAGCGAAACATTGTTTGCTATAACACAACTTAACCATGATGTTTTATACAACCTTGACCTTAAGTTTACTGAAGACCTTTCATTACTGTCAACCTTTGGTTTTAACATCAATGGAATCAGGTCAGAAGCAAGCTCAGCAAGCGTTCCGAGCCAGATTATTCCGGGATTCTTCTCGTTCTCAAACACAAACGATAACCCAACTGTAGCATCAAGAAGAACATCTCAGAAACAATATGGTATTTACAACTCAAGTACCCTAAACTTTAAAGACCAGTTATATTTAACAGGCAACATCAGGAACGACTGGACTTCTACGCTACCTGAAGAAAACAGATCTTTCCTTTACGGAGGGGTTAATGCCAGCTGGATTGTTAGCAACACATTCCCCGGAATTAAAAGTGTAGCTAATTATCTTAAAGTTAGAGGAGGATGGGGAGCAACCGGTGTAGGAACATCGCCTTATCAAATCTATTCAACTTATGTAGCCGGTGTAACAGACAACCAGGGATTCGGTCAGTATGACTATCCTATAAACGGAGTAAACGGATACGAAGTAGGTAACCAGGTAGGTAACCTAAACCTGAAACCTGAAAGAAAGAAAGAGTATGAATTTGGTATTGAAGCTTCATTCTTTGATAGTTTCCTTACAATAGACGCTACTTACTACGACTCTAAAACTGTAGACCAGATTTTACCACTAAATCTGGCTGCCAGTAGCGGATATACATCACAGATAGCTAACGTTGGTACTATTTCTAACAAAGGGGTTGAAGCTTTAGTAACTTTCAACTGGCTAAAAAGCAACTCAGGTGGTTTTGAATGGAGCACTACAACGAATTTCTCTAAAAACAACGCAAAACTTGACGAACTTGATCCAAGAATTGCACAGCTTGACCTTGGAGGCTTAAGCACTACTTCTCTTATCGCAAGAGAAGGTCAGGGATTAGCCCTGATAATGGGTTCAGTAGCAGAAAGAGATCCTGATGGCAACATAGTGGTTGATGCTAACGGTTTACCGGTAGCTTCTACAACAAGAGAAGTTTATGGCGACACTCAGTATGACTATACTATGGGTATCGGAAATACTTTCAGATATAAAGGCGTAACATTAGATTTTACTTTTGATATCAGACAGGGAGGACTTATGTATTCACGTACTGCTGACATCACCCGATTTACAGGTAACTCAATTACAACTACCTATAATGACAGACAGCCGTTTATCGTACCTGGATCTGTTGTAAAAACAACAAACCCTGACGGTAGTGTATCATACGCACCAAACACCACTCCTGTTACAGGTGAATATATGGATGACTATTACAGAACAGATGCTTCAAGCCGAAGCAATGTAATTGACAAATCATTCATAAAGCTACGTGAGGTTATTTTAAGCTACAGCTTCCCAAGCAAAGCACTTGACAAAACCTTCATTGACGGGCTATCAATATCACTAATAGGAAGAAACCTTTTCCTATGGACACCTAGAAGTAACCAATATATTGACCCGGAGGTTTCGACTTTCGGAACAGACGTAGAGGGCCAATTTGGAGAGTTTAGTGCTAACCCTACCACAAGAAGTTATGGTATTAGCCTAAAAGCTAACTTTTAAAAAAAAATATCATGAAAAATATATATAAAGTATTTCTAATAGCATTTGCACTTGTTTTATACTCGTGTTCAGATGAACTGGATATCAACAGAGATCCAAATACTCCGGGTAACATTACTACCGAGTTGGCTTTAGCATCTGCTCAGGCGTCTTTAACCACAGTTACAGGAGGTGACCTTACTAACTTAGGAGGGTTTTGGGCACAGTACCATACGCAGGCACCAACAGCCGGCCAGTATGAAAACATTGACCAATACAACATAAACGCTACTTATTCTGACAGGCTTTGGACAGAATTATATGCAGGTTGTCTTAACGATCTTAAATATGTAATTGATGAGGGTACTGCCAATGGCGAAACAGGCAACGTAATGGTTGCTACTGCATTAAGAGCCTATACTTTTCAGTTACTAACCGACTTATATGGTGATGTTCCTTACGCTGAAGCACTACAGGGAGAGACTAACATTACCCCGGCACCAACTTCACAACAGGAAATCTATGCAGGTTTGCTTACTGAGCTTGACGCGGCTGTAGGGGCATATAATGCTGACCCGGTAGATTCAGGCCTTGGAATACAGGATCAGATTTTTGAAGGTGATCTTAATCTTTGGGTACAATTTATAAACACTCTTAAGCTTAAAATGCACTTAAGGCTGGCATATACATCAGATGCAAATCCGGCTGCTGTTCTTGCTTTATTAGCAGAAAACAATTTCCTTGCTCAGGATGCTGCATTTACAAACTTTGGAATACAGCTTAATCAAAGAAATCCTTTCTATGAGGTTCAGATCGCAACTACAGGACTTGGAGACGTAAACAATGTTGCCAGCAACACATTACATGATTTCTACTCAACTAATGCTGACCCAAGACTTACAGCTGTATACAGACCGACAGGAGCAGGTTTATATCCTGCAATCCCTCAGGGATCAGGAAATGAGTTTAACAACACTGCAGTAAACTACGCCAGGCCAAATATTGGCGCACAAACACCGGTATTCCTTATTGCTGAATCAGAAAGCTATTTCCTTCAGGCTGAAGCTGCTGTGAGATATGCAGGTGGTACAGGTGCTCAGGATTTATATAATGCAGGTGTTGCCGCTTCGTTTGCTACATATGCACAGTACTTTGGATTAACAGGTGCTAATCCTGCGACTTTCACAGGTGCAGGCGGTGCTTACGAATATGTTGCAGGTGGTGGTGTTGAAACAGAACTAAGACAGATCTTTATCCAAAAATGGGCTGCTCTTGCTTATGTAAACAACATTGAGGCTTACATTGAAACTACACGTACTAAGTTCCCTGAAGTTGTAGAAGAAGGTACTGAAGACTACTCTATAGGAAACCGAATTCCTTCACGTATATCAGTATTTACAGGAACACAAGTACCTAGTATATTATTTTATTCTGAAGACGAAGTAGTCAGAAATCCAAACTTGACACAGCACGCAAACCTTTTACTTAACGTTTGGTGGGATCAAAAACCAGAATAATAAAACATGAAAAATATGAAAATTCTAAATAAAATATTCAAAATAGGAACCCTGGCGATATTGACTATCCTGGTATCCTGTACAGAAGATCCTATACTCTCTAAGGTTACTAACTATCCATTACTTACAGTAAATGGTGAAACAACCTTAGTAATGACACAAGGAGAAACGTATACTGAGGAGGGAGCAATCGCTACTGAAGGTGAAACTGAAATTGATGTTACTACTAACGGAACTGTTGATGCCAGCACTCCGGGCGTATACAACATATATTATTCTGCTGTAAACACTGATGGCTTTTCAGCTTCAGCAAGAAGGATTGTAATCGTTCTTAGCTCTGAACCTAGCGCAATTAACCTTGAGGGTGAATTCTTCAGGAATGGTAATCCTAACACTGTTACAAGGCTTGACGACAGAACATACGAATGTAACAACGCAGGAGGCTTAGCTCTTTCAGATGCTACAAACCTTTTACACGTAACTTTCTACAATATTGATGATGAGCACGTATATATCCCTTATCAGCAAGATGCTTCACAAACCGGAATTGATGTAGAAAGTAACCTGGGCACAATAGTTAGCGAGAATAATTTTAATTGGGTTCTTACGGCTTCTGCATACTACGGTACTGCATTACGTAACTTTACCAGATAAAAAATAACGACATGAAAAAAATAAAATCAAACATAGCACTATTGTTTTTCTTCGCTCTTGCAACTGTATCATTTGTTGCATGTGAGGACGAAGGTTATGATGAGTATGGCCAGGGTGGTGTACAACTGGAATCTATGAGCGGAGAATGGTATATTACCATTAGCGACGAAGCAACAGGAGATGTACTGGTAGAACATGCTTATCATGAAACTTATGATACCAATGAAGGCAACAATACCATGATAATTGACGACCATCAGACAGGTTGGTATCTTAAAGGCCTTATCAATGTAAACCCGGCTGATCATTCTTTCACAGTTACTGATGAAGAAAATCAAAATGATCCGGGGACTACATTCAGTATTTCCGAAGGAAAAATACTAAAAAGAGCAGCTCATTCACCAACAGGAGCGGTTGTAGACAGTATATACTTTAAAGGTACTTTTAGCTACGATCCGGAAAGCACTCTTATATTCTCAGGTTATAAAAGAACCGGATTTATTGAAGAGGAATAGTTAGTAAATCAATCATCCAATTATTAAAAACCATCAGTTTCGGCTGATGGTTTTTTTATTGCTTATATTTTTTCAGGTTCTAAAAATCTAAATAGTATCTTTGCAGCATGGAGAAAGAACATCAGATTTTCGGTATCAGGGCAATAATAGAAGCCATACACGCAGGTAAAGAAATTGACAAGGTATTTATTCAGAAGGATGCGCAGGGCGATCTTATGAAAGACCTTATGAAAGCGATGAAGGCAAACAACATCAATTTCAGTTATGTTCCTGTAGAAAAACTGAACAGGTTAACCCACAATAACCACCAGGGAGCTGTGGCAACCATCGCTCCTATTTCTTTTCATGATCTTGAAACGCTGATTGAAAAAGTAACGGAAAGTGGAAAAACTCCCCTATTCCTTATTCTTGACCAATTATCGGATGCCCGTAATTTTGGTGCGATAATCAGAACGGCTGAATGCACTGGTGTAGATGGTATCATCATTCAGAAACAGGGCTCGGCTCCTGTCAACGGAGATACGGTAAAAACGTCTGCCGGTGCTGTATTCAACGTGCCTATCTGTAAAGTAGAGCATATTAAAGACGCTATATTTCACCTGCAGGGTTCGGGGATAAAAACCGTGGCTGCTACCGAAAAAACAGATAACAATATCTATGATATCGCCCTGAACGAACCGTTAGCTATCATTATGGGATCGGAAGACAGAGGTATCAATCCTTCCGTACTGAAGATTGTTGATGAAAAAGCTAAACTACCTATGTTTGGAACTATTTCATCACTAAACGTATCGGTAGCCTGTGGTGCATTCTTATATGAAACCGTAAGGCAAAGACAATAAAGTTTAGATAGTCCTCAAAATATAACTCAGAGAGTCGGGTCGCCCGGCTCTCTTTTTTTATCTTCATCGTGTTTTGAGACGTAGGTATACACTATCCTGATTGCAGGTGCAGGTGGCGGAGATAGTATTTCTGCATCAATAACCTCTATATCTTCCGGTTTTGGCGGGTTTACAAAATTACCATGCTCATCAAAACGTTTCATAAACGCATCCTGCTTAGGATCGAAATCCGGGCGTTGCCAGTCGTAAACGATTTGCTTTTTATATTCAGGAGTTTTATACATCCTGGAAAACAAAAGTCCACTCACAAGTCCTCCTAAATGTCCTTCCCACGAAATTGTCTGATCTTCTCCCGGAAACACATACCACACCATACCGCCATACAGTACTATTATAGTGAGCGAAAGTGCTACAAGTCGATAATAACCTGTTTGCATCCCCTTGAAGAATATAAAACTCACTAACACATATATAAGTCCGCTTGCACCAATATGATAGGAATCCCTCCCAATAAGCCAGGTGATAAATCCTGAAAGCAGGATTCCGTAAACAATAACCTTCAATGCATATTGCCTGTAAAAATACCTGAGTGCAGCAATAAGCACCAGTAAAGGAATTGAGTTATTATAAAGATGCTCAAGGCTACCATGAAGAAACGGACTTAGTACTATACCTCTAAGGCCTTTTAACGTCCTTGGAAGTATTCCGTAATCATTAAGATATATATGGTACTTCACCTCTACCCAGTATACAATCCATAGCATCAGCACAAAATAGAGCGGCCATGCAAATACGGAGGGTGAGAATTTAAATTCGTTTGTATCGGTCATGTACTAGCGGAATCAAAAACATATCCAAAGTGTAACGGCTGTTATTTTGTCAGGATTAACCATTAATTTCCTTTAACCATGTATCAATATCTGTCAAAAGTTGTTCAAAATAATTCATGAGTCCATGGTCACCACCCGGATACGTAATCAGTTTACTTTTGATACCTTTTAAATTAGCTTTATTATGCAGTCGCACACTATTTTCATAAAGTACCGTATTGTCGTTATCTCCATGAATAAATAGCAAAGAAACTTTCTTATTACGAATACTGTCAATCTGATAGACCGGAGAAACCTTTTGTGTAGCGGCAACAGAATCTTTAGCATAACCGGGAATTCTGTTCCGGTAGACTTTAAACATGATATCTCTGTGCGATTCGAGTAAACCTGCAAATGAAGCTATAGTAATTGTAGCATCAATCCTGTCAGTTTTCTTAAGCATCTGAAAATTAGTCACACCACCTCTACTCCAGCCCAGTTGAGCAATTTTATTTTTATCGGCTACTTTTAGCTCATCAATAACTTTGAGGAGATAAAGAACATCATCAACATCTTTTCCTCCAAATTCATCCATCCCTTCACTGCCTTCCGAGCCACGCAACTGTGACCCAATTACAACATAACCCCTCGAAGCCA
>QFQM01000241.1 GCA_003243255.1 Flavobacterium psychrophilum | reverse complement strand
ATCCTGTCGCTGTCTAATGATGCAGTATCAAGAATTTTCTCTACCATTACATTCAGTTTTTGAAGCTGCTGCGATGCAATACCCATATACTTATCGGTTTTTTCCTTATCGTTAGAAGCATTAAAATGCTGAATCGCTTCAAGGGCACTCAGTGAAGTCGCGATGGGAGTTTTGAGTTCGTGCGAAATATTGCTGATAAAATCATTTTTGCTGAGTACAATCTGTTTTTGTTGCCTTATTATTCGTAAAAGATAAATCAGGCTCGTGATTATGGCAATAGTAAAAAGGAATGATAGTAATATCCCTGCAAATCCTTGTTTTAAGGCTATGAGATTAATATTAGGGTAATACATCTTAAGATGTGTACCGGAAGGGAGATAAGCAGATCTGGATTCTACAGACAGCTCATATTCAGGTTTTTTAATATTTCCATAGCTTACGGATTTCTCGTCTTCTTTATGATGCGACAAAGCATATTTAAAGTTTAAGTTTTTGCTCGCAAGCTCATCCTTTAGATATTTATTAAGCTTTTTAAAGTTGATGCTGTCGCTTGATAATGAGATGATTATTTTAGTAGCCAGGGTGTTCAGTCCTTGTAAAGAGTCTTTGTGTGGTACTGTTACGGACCCTGTTGCTGTAACCGATTTTGGTTTAGTTGCTATTTTTAGCATTTTGGCGATACCCGGCGGTATTGATTTTCCTGTAGAATCGATGTGGGTAACGTGCACAATGTTGCCGGATTCAATATCTGTAGTAATCATGCCTTCAGAATTTTCAGGAGCATTGTTAATCAGACTGTCGATAAGGAGTTCGATTTCTTCAGGCATTTTGTGCTCACTGTAAAGGTTCTCATCAATTATGGTAGATTTTATATCTGATTTTGCCAGGTTCGTATAATAGGTATCAACACTATTATTAAGTGCTGCCAAAACCTCATTATTAACGGTTATTTTATTTGCCTCATAATTCTTTACGTTCCAATAAGCCTGTATAAAGAGTGTTACCAGAATAATCAAGGCAATTAAATAGACAATATTTTTTTGCAGCCACTTTTTCATATCTCAAAAATATAAACAAAAAACGGTATAAAAGGTCGGTTAACATACGTTAACTTTCAAATATGTAATGTGTTAGTAATGCCTCAAGATAAGCATTATGCAATTTAAACAACAAGCAGAGCAGGAGGCAGGCTGCTCTGTTTGTCACTGTCTTATTTTTCGTTATATTCTGTTTGTATAGATGCTGTTTCAAGTATATTGAATTCCTGTATTTTTTTCTCCTTATTAAAAAGGAAGTTCGCAGGATACTCATAACCTGATTTGCTTTCTGTCAAAAAGATCTTTACACGGGTACCCTCTTTTTCTTGGGCCTGGCTAATCAGTTTATAACCGTCAAATCGGGGAAGCTGTGGCAGTACCTGCGGTAATACCTGTTCTTCGGCTCCGGGAAATATGCCTGCAATACTATAATTCTCTGCTAAAACGGGCTTGATTACTTCGGCATTCTTTGTAGTGAATAGTTTTACAACAGTATTTAACTGAGTGTCAAATTTACTTTTATCCTGCCCATAACCTGTTAGTGTTACTATAAGGGCAAATATTAAAATGATTTTTGTTTTCATGACAATGGTGTTTTAAAGTTTATAGTACAAACTTACTATCAGTATTTTATATGTATGGTTAACCAATATTATTGTATGTTATTTAATGTTAACGGACTTATTAAGCAACATCAGCACATCAGATTTTAGAATGTTTTTAAAATACATGAAAAATAATTTTGCAGTATCAGGCTAATTATTAACTTTGTATTATAAAGTACTTTTTATGAAACAACAGCAGGATTATATCCGTGACATTTCAGAGATACGCTCCATGATGGAGAAATCTACCAAATTTCTTTCCCTTTCAGGATGGGCCGGAATCATGGCAGGAGTATATGCTCTTATAGGTGCATATGTTGCTTATAAAGTATTATATTTTAATCCTGATGAGATTATTTATTCATCGGTTTCAGAAAGGCATTATACGGGAGGTATCTTAAAGCTGGTGCTTCTTGCTCTTTCTGTTTTAATTTTAGCTGTTGGAACAGCAGTGTTTTTCTCTAGTAGAAGGGCTGCCAAAAGAAATGAGAAATTCTGGAATGCTACATCAAGGCGATTGTTAGTAAATATGGGTGTTCCGCTGGTAATAGGAGGGATATTAATATTAATTTTGATTTCTAAGGGATTTGTGGGCCTTGTTGCTCCATTGACATTAATATTTTACGGACTTTCATTATTCATTGCCAGCAGGTACACTTTTGAAGACGTTAAGGTATTAGGCTTAATTCAAGTTACTCTGGGGCTTATAAGCTCGTATTATATAGGTTACGGACTTTTATTCTGGGCACTTGGATTTGGCGTAGCGCACATTGCCTACGGCATATATATACATTTTAAATACGAAAGGTGAAAGTATCAGTAAACGGATTACATAAGGCATTTGAAAGTCGGATCAGGCTTGGTATCATGTCGGCTCTGGCTGTTAATGATACCCTGGATTTCAATGCCTTAAAAGAATACCTTGATGCTACCGACGGTAACCTTGCCAGTCACCTGAAAGCACTTGAAAAAGAAGAGTTTATAGCAGTAGAGAAGTCCTTTGTGGGAAGAAAGCCTAATACAAAATACTTTATGACAAAAGAAGGTAAAGCTGCTTTTTTAGAGCATCTTCGTATACTTGAAAATTTAGTTAAATCGCATAAATAAAAAAATTTACCCTAAAACTTTGTAATTCAAAGTTCTTTTTAAAATTAATAAAAAATGAAAACAAAACTTAATTTGACAAGCAGGTCTTATAAAAGACCTCTGTTACTAAAAAATGCTCTTACAGGGATGGTGATTGCTTTTGCAATAATACTCTTATTTATTCTTCAGGTAAATGCACCTAACCCTGAATGGCCGGAGTTCTGGATGGTAAGACCACTAATTATTACACCATTAGCAGGTGCTTTTGGTGGTGCGTTGTATTATATAATCAATAATCACAATTACGATTCGACAACTAAAAGTATACTGTTAAGGTGCATTAGCCTTCTTGTGTACCTTTTCATCTTGTGGGTAGGTATAATTTTAGGGCTCGATGGAACATTGTGGGATTAAGTATTTGAATTGATATGGAATATTTTGTAGATAAAGATTCGATTGTAAGGAAGATATGGGGCAATAGCGATACCATACTTTTCATATTTGCCGGTGCTGCTGCTGAGTTTGCACTCAATAAAGCTGTGGACTGGCTTTATTTTACCGGAAAACTTCCGACTGATCCCTTGGGAAGGCTTTTCTCAACCGTGTCGTATGCAAGGACAATCGTTTTTGCCGAACATGATGCTGCTTTACGTTCAATTGATAGCATTGCAGCGATTCACAAAGAAGTAGAGCAGGGTCGTGGATTTAAAATTCCCGATTGGGCTTACAGGGATGTACTTTTTATGCTGATAGATTACTCTATACGGTCGTATGAACTGCTTGAACGAAAGCTTAGTATAACAGAAAAAGAAGAAGTTTTTAATGTATTCTACAAGGTAGGAAACAGAATGGGATTGCAGGGCCTGCCACAAAACTTTACAGCATGGGAAATAATGCGTCAGGAACATTTAGAACAGAATATGGTTTACAGTCATCACACTGTAGACTTGTTTGAGCAGTATAAGAAACATCTGGGAGCTTTCCGATACCGTATTATGCTTGAGTCGCAACTACTTGTTATTCCTGTAGAGGTTCGTAAAATGCTTTCTATGAGGCGTTTTACAGTATTGGCTCCTTTAATTGCCGGTTACAAGATATGCAAAAGCATGAATTTAGACAGCTTTATTAAATCGGTCCTTATTCCTGAAAAATATAAAAAGGAAATAGATGCACTAAATATAATTCCGGCATAAATGTACTCTACTGCAACTTTTTACAATCATTTAAGTGTTTTCTATCCGCTTATAAATAGCTTTTTGAATCCGCAAAGAAGCGCATTGATAGATGAAGTCAATGCCTGTAAGGCCGGCGATCTGCTGGAGATAGGAGTAGAGATGGTGCCTATTTGCCAAACTATAAAGGGCATAAAATTACAGGTATAGATATTTCTGAAGCCATGCTGAATAAAGCAAGGAATTATAATGATAATAATATCCACTTGTTACTGATGGATGCCGAGAATCTGTCTTTTCCTGATATGCATTTTGATTACATTGTTATTTCCCATGCTATTGCAGTTGCCGAAGATCCGGAGAAGCTACTTAAAGAAGTTTTCAGAGTGCTTAAACCGGGAGGTAAATTGTTTATCCTTAATCATTTTACACCGGATAATGTGTTAAAATATGCGGATAAAGCTTTTCAGCCCATTGCGAAGCTTTTACGTTTCAGGTCTTCCTTTTATCAGCAAGATATTGAAGGATTGAAGCGTTTTACGCTAATAAAGGAATCTACTCTCGGATTTGGAGCCTATTATAAATTGCTTATATATACAAAACCTTGAAAAAACACATTCCATCAATAGCAATCTCGCTTTTTATATCACTGTATATTTATGTTTTTTACAGAACTTCAAAAACACTGATCAATAAGCTTATCGTTCAGTTGTTTTCTTATGAGGATTACATTGCATTAAAAGAACAAATCAATTCAGCTCTTCCTCTAAATGATTATATAGTGTTTTCATTACCTGAAGGTTTGTGGATATACTGTATAACTATACTTTCGGGGCCATTTTGCTTTATGATAGGAAAAAGGAGGTATAACCTCGTGTTTGTGCCGCTTGTCACAGCTGTAGTTATGGAGTTATTTCAGCTACTGCACATAACCAATGGGAGATTCGACTGGATGGATATTCTTTTCTCTTTTTGTTTTTGGCTACTTGCTTATTTACAAACTAAGAGAATCACAAAAGAAATTATATTCAAATCATTTAATGCCAGGACTGTATGGTGTGTGTCCTGTTACTCAATTGTATATCTGGCACATGTTTTTTATTGACCTGCCGATGCCGGTTTTTGTATCTTTTCCTTTAGATTTTCTGTACAGCTTTCATTATAGTAATTAACCATTTCAACCACGGTACGGCTATTGAATTCGCCGCTATCTAAACGGTCTGTAATGCCCTGGCACTGGAAATAAGCCGAAATTTTCTTTTTGTTAGTCAATACTGCAAACTCTTTTTCGGTTGCCCTTTTTACCTTTAGGTTTTTAGGCATCGGAGGGAGTATCTTATCGGTTTTGGTATCCCAAATTGTAGAAGCTTCCGCATAAAGCGTTATTTCTCCGGGTTCAACAACCTGGAAAAGCGAATATTGCGTGCCATCAACATAGGTAACATTTATGTACTCAAGGGTTAAAGGTTCGGGAAGGTCGTGAAAAACAATTTTAGATACGGTTTCTTCATCCCAAAGTTCAGCCTCTTCATCCTCTGATACTCTGAAAGATATCTTATCTTTTGGCATTCCGTAAAAGGACTCCTTGATAAATTTTATAGAGGCATAACCGGCCACATCAGTACCATCATTAAAATACATAGTAGCTGCATGATCCTGAGCAATTGCTGTTAGTCCGGAGAAAATAAACAGAAAGAAGAATAGTAGTTGTCTCATAGTTGAATACGCTTAGAGACAAATATAATACACTATTCCTTTATAACCATAACAGATGCCTTAAATCCTGTGGCTAAATTCCACTGATTTGACATTAATTGCTTTTCGTGGTCGTCAATAACAGTGAATTGAGCTGTATTAGGCCCGGAAGTACCCTGATTCATAGCTTCAAATTCAATTTTGTTAAAGCCGGGTTTAAGCATTATCTGTAAAGCTTTGCTATTGTTGGTAAGTGTAAATTCAGGTATTACGACCTGATCATTTACCAATACCCTTATCCTGTCACCATCTTCAAGGCCATAATCTGCTGAGAATATGGTAAAATAGCTTGATTTTGTGCGGATTTCACCAAAACTCTGGTTGCCTCTGTAGGCTTCATTTGACTCTCCTTTTTGCTGAACGCTCTGGTTTACCCTGTCCTGATATTCAGAGCCACGGTTAACGAATTCCTCCTTTTTAATCATGCTGAATTCCTCAGTTTTCTTGGTTAAATCAGTGGCATTGTAGGTTTTAGCAGGAGGCATCACGCTCGATGGCAGGTCGGTTTTAGCAGGTAAAGGAGATGAGTTAACCTTAGACTTTTCTTTAGGTATGGCAAATCCGCCCATAGGGTTATCTATCTGTGCGAAAGCAGCTGAACCCGAGCTTATTATAAATAGGAATATAACGTATTTAATGTATCGTATCTGCATAAAATTGAACCTTTTAGACCAGTCGTTCCTGACAAAACTAACCAAAATTTTAGAGATTTATTGCAATTAACATGCCAATTTATTGAGGTTTTGAGATCTCCCATAGGTTACAGAACTGTTCAAAAGTAATGCTCCCAGGAGTTGTAATGTGCTCTTTTACAAAGGTAAAGCCCACTTTTTCA
>QFQM01000240.1 GCA_003243255.1 Flavobacterium psychrophilum | reverse complement strand
TTCAACGACTCGGGGTGCCCTTCCTGGTGAAGGCTGAGAAATACCCGTACCACCTGATCTGGATAATGCCAGCGTAGGGGGCCGAAATTCGGCCTACTTATCATGAGATTGACTCTCTTTTTGTCGGTGCGTAATGCACTTGAGGTACAAAAAGGGTGTATTCATGGGGTACAAAACTCTTCCATACACGTTTCAGCGAAACGGCAACTACTACCTGCAAATCCGGCTTTCAAATGGCAAGATGTATAAGAAATCTCTCCTCACTGACAGCTATCGTGAAGCATCTGCTTTGATGATTGGCGTTACGCCACACATTCCTTTTGTTCAATCATTAGCTACGCCGCTCCTCGTGTTCGAATCATTTTTGTCTAATCTGATTGCGTCAGAACGCAAGGCTGCGAGAAATCCATTTTTGGCCCACCAGCAGATCGCTCCTCCTGTTGAAATCGTGGAATCTCAACCGCCAGCCGAACCGGAAAAAGTGCTAACTCTCTCGGATGCGTGGACGATGTACAAAGACGAAAAGGGACGCAACTGGACGAAATCGATCTCAATGGCAAATGAGCGATACATGGAAGTGCTGTTAACGGTCTTGGGAGGGGAAACTGATGTAGCGACGATTAGCAAACAGAACATTAAACAGGTGATGGAAGTTGTTGAGAACCTCCCTAAGCGCGTTGTACAGCCTTATCGCTCAATGAGCATTCAGCAATTGATAGAATGTGACGATGTCCCAGCTGATGAACTGGTTGGGGTTGAAGCCATCCATAAACATCTAAAGCTCTACAAATCACTGTTCAAAACTTTTCTTACTGAAAGCAAAGACGTTTTGCTGAAATCGCCAACTGATGGAGTAGTGGCTGCACCATCGAAAGCAAGATTTGGCGCATACAGTACAGCCGAGATGAAAAAGTTTGTAGGGTGGGCGCTTAAGCAACCCGATAATTGGCAAAAATGGATCACGTTGTTATTGGCATACACGGGAGCGAGAAGAGGCGAGATAGGAAAGCTGGAGAAGTCACAGATTAAATTTGACGAAGATAGCCAGCGTTACTATTTCCTGATTGCTGAAGGAGGGCAGGGGAAAACTGAGAACGCTACGAGGCAGGTAGTCATCCACCCTAAGTTAATCGAATGGGGTTTCATGGAGTACGTTGATCGCCAGTGGAAAGAGCGGATTTTTTCAGAAGTGGCAGGTACAAACATGACTAAGATCGGTAAAGTCTTTGCTGATGTTCGAGATCAGTTGGGTATTCCTTATCTGGACGATTATGGACAACGGCGATTACTGCATTCCATCCGTCACTCAGTTTGTTCTACAGCTATGGCTGGATGGGTGAAAAACATCCTGCACCTGCAGCAAACAGTAGGCCATGAGAAGAGCGGAGGGATCACTAAACGATATTTACATACGTTTCCTCTATCTACAGTCTCCTATGTAGTTGATGGACTTTGCTGGGTCTAACATCGAAGACATGAGAAATCAATCGTAGGGACGCAAAGTCAGCGATGGCTACTGGGCTATCTTAGCTCATATATGTTTGTCTACATGATTGATTTGTCAAGCAGTCAAGATAGAATGTTCTGACTTATCAGAGGGGGTGACATGAATATCCGGGAATTTATAGGCCAGTATCGCAACCACCCAGTGCTTTTCATCGGAGCAGGTGTTAGTTTGAGATATCTTAACAATTCGCATACATGGGATGGATTGTTAAAGTATATTGCTTTTGAGTTGAAAGGAAATAATGAGTTTTATTTAGATATTAAAGCTGAATGCCAAGTTGATGGTAAATATAACTATTCCCTAATTGCTACTAAATTAGAAAAAGCATTTAACCAAGCATTAGGTGAAGATCGTAATGGTAAATTTAAAGACATAAATGATTATTTCTATGCTGAGATGGAACGTGAAAATAATCTGAGCAGATTTAAAATATACATTTCAAAGTTAGTAGGGAGCCTTGATTATAGAGAGAATAAAAAAGAGGAATTGGCAGAGTTAAAGAAAATCAGGAAAAATGTAGGCTCAGTTATAACTACAAACTATGATGGTCTTGTTGAAGACGTATTTAGCTTTGAACCGTTAGTAGGGAATGATATATTGTTGAGCAATCCCTATGGTTCAGTATACAAGATTCATGGCTGTATTAAAGACCCATCTAAAATCATCATAACTGAAGATGACTATGCTCATTTTGATAACAAGTATGAGTTAATTCGTGCTCAATTACTCTCAATTTTCATTCATAACCCTATTATATTCATGGGGTATGGAATTGGTGATGAAAACATAAAGAGCTTACTGAAAACTATTTTTACTTATGTCGAACCAAACTCACTTACTGCACAACGTATTAGAAATAACTTTCTCTTGGTTGAGTTTGAAAAAGATTCAGCATCACATGATATTACTGAGCATGACATTGATTTAGAAGGTTTTTCCACAATAAGAATTAATAAAATAAAGACAGATGATTTTATAGAAATATATAGATCACTATCTAACTTGAATCTACCAGTGTCTGCTATGGATATACGGAAAGTTCAAAGTATTGTTAAGGATATATATTCTGGTGTACATGATGATGGTACCAGTATAAAAGTCAATATTACAGAGGATATCGACTCTCTGAATAATAGCGATAAAATATTAGTAATAGGATCAAATAATTCTATAAAATACGAGCATAAGAACTCGTCGAATTTCATGACGGATTATTTTGATATAATTGATGAATCAAACCATCAATTGTTACAATTGATCGACAAAATAAATATAACATCTACCCAATGGTTTCCAATATATGGCTTCTGTCAGGTTTGCCATGAGCTTGCTAAGTGTGAACCGCTTAAAAATCAACAAAGAAGAAAAATCGAAGAGTATCTTGCTGGTTTGCCAATTGCTGTGCAAAATACGCATGATAATTGGGGTGATATTTATTCCGATGAATCAATAACTCGAACTAATAAAATAAATTCTATTATATGGTCAACATGGAACAATATTATTGTTCCTGATGATGTCGAAGGGCTTTTACGTTCGATGCCAGACAAAAAAGGAACAGATTATAGGCGTTTACTCTGTGTGTACGACTATAAAAAATATGGTGATCCTCATTAGCAATATAACTGTCAGTTAGTGTTGTATAACTATATGAAATAGAAGATGCCCACATCAGTGGGCATCGTCAATTTACAATTTATATTTCTTCTGCATGTTTTGCTGCTTTGATACGGTTGAATTCTAAGACTTCTTCAACAACATAGCTGATGTGATGATTAGTATCAAATCCGATCCAGTCCTGTGGCCTGCCTTTCAATTTCTTCATACTGCAATCAAGTATTTTCTCATCGCCCCATGAAAATTCCGGCCCTAAGTAATGAGACGAATTTACAATAACCTTGGCGAGGTCATAAATTTGCTCACCTTTATTGCCTTTTTGCTTAGAATGTCCTCGAGCCACAAAATATCTATTAGAAATAGTGTAACGAATTTTCCCATTTGCATGAGTTGCAATAATGTCATCTGCTGCTGAAGGATTTCGTATCCCATAATCCGCGAATATGAGGTTGTGATTACTATCTTCCATAAGTGTTTTCCAAACAACCATTTCACGGCGTTCGACATAGTCAGTAGAATCTTCATCCTTAACGGCTTCGTTAATAATCATTGGAAATGAAGCACCAGCCATCATCACAGTGCTAAATTTATATTCACTGACAATCTTAAGAAGATGTTGCAGATCTGCAAGTAATGAAACGATAGATTTTTTAGTAACATCGCCAAAATCAAGCAAAATGATGATTTGCTGGTTTGTGAGATTTAATCCCTGAATTATGCTGTCAATGCTATCTTTGAAATAATCTTCATCATAAGCATCTTCTATTGTTTCCGAGTCAATACGCAAACAAAAATATGTGTCGTCTGCAATGGATAAATTACACAACGCATTCTGATAATCAACATCATCCCATCGGTCAAATCCCACAACTGGATGAGCTTTCAAGCCACTTTCTGAGAGTTTACGATACATGTAACCGTATACATGCTCTCCTGTTTCGGTATATTCATTTGGCTTCCATTCAAAATGATCAAAAAAGATTGCCGAACTTTTACATGATTTTGAAATTTCATTTGAAATCTTATCGAGATAATGTTTTTTAGGCTGGGTGGAGTCACGATAATAAGCCTGTTCACGCATTTTTTGTGTGAATTTAGGGATCTCGAAAAAAGGTGTTATCCTTTGTGAATATGCAGTTTTAAGTTTTTCTAATGCCGCAAATTCACCAGGCTTTGCTTTCAGTATAGGAACATAAGTAGGATACATATAACGGCCTCCGGAAGCTATTCGATAACTGCTGTAGATAAAATTCTACTAACCTCACCCTGACCGATGAGATCTGCAAAAAGACGGTAATTTCCTAACTCTCTTCTTAATCTTCCCGCAATGATTGCTGGTGTTATTTTTAACTCCCTTGATAAAATGTCTATGTTTTCTTTTGTTGGGGATATATAAGCATCACTTCTTTTCCAGACGGCTCTTGGTATAAATGCTTCCCTTGCCAACCTATTTGCTTCTGATTCTTTTTTATCATCCGAAGATGCATCTAAATCATCCAGAAATGTTTCTTCATTATGAACATGCTTCCAGATATGAGCGACTTCATGAAGCAAAGTAAACCAGAAATTATCAAGACGATCATATCTTAGGCTAAGGCCAATGATAGGTTGTCCATCAATATCTTTTAATGCGGCACCATCAATACGAGTACCTTTTAAACTTGGCTCTATTATAATTGCTATCCCATGTTTCTCGAGAAATTCTACCGCAAGAAGTGGGCCTTTTTCGAACCAGCTTAACTGTGCGAGATCTCGTAGAAAACTTGCCGATAACACATTTGGGTCGAAAATCCCGAGAGAGCTTTTTTTCTTCCGCGCTTGCTGCACAACTCTACTAACCCACGCATACAATGCATATTGTGTTGAAGGCGAGTAAGCATCACCAGACAATGTTCTTTTGAAAGAAAGGCTTCCGCTTTGCCAGCCTAACTGGTTTATAAAACCTTTGATAATGTCTTCAGCCGAACTTTTTAGAGCATTTCCGTTTTCAGCAATCCATCCACGGTTGATCATTTCTTTTAAGGGAAATTTGGACCAATCTACACCTTCCTCATGAGATTGATTATCATCTGAATTTATGCCTATCAGTGTATCAGTAGAAATCCCCAATCCAATGGACAAGGCTTTAATCATTGAGACTGTTAAGGGGCGCTTCCGGGAAAGAATTTCAGAAACACGGCTTCTTGTTCCCAAATAGGGAACGAGATCAACCTGTTTTAAACCCTTTTCATGCATCCTAAACAAAATTGCATCAATAGGATCAGGTGGCTCAATCGGATACTTCGAGTTTTCATAGGCTTCTACGACCGTGATTAGAAGCTCGAGTTCTTCATGCTCGTCCGAGCGAGTCGGTGGCATCATAAGCATCAAAGAATGGATTCGCTCCAGGTAGTCCTGATGCTGTTGTTCTGTCTTTATAACTTTAATATCCATTCATGTGACCTTTACAGCAATAATCAATACAGTCAACGCATTGAAATCCATGATGGTTTCAATGACCATATCACAGCCATCAACTTTGAATGTGAACATACAATTCTCAATACAAACGACTGATGGGAATCGATCTTTCACCTCATCAACGGATTTCCAACTGCATGAATCAATCTCAGATGACCATGCGGTTACCCAAACTTTAGTGGCGGAACTCTTACTTTTAAGCTGGTTCAACCGATTTCTTCCAAGCAACTTCATAATTTGTTCCTAATATGGGAACATCTTAGTGTTCTTTGATTGCTATGTCAATGTGTTCCCAAAAGTGGAACTCAATGTGTGAGGGGCTACAGTTTCTATGATAACAATAGGGTCTTTTATGTACTGAATCAATGAAATATTCATATTTATCAAACCGATCCAAGGATGGGTGTTATTGCATTCCTATCCCAAATGGATGTTTGTGAATTTATTTACATCATGGATGATAGAGGCGGAATTGATTGATGATCTACGCGTTTACTTAGACTGCTCAGCACTTTTTTCCTGCCCCCCAATTTTAAACTACACAATTTTCAAATATCGGAGAGATGACCGGATGTCTTTAATCGGTAGAAGGTGGCTTTGCTGATCGCTAACCTTTCTTGGACTGCTGCTGGTGGTAAACCTTGTGCTAACAACTCTTGTACCTGTTCAACTGTCGCTTTAATAGGTCTGCCGCAATGCTTACCTTCTGATTGTGCACGTTTTATTCCTGCTGTTCTACGTTCTGCTATCAGATCTTTTTCCAGGCTGGCAAGTCCTGCCATCATAGTCAGCATCGCTTTACCAACTGGTGTTGATAGGTCGAACCCTTCACGCAAGCTGACAACTTTCACGCCTTTTGTCTGCAACATTTCCACGGTGGAAAGAACATCAATCGTGTTACGCCCCAGGCGGTCTATAGCAATCACGATCAGCGTATCG
>QFQM01000239.1 GCA_003243255.1 Flavobacterium psychrophilum | reverse complement strand
GTTATTAATGTAATAGGTCTTCACGTGTGTGGGTGGAAGGGCGCGGATTTGATTAAAAGTCCCGCCCCAAACCTTTTTATAGGGGTTCAGTCATCAATCATTTTTTAAAAGAATATCCTAAAAAGCTAATCACTTTTTCTGAACTCACGGTTTTCCCCACAGATGGTTTTTCATGGGTGAATTTTGGCAATGGCAGGTTCATTCTCAGTGCCTGTTGGGTGTAATGTTCTTCGCGTGTAGGATGATAAGGTGCTACGGCATTAAATGTCTCCCCCCAGGCATTTTTTTCGATTATTTTCAGTATGATGCCAATGCAGTCCTCGCGATGAATGAGGTTTACCGGCCCCTCCGGATTTTCGAGGTTTTCTTTCCCGGCAAGGTATTTTACAGGCTGGCGGTCTTGGTCAACTAAACCACCAAAGCGCAATATAGTAGTCTGAAATTTGGCATTTGCCAAAAGCGTTTCGGCCTCCAGCAGTTGTCTGCCACTTTCGGTTTCAGGATTGGGGATCGTCTCTTCCGTCACTACCGAATTATCATCGGCATACACGGCTGTTGAGCTTACAAACAGCACTTTTGTAACACTTGACGCTTCGATATACGGGATAAGATTTTTTATCTTATCAATGAAACTTTCGCTGTTCCCGCCTCTTAATTTGGGTGGAATATCAATAATGAGTATTTCGCTTTCGCGAAGAAAAGAGTCCATATCTCCATCAATACCATTTGCCGAAAGGCTGATGACAAATGACTTTATTCCTGCATTCTGCAAAACCTTGATCTTCTCCGGAGAAGTAGTCGACCCATTAACCGAAAAACCTTTTTCAATAAGCGATTGTGCCAATGGCAAACCGAGCCATCCGCAGCCTAAAATAGAAATCTGCATCAGGAAATGTCTTTACGTACCAGAATATAATAATCGTTTTCCAGCGGCATATAGCCCTGCTCATACACAAAAAAGTAGGTATTGCCGGTTTTGGTATGCAGCTGATTGGTAAAATACTCAAAATCGAAACCCTTGCTCATCAGTTTGGATTTGGTGGTTTTGGTTTTGCCCTCTACATTCAGTTCGCTAAGTATACGGTTGTTCTTGCGCAAGCGGTTGTTGATGTTGCGCATATAGTTGTTACTGTCTTTGTTGATCTTATTGTTCCAGGCATTGCGGCAGGCATCGCTGCAAAATTTTTTGTCTTCGCGGCCTACTATCTTTTCGCCGCATTCAGGACAATTACGTGTCATAAACTCTTAGTTCTTTTTAGGTGTTCTTGTTCGTGCTGCCGAAGCAGTGGTGACTTTTGGGGCTTTAGGCTCGGCAGGGGTTTCAGGTTTTGCAACGGGTGACTTTTTAAGCTTGTACAAATCCTGACGACGGTCTTTAAGGATACGTACACTACCAAACTCATGCAATTCTTTCAGTAGATCGAGGTCAACGTCTACAATAATGGTCATCTCGGTATTAGGGGTTGCCTCCGCCTTGATGCCATTGGATGGGAATGAGAAGTCTGACGGTGTAAACACGGCAGTCTGTGCATACTGAATGTCCATGTTGTTTACCCCGGGAAGGTTACCCACACATCCGGCAATGGCAACATAACATTCGTTTTCTATAGCACGGGCCTGTGCACAATGCCTTACGCGGGTATAACCGTTTTGGGTATCGGTAAGGAAAGGTACAAACAGTATCTCCATGCCTTCATCGGCCATAAGGCGCGACAGTTCGGGAAACTCCACATCATAACATATCATGATGCCTATTTTTCCGCAATCGGTATCAAAGGTTTTTATTTCGTTACCGCCTACCATACCCCAGTAGTTAACCTCGTTAGGGGTAATGTGTATTTTGGTATACATTTCAGAAGTACCATCACGTTTGCAAAGGAAACCTACATTGTACAGGTTACCATCTTCGAGCATAGGCATACTTCCGGTAATGATGTTGATATTGTAGGATATCGCCATTTCCTGGAAACGCTTGCGTATGGGTTCGCTAAAACGGGCAATTTCCCTTATGGCATCGGCTTCGCTCAGGTGGTTAAAGTCGGCCATGAGCGGAGCGATAAAAAGTTCAGGGAACAGCGCAAAGTCACTTCCGTAACCCGATACCGCATCGATAAAGAATTCGGCCTGCTCAAACAACGCTTCCAGATTGGCCAGCGGACGCATTTGCCATTGTACCAGTCCAAGACGGATAATGCTTTTTCGGGTATTGATAAGCGTGGGGCTTTTGTCGTAGTAAATGTTGTTCCACTCCATAAGTACGGCATAATCCTGTGAGTTCTTGTCGCCCTCAAGGTAGTTGCGCATTACTTTTATAACGTGGAAATCATTACTCAACTGAAACGCCAGCACCGGGTCGTGTATTTCTTTAAGGCGTACCTTATCAATGTATTCTTTTGGTGTAAGTTCTCCGGAATGCTCATCATAATTAGGCATCCTTCCTGCGAAAATGATGGAACGCAGGTTAAGCTGTTCGCAAAGTTCCTTTCGGGCTTCGTAAAGTCGACGGCCAAGGCGCAGGCCACGATATTCAGGATCTATAAATACATCAATACCATACAGTACTTCCCCATCATAATCGTGGGTGTCGAAACTGTAGTTACCGGTAATTTTTTCATAGGTATGGTTCATAGTAGCCTTTTTGTGATCTACTATAAGCGAAAGTGCAGAACCGACCACTTTGTCATCTACCAACACCACAAGCTGTCCTTCGGGGAAGATTTTTAGCAGGCGCTTAATGTCTTTTTCCGCCCAATACGGCTCGTCCATGTCTAAATCGACATCTTTATAGGCGTGCTGCATCGAGAGGCGCAGCTCTTTATAATCTTCTATTCGTAAGTTTCGTAATTCTACCTTGTTTATCTCTGCCTGCATAAATCGTTTACTTTTTATAAAGATATAAAATAATTCCGTTTGTAAACGTTTGCAACGGTTAAGCTGTTGTTAAAACGAAAAGCTATAAAATGATATGATCTTTTCGTCCTATTTGTTTCCATTTACCATCTTGCATTTTTTCAAACATAAAAGTTATAGTGGCAAAATATTCATCCCACGGGTCACCTAAAAAAGTGGTTTTTTGTTTTACAGAAATACGAGCAAAAGCATATCTGCCATCCGATGAATATATAGGGTTCGTAAGTAAAAAATAAAATCCTTCTTTTTTGAAGGTGTCAATCATTTTAAATTTTTTTCCGGTGATATTTATTTTAGTTACGACAGAATTATCAGCAACAGCAGCCAGCTTTATTTTCTCCTGTTTTGGAATAAGTGTGTCCAAAGATTTATCAGCAAATAAATAAACGTTATGATATGGATGGTGTTCATCATGTTCAATTCCTTTCATTACCTCAGGGTCATTAAGATCAGTATCAGGAAGGTAAAATATAGCTCCATTTATAAAGTCTGTAGAATCTTTTACATAAAATGTTTTAGGTATTTTTCCTCCCATAAAAGTAAGTACTCTGAAGTTTTCTTTTTTAGAAAAGGCAATATCGTATAATTCCTGTGTCTGAGAATAAGAAGTACATACGACAAATAGAATTAGAGTTAAATATCTCATATAGTTTAGATTAATTACGTTCCTTTTCCGTTTACAAACGTTTACAAATAACTACAACCGACCTTAAGCGGTTACTAACCGAATAAGTTTTGGCGACTGCCGCAACTTTGCAATGTTGAAACTACGAAATAATCTCGTACAGCAGGAAATGATTTAACATTAACAATTTAATTTTCTACACGCCATGAACGCATTAAAAAACAAAGTACAGCTGATAGGTAACGCAGGAGCCGACCCTGAGATCAAGATTTTTGAAGCCGGGAAAAAACTGGCACGTTTGGTACTCGCAACAAATGAGAGCTATACCAACGACAAAGGCGAGCGCATAACTGATACCCAGTGGCACACCGTGACCGCATGGGGAAAGACTGCCGAGATTATTGAGAAGTATGTCACTAAAGGTAAAGAGCTGGCCATAGAGGGCAAGCTGACGCATCGCAGCTACGACGACAAGAATGGCGAGAAACGCTACATTACAGAGGTTGTTGTTAGTGACGTGCTGCTTTTAGGTAAATAAAACCGGTTTTTTAAAGGAGGTTTTGGCCCTCTCCGTCTGCCCCCGACGGAAGGGCTTTTTTAGGTTTTGAGAAATATTATTTGCCTTCAGACGTTCTATCAAAAAGTCAACAAATGATTAGGCAGATTCTAAAGATTCTAATGATACTATTTTTCGGCGCACTATTATTGTTCTGGGGTTTCATAGTATTTTATAAAATCCAGTTCGATCATTATGTGAACAAATATGAAAAGACAGAATTAAGTTCTTCCGTCGAAACAGTAAAAGATAATTGGGGAGAACCAGATGATATTTTAATTCGTCAAGATGATACTCTTTTAATTTTGCTGTATAATAAGAGAGCAATGACCGATTATGTTTTTAAGTTTGATAGACAGAGCAAAAAACTTATTGAGAAATGGGAGGGTGATTGATAATATACCCCTTCCCGATAGCTATCGGGACTCTTAAGAGGGGAACAAGCTTTCCTCATAAATTTACAGTCACAGATTACATAAGAGTGAAGCTAAGGCATCAGCTGTTTAGCGTTAAGCAAATCAGTAGAAGAGACGTTAAGAAAGATTTGCTGTTTGAGCGGAGCGAGTTCAAATCTTTTAGTCGAAGCGAAGGATTTGTAGCGTAAACAGGTGCAAGCCTTGAACTTTTGTTTCTTTTGTTTCAAGACAAAAGAAAAACTAATACAATCCCCTCGCTACCCTATATGTATTCGCATGCGCCTCAATAATAATCTTAATATCCGGGCTATAACCGCCACCCATGCTGCATTGCACAGGTATACCTAGTTTATGGCAAATGGATAATACAAATTCATCCCGTTGTTTACAGCCATTTACGGAACATCCCAGTTTACCCAGTTTGTCAGAAGCGAGTATATCGACACCGCTGAGGTAAAAGATAAAATCGGGTTTTTGTTCATAAATCAGTTTGGGAAGTGTTTCCTGGAGAATTGACAGGTATTCTTCATCACCGGTATTATCCGGCAGGGCAATATCAAGATCGGAGACTTCTTTTTTAAAAGGGTAGTTTGTTTTGCCATGCATGGAGAACGTAAACACGGCATCGTTACCGGTAAATATTTCGGCTGTCCCATTGCCCTGATGTACATCGAGGTCTACAATCAGAACCTTTTTCGCCAGTTTGTTATTGATGAGGTATTGCGCCCCGATGGCCTGGTCGTTCAATAAACAAAAGGCCTCACCACGGTCGCTGTAACCATGGTGTGTACCACCTGCAATATTAAAAGCAATACCATGCTGGATAGCCTGATGTACTCCCCAGATCGTACCCTGTGCAATACGCAATTCGCGTTCTACTAATTCGGCCGAAAGCGGGAAACCTATCTTTCGCACCGCCCTTGGGTCGAGTGTGAGATTGAGCAATTCATCTACATAGATCTTATCGTGTACCGCCAGTATGATTGCGATATCAGGCAGACCGGGTTCGTAAAAATCCGACGGCGTTGCAGTACCCTCATGGAGCAGCTGCTGTGGTAGCAGTTCGTATTTTATCATCGGGAAACGATGGCCTTCCGGTAGCGGATGTTTGTAAATAGGATGGTAGGCTATTGGGAGCATTAACGTCTTGTAATCGTATAAATTTTAAGCATCAGCAACAGGGTAGATAATAATCCCAGTATCAGTCCGGTTTTTTTGTTTTCGTTCTTTTTGGAGGTATTCAGGAAGATATAGCCTGAAAAAGTAAGCATGAGTATTGAAATTACAGTTAATACCCTTCCATTTTGAAGAAATTCAGGATAATAGGATAAATAGGTTTCGCGGGCGGTTTCGGTATCCACTATTTTTGAGCTTATGGCAAACCACAGGAAGAGGTCGGCTAATATAAAACCCACGAAAAATATAGCAATCCAGAATACAACAGGAGATTTCTTCATTTCGCTAAGATAAGCGATTCACTTAAAGCAACGTAAACATTTTCCAGATAATGACGATAGCACATACAGTCGCTATAGTGGCTGCTGTTATCTTTACGAAATTGGTTTTAGCAGAGCGGATAAAGATGAATGAAGCAAATACCAGCAACACCATAGGAAGAACACTCAATCCTTTAAGGCTCCTGACCTGTGAGGGGTATTGATTGAGATAGGCACTCTGGTACTGCGCTTCATTGTAGTCATTAGTAATGTTTATCCACAAAAAGATATCGCCAAGCACAAATAGCAATGAAAGTACAGCGATAAAGATGAGGAAGTTTTTGGTGCTGTTGTTCATAATGACTCCTTTTAAATAGGTGCGTTATATAAAGTTAGGGAATTTTCAGGTAATCTTAAAATTTTCTAATTGGAGCATGATTATTATTGTAACAAAAAAACCGCCCCGAAAGGGCGGCTTTTAATTAAGATTTTTTATTAACTATCAGCTTTTTATCGGTCCTGAAGGTATCGGAAGAGATGGTTATGATATACACACCCGACTCAAGTCCTGTTACATCCATCCTGTATTCTTCTGATGGTATTCTGCTTTCAGTTCTTACAAGCCTGCCGTTAAGATCATATACTTCAAGCTTAATATCACCATATGATCCAAAATCAGCAATCTTAACAAAGACCTCACCTGAAGCTGGGTTAGGATAGATATTCATTTCTAAATGTTTCACATCATCAACCCCAACTATTACAGGATTAACAGTAAGTGTTGCTGCTTCTGATAGTATATAACAGCCATTTTGCTGCATTAGTATTACTCTGTACTGATATCCGTCGATATACTCATAAGCGTTTGCAACCGTAAGTGTAGCTGTTGCCACACCATAGTATGTTGGCAACGAACCTCCTAAATTTAAGTTGGTAAATGTCTG
>QFQM01000238.1 GCA_003243255.1 Flavobacterium psychrophilum | reverse complement strand
GTAGTTAATGCAGCAATACTTGGAGAAAGGTTCCCGTTGTATCCGTAGGTTGTTCTTATGCCTAAGAATGTCAGTAATTTGGAATGATAGAAGCTTTCCTTACTAACATTCCATTTTCCACCGACGGACCATAATGGCACTGTCTTATTATTGGTGTTTACTCCAAAATAATTAGAGCCATCAAACCTTGCACTTCCAAAGATTGTATACCGGTCTAGGTAAGAATATGCGATATCGGCAAAATAGGACCGGTATCTGTTCAATGTGCCCGAATTCGAGAGACCATATATTGTGCCTCCGCCTAAATTTGAATTGCCCGTTGGATAGGTAGGATAGCTTTGAAATGGGTTAGGAGTTGCAAAGCTTCCTGTTTCTTTATCATACCCCATCAGTCTGGATGTATTTCTGTTTGTCCGAACTTCTCGAACATCTATTCCGGCCATTACCGAAATGCTATGATTTATCCAGGCTCTGTTGTAATCTAATTTAAATCGCCCATTGTGTCCAATAATATCTTCATTTTCCAATATCAAACTTCCACCTAATGGATAATTACTGCCCGTAAAATAGCCATTGTTTAAAATTGCGAATGTGTTTAAGTTGTTTCTGATGGAATAAGAATTCTGAGTTGTAAGGTTTTCAGTTTTGGATGTAGTTCTATAATATTGATAGGTGATATCTGTAGTTAACCCTCTTACCAAGGTATATTTTAAACTCGTTAGCAACCGTAAGGATTGATTGTTAATTGAGTTTTCGATATTATCCCTTTCTTGGAGAGGGTAGTATTTCCAGTCATAAAATCCATACTTGCCAATTGTATCTTCAAATACCTTCCTGTGTTGAGGTATAGCCAATTGTTGACCATTATCGTCAACTAAGCGCATATAAGGATAGTAATTGGGAATATAATCATTCCCACTGTTCTTGTTAGTGTTTTCGGTATAGCCCATCGAAACTTGAAGTTCAAGTTTGTCTATTGGACGAAATACAGTTCTATTATCTAATGTAATTCGATGACTTTCTGTTCCTATTAAAGCCGCGTTAAGCTTGTCAAAACCAGCAGATAAATAGTAAGATGTTTTATTAGTTCCTCCACTTACATTCAATTGATATTGCTGATTCAATTCATTCCTATATAGATGTTTTAGAAAATCGGTTCTCCAATCATTATTCCTTAATGCATCAATTTGTGTTGCTGAATCCTTGCTTGAAATAAGACCAGATTTTCTGTTATTCAATATTTCAATTACTGGAGATACACTTTTTTTATTAGGGTCAATTAGATCGGAGTTGAATTTGCCTTGCCCGAAAAGAAAAATCTCATAATCAATAAAGTCTGAGGAATTGATTAAAGGTAGATAGCCTAAATTAGGTTTTTCAGTTAATGTTGTATTAGCATTTAGCTCTATTCGCAAGGCTTGATTCGGTTTCCCTTTTTTGGTTGTAATAACAATCACGCCGTTACCAGCCCGGACTCCCCAAATGGAGGCAGCAGCTGCATCTTTTAGGATGGTTATATTTTCAACATCGTTAGGGTTTATTTCGCTGATGTTCCCATCATAAGGGAAATTATCTACAACCAATAAAGGTTCTGTTTGCCCGAATAAAGTACTTTCTCCACGGATTCTGAGTTGATTGTTTCCCGTAGTTGCGTCTTTATTGAATACAAGACCATTGGTTATACCCTCGAGCTTACTGATTATATCCGTAGCCACCCTTTGATCCAACTGCTCTTTACTAATTGTAGTCACAGATCCGGTAATCTCATTGGGTTTAAATGTTTGATAACCAGTATTTACAGTAACTGTTACAGCCTCGCCCATAGACACCTTTGTTTGTACCTTTACAGCTAGTATTTCACGACCGCGAACTTTAATCTCATAAGTTTCGATATTAATGCCGCTGATGACGAGCGTAGCTTTGTCTTCCACTCCTTCTAACCTGAATTCGCCCTTTTCATTGGTAGCAGTTGCCCGGGTGCTACCCTTCACCACGACAGTGGCTCCTTGTACAGGCTCTCCTTTTTCGTTCACAACACGCCCAGTTACATCTACCTTTACTTCCTCTATTGGTACTGATATAGTTTGTCGAGTTGGTGCATTATTAATTTTCCGGTCCACCACTGATATCGTCTTCCCGTCGATCACATAATCCAGCACTTGACCTTTAAAGCACAGGTCCAGCGCCCGGGAAAGCGCCTCATTGCGCACCTGAAGCGTCACGGGACGAGCTTTTTTGAGCAGGTCGTCAGTCGTAAAGAACACGTAGCCGGTCTGTTTCTCGATGAGCGAGAGCACTTTTTCCAGCTTTTCGCCCTTTACATCAAGCGTCACCTCCTGGCCCAGACCATGAGCTTGTACCTGTAAAAAGGCCAGCGTAAGCAATACAGCGGTTAGTTTCATAATTCTGACTGTTCTTCTTTTGAGTGCGCCGGCTATTCCTACATAGGCCGACATACTAAATGATTCATTGGGTACGGCCGCGGATCCTTGTGATGTCTTCCTGCGGCTACATGCCGGAAAGCCGGCTGCATACCTTTTGCCAGACGCAAAATGTTGCATAGTTTTGGTGTGTGTTGTTGGTTAAAAAAGCGTTTTCCTGAATGTCCTTTTTGACCTCCACAACTAAACCACATCGGCTGCAACCCGGTGTGGTTCTTTTTTTGTGAAGTCACCTATATGGTTATTTCAATTGCTCTACCGGATTCTTTTTCTGTAGGATAAAAAAAGTTACTTCGGTTTAATGGAAGGAATGACATTAGAGCAATCGATAGAAATGAGACAAACTCATTGTTTTTTAAGAAACTATAAGGGTCCTGGCAAAGGCGAAAATGCAGGACCTTATAGTTCTTCACTTAAGAAAGAGGCTCTTTCTCAGTGTACATTATTTCATCATTGCGTTTGCTGCACTGCTGCAGACTCCCGAATAAAATAATGCGTTTTGACAGGTAAGCACTAACGGGTATCTTAAATCTGGTTACAGATGTTTATGCTGCCAGTCGGAGGATAAGGTGAAATGGATGATAGGCTGAATTTTGTATAGCCACGGTTAGGGCTGGTTTTTCAATGGCTTGTATTCTATATGCTTATTTAGGGATTGCTGAAAAAAACACCAGGTAGACACCTGCTGTTTTTAAACGGGATCGTTTTTCTCTTTAAAACAAAATATGATTAATAGAAAAAAACTATTTTGATTGCTGAACAACAACTTCATTCCCCTTCACTTCGAAGTCAACGCCGTAACGCCCCAAAATTTTCAATGCGTCATCTAAACTGAAACTGCGCTGAATTTTTCCTCGAAACCCACTGGTTTTAATAGCACCTTTGTAAGAAACTTTTAATCCATACCATTTAGCCAATTGCCGCATCGCGGTGGGCACATCGGCGTTGTTGAAATAGAAGTAACCATTGACAAAGGCTGTTGCCTCTTCCAAATCAACATCATTTACCACATTGATACTTTCATGGCTAAGCTGTGATTGTTGGCCAGGCTTCAACCTTATAGATGAGTTACTATGTTCCTCGGTTACTTTTACACTCCCTTCTACCAAGGTAGTTTTGATCGTCGGCTCATCGGGATAGGCATTGATCGCAAACCTGGTCCCAAGGACTTCTATGGTTTGATCTTTGCCTACATGCACTAAAAAAGGTTTATTCTTGTTTTTAGATACCTCTAAGTAAACCTCACCCGTAATACTTATTTCACGCGTATTGCCGGTGAAGAGAGTAGGGTAGGTGATAGACGAGGCCGCATTTAGCCACACAATAGTACCATCACTTAATTGTACCTTGTATTGCCCGCCGGTAGGAGTTTGCAGCGTATGGTGATCAACAATAAGTTCAGAATTACTTTTGCCCCCTTGGTAAGTGAGCACTCCCTTGGCAGGGTCTACAGACGCTACACTTTGTCCCAGCGTAAGTGAAGTATTGGACACCGAATCCAGTGTTATTTTTCTTCCATCGGCCAGGAGCAAAACAGCTTTATCTGTGCCGGGTTCAGGCATTGGGGCTTGGGTAGAAACAATATTGGTAGGTTGTGCAGCAGGTCGGTCAAACTGCTTATAAACTACAATCGAAAGAGCAACGATACTCGCAGCTGCAGCCACTTGCCACCAAATACGGCGGGTGCGTACAGGGCGAACAACCGCAGGCGTGGCTGCCACTTCACCCAAAAGCATCAATGACAGACGCCTTTTGTCTTCCTCAATCGAGTCATCAGTTACGGATGCAATGTCCTCCAGTTGCTGCCCCAGCATATTATTACGCTCGAGCGTTTCAACCAAAGCTTTATGACCGGGATCACTATTCACCCAGTCATCGAAAAGTTTCTTTTCTTCCTCCGTTAAAGTTTTCGTCAGGTATTTCGCTAACAATATATCTGGCCTGTTATTCCCTGATGCCACATTGCTGAATTTGCTATAAGACGCAGGGATGCCTTGTTTTCTTCAAAACTTAATAAGAAAATTTTGCTGGGGTAATATTCAGGTAACAAATAAAAAGAAAGGAGACGTAAATAGTAGCAGAGAAGTGCTATTTAAGCACTTGATAAACAATAGCGATAAGAAACAGAAGGCTATGCCTAACGAACGTTTCTTTGAGTCGTTCAATGGCGCGGTTCTTTTGTGTGTAGACGGTTTTGTATGGGAGCTGAAGCCGGGATGCGATCTCTTCAACACTTAAGTTCTCATAAAAACTTAGACGGACAACATCCTTATATTTATCAGGCAGCTCCTCGATGGCTTTGTGAATAAGCGTAAGCGTAGAAGCAGCAGTTATTTCAGCTTCCAGATCACTTAAGTGCTCAGTCTTCTTTTCTGTATCGAGAAAGTAGCTAAGCCGCTGTTCATTTTCATGCTTGAGCTTTGCATGCCTTAAGAAGTCGATGCATTTATTCCGGGTAGATACGTAAAGAAAAGATTTAATAGCTTTCTTCTCACGTATACTTTCCCGCTTCAACCAGAAATTACTGAAAACCTCCTGCACTACATCCCGTGCAGTGTCGACATCCGATACAAAGCATTTAGCGTAGTAGAGGAGAGCGCGGTAATGCTCATCAAAAACTTCCTGGAATAAAAGGTGGTCATCAATGACCGCTGATTGCTCTATAGGTTCGCCATCTTTTGAAACAATCCGCAACAGATGTTGGAAGCGTGGCAACGAAGATTTGAACGGTGTATCCAACACCGGCAAATTCGTTCCCCCGCTAACGGACGTTAGCGCGTGGACGGAATCAAAGCTATAACCAGGCTCATGTGCCATACTCCTGCAGATGATCTATTTTTTGAACGCTCCAAATATAAGTATAACTATATAAACATCAAGTCTCAATAAAACCTAATACGTTTCGGTTGTTATCAAGCTTTGTACAAATGAATTCAGTATATCACCGCAAAAAGGATATCAGGTAAAAGGAAAGATTCATTGATAAGGTGGATATGTGGGAGGCACGATTCGGTACACAAAATAACGCTAAAAAGTCAAATTCATAACATTTGTCAACAAGAATTTGGCAGGCGGTCAGATAACATGGCCATAAACGTTCATATTACAATCAGCTTTCAACAATGTCAGTTTTAGTGTGTCCCACATGTTTGCAAACTACCAGTCTTCAGAGAAGAAAATAAAACACTAATGCATAACCGTTAATTGTTATGCCATTTTTTTAGCCCCACCCCATTACAGAGACCTTTTAGAGACATTACAGAGAGTTTATAGAGACCTTATAGAGACTTTGGCCCGTACCTCCCCTTGGTTCGGCCCATACCTGGCCCGGCTATGGGTAGTGGCCCGGCCCATGTCGCTAATGCCCGCTTGCATTAAACAGATGTTAACAGGTGATATTTGTCAGGATTATGTCAGACCTTTGATAATCAGGTATTAAAATTGCATTAGACCCTTACATTTATTATCAGTCCCAATCCACAATCATTGTAATATTGTTCCTTCATACATAAAAACACACCTAATACTATGGCAAACAATACCAATCGCCGGGAATTCCTTAAAAACACCGGCAAAGCTGGTTTGGCAGCTGCACTCGCCCTACCTGTCCTTGATACCCTGGCCACTGGCTGCAACCAGGCGCCAACAGTAAAAACAGGCGCTGCTACGCCCTACGAGCAACAACCATTACCCTATGCCTACAATGCCCTGGAACCCGCTATCGACGCGGCTACTATGGAGATCCACTATACAAAACACGCCGCTACCTACGCCAAAAACCTGGCTGAGGCAATAACAGCCGAAAAAGTAGATAAGAACAGCACCTCACTGGAAACACTCCTGTCGGGTATTTCAAAATATTCAGCCAAGATGCGCAATAACGCAGGTGGGCATTATAATCATGAACTGTTCTGGCAAACACTCAAAACACCGGTAGAAGGAGCCAAACCTGCAGGTAAGCTATTGGCAGCTATCGAGAAGGATTTCAATTCATTCGATGCCTTTAAAACCCAGTTTGGGGATGCCGCCAAGAACCGTTTTGGAAGCGGCTGGGCATGGCTGATCGTAGGCAACGACAAAAAACTGGCAATAGTTTCCACACCCAACCAGGACAATCCCCTCATGGACATTGCCGAAGCAAAAGGATTCCCCGTGCTG
>QFQM01000237.1 GCA_003243255.1 Flavobacterium psychrophilum | reverse complement strand
ACGCCACTGGAGCTGGAAGGACGCGACTTGTATATCCGTGAAGGTTGTGTTGGCTGCCATTCGCAAATGATTCGTCCGTTCCGTTCTGAAGTGGAGCGTTATGGTGAATATTCCAAATCAGGAGAATATGTCTATGACCACCCGTTCCTTTGGGGTTCTAAGAGAACCGGACCAGACCTGATGCGATTGGGAGGCAAGTACTCAGACAACTGGCACTTTAACCACATGTGGGACCCAAGAAGTACATCGGCCGGATCCATCATGCCATCCTACAAATGGCTTTTTGATAACAAAGCAATGGATTATTCGGATATCCAGAAAAAAATGGAAGTTATGGTACAGCTTGGAGTTCCTTATACAAAAGAAGAAATTGCCAATGCACCACAATCGGTTAAAGATCAGGCTGCAAAAATTGAAAAGAGTCTGCATACCGATCCTGATTTTGTAAAAAGCTATGAAGAAAGCAAAAAAGCAGCTATAGCCAGAGGTGAGCAATTTACCGAAATGAAAGACAGGGAAATTATTGCCTTAATTGCTTACCTGCAACGTCTCGGAACTGATATTAAAATTAAAACAACCGCTGATAACACTCGAAAATAGTAGCCATGCTAAAGTTTGTAAAACATAATATGGAAAGCATCTCGGGAGTTGAGGTCTTTCCAATCATATCACTGCTTATCTTCTTTATTTTTTTTATAGTGCTGTATACCTGGGTGTTTACTTATAAGAAGGAGAAAATAGCCGAAATGAGTAATATTCCTTTAGAAGAAGACGATCAAAATAACACTATAAACTAAAACGATATGAAAAAGTTTTTTCCGGTTTATGTAAGGTTTCCGTTGATGTTTGCACTGGTATTTATGACATTGGAATATTTTATAGACAGTGGAGACAGGCCAGCCTTTTTGAAATATCCCGAAGTATCTATATTTCTGGCAATATTCCTCTTTTTTCAGATTGCGATAGAAATTGTCTATTCAGCTTTTGAGAGGATCAATTATAATTTGTTGACAGAAGAACAGAAAGCTAAAAAAGCTGAAGAGGAGGCTGTTGAATTTAAAGATTCTGCTCTTTTCAAAAAGATAAAAGGCTGGTTTATAAAAACAAGGCCTATTGAAGAAGAAAGTTCAATACTACTACATCACGATTATGATGGTATTAAGGAACTTGATAACGTGCTTCCTCCATGGTGGGTGAATCTGTTTTATGTAACCATATTCTTTGGTGTAGTCTATCTGATACGTTACCATGTTTTTGAAGGTGAAGATCAGGCAGCCGAATTTAAAACTGAAATGGCAGAAGCTAAACTTGCCGTTGAAGAATACAAGAAAACAGCCAAAGATCTTATTGATGCCAATTCGGTAACATTGTTAACCGAAGCAGGTGATATAGCCGCCGGTAAAAAGATATTCGAAACTAATTGTGTTGCCTGTCACAGGCCGGATGCCGGAGGTGCGATTGGACCTAACCTTACCGATAAGTACTGGATACTTGGTGGTGGTATTAAAAATGTATTCCATACCATAACCGAAGGCGGACGTGATGGTAAAGGTATGGTGGCGTGGAAAGGAACACTGAAGCCATCTGAAATACAATTGGTAGCAAGTTATGTGCTGTCGCTTCAGGGTTCAAATCCTAAAGATCCCAAAGCGCCGGACGGGGATTTATGGGAAGAAAAGGCAGAAGCGCCTGCCAAATAAGAATAACAAATTATGAGTATAGCACAGAATGACGATTTTCGCGACAGGCTGGGCACAGTGAGTGATGAGGGTAAACGAGTGTGGGTTTATCCGAAAAAGCCTTCGGGGAAATTATATGAATACAGGAAGTGGGTAAGCTACTTTTTATTAGCCTTCCTTTTCCTGGCACCGTTTGTAAAAATTAACGGGAATCAGTTCTTATTATTTAATGTTATTGAAAGGAGGTTCAATATTTTTGGATTTCCTTTTTGGCCGCAGGATTTTCACCTGTTCGTTATCTCGATGATTATCGGGGTACTGTTTATAGCCTTGTTTACAGTAGTATTCGGAAGGATTTTTTGCGGATGGATATGTCCGCAGACCATCTTTATGGAAATGGTTTTCAGGCGTATCGAATACTGGATAGAAGGTGACAGGAATGCCCAGGTCAAACTGGATAAACAGGAATGGAATACTGAGAAGATAAGGAAGAAAGGCCTTAAATGGTTCATCTTTTTTGTTATCTCATTTTTGATTGCCAATGTGTTCCTTGCTTACCTGTCAGGTAGTGATAAGTTAATACAGATGGTTAGTGAAGGACCATTAAACAATGTAGGTACGCTTGTGGCACTGCTTATTTTTACGGCTGTTTTTTACTTTATCTACATATGGTTCAGGGAACAGGTTTGTATCATTGCCTGTCCGTATGGAAGACTGCAAGGTGTATTGCTAGACAATAAGTCTATTATTGTTGCTTATGACCATAAAAGGGGTGAGGGCGATAGCGGACGTGGTAAAATGGTTAAGAATGAAAACCGTTTTACGGCCGGAAAAGGAGATTGTATAGACTGTAAGCTTTGCGTAAATGTTTGCCCTACCGGTATTGATATACGTAATGGGACTCAGCTGGAATGCATCAATTGTACGGCCTGTATAGATGAATGTAATTCGGTTATGGATAAGATAGGTTTCCCGCAGGGACTTATCCGTTATGCCAGTGAAGATGAAATAACCAAAAAGGAGAAATTTGTTTTCACTACACGAATGAAAGGTTATACAGCAGTGTTGGCAATCCTGACCGGAATTTTTATCGGGATGCTTTTCCTGAGGAACGAAGTAGAAGCTACAGTATTAAGGCTTCCGGGACAGCTTTACGAACATAAAGGCCAGAATATTAGTAATGTGTATACCTATAAGATTGTAAACAAAACCGCTAAGGACTTTAATAATGTGAGCTTCAGGCTTAAGTCACCAAAAGGTGATGTTAGAATTGTTGGAAAAAACAGTTTTACCATTGCAAGGGAAGAGATAGCCCAGGGAACTCTTTTTGTGGAGATCAATCCGGTATTCTTAAAAGATGATAAAACAAGGATAATTCTTGAAGTATTTGATGGTGACAGATTACTTGATACCGAAGCTACTAACTTTTTAGGGCCACGAACTTTTAATTAAAAACTAACATTATGAAAATAAACTGGGGAACTGGAATAGTAATAGCATTTGCACTATTCATGAGCTTTATACTCTTTTTTGTGTTCAGGGTGCAAAGCGACTCAAAATATGATAACGAACTGGTTGTTGAAGATTATTACAAACAGGAAAGAATACTGCAGGATGTGCTGAACAGGGAAGAAAATGCAGCACAGCTTCAGCAAAAAGTAAAGATAGAAGATACTCAGGAAGGTATATTGATAAGCTTTCCGGAGGATTTTGATCCTAAAGATATAAAAGGAAAAGTGTCCCTTTACAGGCCGTCTGACCAGAAGTTGGATAATCAACTCCAGATAGCATTATCCACGTCAAATCTGCTCATACCTAAAAGTGATTTGGCAGGCGGCCGCTGGGACATTATTGCCGAATGGCAATATCATGGAAAAAGTTACCTTAATAAACAAATGCTCATTGTCGAGTAGATTGTAAGACAATAGTTTACAGACAGTATATTTACTTGTTTTAAAAAAGAAGAAATGCTTTTTTCAGCTTTACTATTAGGTTTGGTTTCGAGCCTGCACTGTATAGGTATGTGTGGGCCAATAGCCATGATGCTTCCCCTGGACAGAACCAATGAGGCAAAAAAGATAATTCAGTTATTGTTATACCACAGTGGCAGGCTTTTTTCGTATGCTATGCTTGGGGTTTTCTTTGGACTGGTAGGCGAAACATTAAGCTTAGCAGGAATCCAGCAGCAATTATCTATACTTGCCGGTATTGCTATTATAGCCATAGTAATGATCCCGGAAAGAAAGTTTGTACAGTATAATTTTTCAAAGCCGGTTTATCGTATCATTTCAAAAATAAAGATGAGCCTGGGCAGCAGGTTCAGGCAAAAGAGCAATAAGGCTTTTTTTATAATTGGCCTGCTCAACGGACTGCTACCATGCGGACTGGTTTATGCTGCGTTATTTGGAGCTATAGCCATGCAGGATGTAGGTTATAGTGCTTTTTATATGATTCTTTATGGAGCAGGAACGATACCGCTGATGAGTTTTGTTGTTTTGGGAGGGAAGTTATTTACACCTAAACAACGTATTGCATTGAATAAGTTCGTTCCTTATGCAATGGTATTTATGGGGATGTTATTTATAGTACGGGGCCTTGGATTAGGTATTCCGTATGTATCCCCGTCCGATTTTAGCCTATTTGTACAACAAGCCCCCATGTGCAAATAAAAAGAAATCCTCCAATTTGGAGGATTTTTTATCAGATTACCATAGAGAATAATTGTGTTTCCGGTATTTTTCGGCGCATCCTTAAATCGAACGCCATGCAAATATTACGTACATAAGGTTTCCCTTTCTCGGTAACCATAATTTTATCCTTACTGAATTCCACAAGTTCGTCATTCTTCATTTCTTCCAGGCTGAATATTATATTGAGCAGTTCCGGTAAAAATTCATCTTCATTATACCATGATGTTTCAAAATTGCACATAAGGTTAAGAATGTGCTTGCGTATGATGAGGTCTTCAGTAGTAAGTATATGTCCCCTGTATAAAGGCAGTTCATTGTCTTCAATTCTCATGTAATAATCTTCAAGGCTTTTTTCATTTTGGGCGAAACCATACCAGCTATCACTTATAGCCGATACGCCCAGTCCGATCATAAGCTGGGTTTTTGATGAACTGTAACCCATAAAGTTGCGATGCATACTTCCTTGCTGATAGGCTTTATACAAGCTGTCTTTAGCTAAGGCAAAATGATCCATTCCCAGTTCATGGTAGCCTTCCTTATTGAATATCATTTTTCCGATTTCATACAGTTTTCTCTTTTCCTCATCCTTTGGCAGGTTACTTTCATCATAGCCACGTTGTCCGTTACCTTTTATCCAGGGTGTATGAGCATAGCTGTAAAAGGCTATACGATCCGGTTGAAGTGCTTTGGTTTTTTCTATAGTGTCTATCATGGTTTCCATTGTTTGGAAAGGAAGTCCAAAAACCAGGTCATGGCTTACAGAGGTATAGCCAATTTCCCTTGCCATAAGCGTTACATTAGCCACACTACTGAAGGGCTGTATCCTGTTGATTGCTTTTTGCACCTTTTCATTGTAATCCTGAACGCCAAAACTTACCCGCCTGAAACCAAGATTATAAAGTACCTGTAAATGTTCTCTTGTGGTATTATTAGGATGTCCCTCAAAACTAAATTCGTACCCTGGAGCAGCAATGGCAAGTTCGAAGATTCCGTCGATGAGTTTTTTAAGGTTCTCAGGACTGAAAAAGGTAGGTGTACCTCCGCCAAGATGCAGTTCTTTAATAAGAGGCCTTGTCTTAAATAAGCTCCTGTACATTGCCCATTCCTTCAGAATGGCATTTATATAAGGTATTTCTGTGTCATGCCTTTTTGTGATGCGTTTGTTGCAGCCGCAAAAAGTACATATGCTTTCGCAGAACGGTAAGTGAATATACAGGCTTATACCTTCTTTAGCGTTACTTTCCTTAAAGGAACGGATAAAGCTTTCTTTCCATACCTGCTCTGAGAAACCTCCATTGTCCCAGTAGGGTACAGTAGGGTAACTGGTATATCTGGGACCGGGAACATTATATTTTTGTACGATTGATGTTTCCATATAATTAGATTTTTCAACATCAAAAATAGTACGGCATCCAGTCTGAAAAAATGATAAATGTCAGCTACGATTAAATAGTATACAGGAACAAAAATATTTGTCAACCATTCTGTTACAGCTTTGTTTTTAGATAAAAGCTATCGTATCATTTTGATATGTCTGAATCTATCATAATGATAGTAAAATAGTTTTATTAATAAATTAGTTTGCATGTAATCAGTTGTTTGTGAGTTGTGTTTTTTGAGGAATGACTTTTGTAACAGGAAATAATGTAAAAAAATAAATCAGTTTGCAATTATGAAATCAGCACTTAAGAAAAGAATAAAAAGTAACTACGCCACAATAATTCAGTCCCATAAAAGAAAGAACAATATCATACAGATTATTGAGGTTGCATTGTTAGCTTCTTTGGCTTTCATTGTGTTTTGGTAAATACTTAAATTAAAAATCCCGAAATCATATTGATTCGGGATTATCTTTTTATGTTGTTAAGTTCCTAATTGTAAATTATCCTGAAAGGCACAATATTTACGGCTCGTTTCTCTATGGTGAGCTTTAAATTTTCGCTGAGATAATACCATTCTTCTTCATTATAATAATCAGGTTCTTTCCGTTTCAGATAGATATCAATAGTAGGAGTATAGCCTACATTATCTTCAAGACTGGTTTGTATACCGTTTTTAACCTCTACCTGGCCTATGGCATCACCAAAATGATTTTTACATAAAATGATGATATCCTGACGGGTAACAACCCTTTGGTTTGAGATAAGGTTTTCCCTGTAAGCGTATATCTTTTCTGAATTTGAAAGCTCATCTTTTCCTCCCTGCGTGCTGGAAAGGAAAGTAATGCTGTCCTTTTCAAAATCCGAACCTTTATGAAGAGC
>QFQM01000236.1 GCA_003243255.1 Flavobacterium psychrophilum | reverse complement strand
AAGATAAGGCTGTAAGAAACAATGGTGGCGGGTATTACAACCACACTTTCTTTTGGGAAGTAATGGGCGGTGCAAAAGCCGGCGAAACTCCATCCGGACCAATAGCTGAAGCTATTATTAAAGATTTCGGTTCTTTTGATGCTTTCAAAACACAATTTGCTGAGGCAGCAACTAAACAATTCGGTTCAGGCTGGGCTTGGCTTGTTGTAGATCCTTCAGGAAAACTTGTAATAGGAAGCACTCCTAATCAGGACAACCCATTAATGCCAAACACCGGTATTTCAGGAAAACCTGTTTTAGCACTTGATGTTTGGGAACATGCTTATTACCTGAACTACCAAAACAAAAGGCCGGACTACATTACTGCTTTCTTTAATGTAATCAATTGGGATGCCGTAGCTAAAAAATATGATGCAGCTATAAAAAAATAATAACGGTGAACTCCGAAATCAAATCCGCCTTATGGCGGATTTTTTTGTTCCATGACACTCATAAAATTCAATTATCAGCCGCAAAAAATTGGCGGTTTAAAGAAAAAATGCCATTTTTGAAATCCTAAATAAACTAACTCAAACATAAATAATGAAATACCTATACCCTTTAGCTTTAGTATTGTTTTTGGCTTCGTGTCAAAAAGAAGAAAAGAAACCTATAGACAGAAAAAAAACTGACTGGACTTTTTACAAACTTGAAGGTGATGTAAAAAATGTTTCAACAAAATCATGGCAGGTTGACGCAAATATGCAGAAAATAAAATCTCTTTTTGAAGACATGAGTATGCATGATAGTGACATGGTTTTTGATGAAGCCGGTATGCTGACTTCAGAGAAACTTTATATCAATGACACTCCATTTGAAGAGACTATCTATAAAGGCCATGAAAAGAAACAGCAAACTATCCAGTATATCAATAACGCTCCGGGAATCAAAATAGAGTACGGATGGGACAAGTCTGGCAAAAATAATACATCTATTACCAGAAGAAACTCCGACAACACGCAAATAGACCGTATTGAAATGAAATACCAGGGTAATAAAGTTGCCCAAAAAACTACTTTCAATGCTCAAAACAACCCTACAGACAAGGTTGCATACATTTACGACAGCAAAGGTAATGTTATACAGGAGGATATTTATCTTAATTCAGAGTATGTTCAGCACAAAGGTGTAAACAAATACGACAACAAAAACAGGAAGATATCTGAAGCACGTTACAGCAAAGATGGCAAAAAACAATACGAGACCATCTCAAAATATGACGGAGATAATCTGATGAAAAAATTCACTCTTAATGATAAAAATGAGATTGATTATTCTGAAGACTTTACCTATGACAAGAAAGGAAATGTACTTACACATTTAACCTTTGAAAGGTTTGATAATTCTCATACTATGGACACTTATACCTATGATAACAATGGTAACAAACTGACCTGGGAAATATCTAAAAACAATAAACCATTCATGACTGCTGATTTTGCTTATGACAAATACAACAATACAACTTCAGTTATAGTAAAAGATTCCAAAACAGGAATGGAAGTTGACAGAAGAGAATATGTGTATGAATATGATTCTAAAGGAAACTGGACTAAAAAAATTACCAAAATAAAAGGCGTACCTCAGTTTTTGGCAGAGAGAACCGTCACTTATTCTGACGAAGAATAAAAAATAGCTATAAAAAAGGCTGCCGGTTGGCAGCCTTTTTTTACGTATCTGTACTATGTAATATTATTTCAAACTTGCAAGACTTTGCTCAATCGTTGCGATTTTGGCAAGAGCATCGGCTTCTTTTTGTCTTTCCATTGCTACAACCTTTTCAGGCGCACTACCCACAAACTTCTCGTTAGATAATTTTGCCTGAACCGATTTTAGGAAGCCTTTGTTATAATTAAGTTCTTCCGTAAGCTTGGCAATTTCTTCCTCAACATTTACATTGCCGGTTACCGGTACAAAATATTCATTAGACCTAACCCTGAAAGTCAACGCTCCCGAAACCTTTTCAGCAGTATACTCTACAGAAGAAATATTTCCAAGTTTTGCTATTACGCTGTCATATTCATTAGAAATACCTTCATTATTAACTATTTTAAGTTCAATAGCATCTTTTTGAGGGATGTTTTTCTCTTTTCTAATCGTACGTATACCAGCAATAACTTCAGCAGCTACATCAAACCCTGTTATTAATCTTTCATCAGCCTGTTTTATTTTAGGCCACTCCGCAATGATAAGTGCCTCCTCTTTGCTTCTCTCAGCAATGTGATGCCAGATTTCTTCAGTAAGGAAAGGCATAAACGGATGAAGCAGTTTCAGGTTATTTTCCAGCATTTCAATAGCACTGTTAAATGTAGTCCTGTCAATAGGCTGTTGGTAACCCGGTTTGATCATCTCAAGGAACCATGAGCAGAAATCATCCCATACCAGCTTATAGATAGCCATAAGCGCATCAGATATCCTGTATTTCTCAAAATGATCCTCAATCTCAGCAAGTGTCTTATTCAGTTTTGCTTCATACCAGTTAACCGCTTTACGCGCATAGTCCGGTTGTTCAATATCTGCTACCTCCCACCCTTTTATAAGTCGGAAAGCATTCCATATCTTATTGGTAAATGCTTTACCCTGATTGCACAATTCTTCGTCAAAAAGGATATCATTACCTGCAGAAGCACTCAACAGCAATCCTACTCGTACACCATCAGCACCAAATTTCTCAATCAAATCAAGTGGATCCGGTGAATTACCTAATGACTTAGACATTTTGCGACGCTGATTATCACGAACTAATCCCGTAAGATAAACATTGGTAAACGGTTTTTCGCCTGCATACTCATATCCTGCAATAATCATCCTTGCGACCCAGAAGAAAAGGATATCCGGTCCGGTTACAAGATCATTAGTCGGATAATAATACTTAAAGTCTTTGTTTTCAGGCTCAAGTATCCCTCCAAAAACAGCCATAGGCCATAACCATGACGAGAACCATGTATCAAGTGCATCCGGATCCTGTTTCAGGTCCGTCACAGTAAGACTTTGGTTTCCTGTTCTTTTTTTGGCAAGTGCCAAAGCATCAGCCGCAGTTTCAGCTACAACAAAATCCTCTTTACCTTCTCCATAATAGTAAGCAGGAATCTGCTGACCCCACCAAAGCTGACGTGATATATTCCAGTCACGGATGTTTTCCATCCAGTGGCGATATGTATTATTAAAACGATTAGGATATAGTTTTACCTCCTCCGTTTCAAGAACAGCTTTGATAGCAGGTTTGGCTAGCTCTTCCATCTTAAGGAACCACTGATCAGAAAGCCTTGGTTCAATAACCGCTTTTGTCCTTTCAGATGTTCCTACTTTATTGATATGGTTCTCTATTTTTTCAAGATTACCAATAGATTCCAGTTCTTTTGCTATTTCTTCCCTTACCACAAAGCGGTCTTTGCCTGCATAGTGAAGGCCAAAACTGTTCAATGTAGCATCTTCGTTAAAGATATCAATGATCTCAAGGTTATGTCTTTCCCCAAGTTCTTTATCGTTTACATCATGCGCAGGAGTAACCTTAAGACATCCCGTACCAAACTCCATATCCACATAATCATCAAAAATGATTGGAATAATACGGTTAGCGATAGGCACAATAGCTTTTTTACCTTTAAGATGAGTATAACGCTCATCATTAGGATTAATACAAATGGCAGTATCACCAAGAATCGTTTCAGGACGCGTAGTAGCAATAACTACAAAATCATTAGTCCCTTCAATCTGGTATTTAAGATGGTATAATTTACCTTGTCTTTCTTCATAGATAACTTCTTCATCAGAAAGCGTAGTTTTAGCCTCCGGATCCCAGTTTACCATACGGTAACCACGATAGATAAGCCCTTTATTATATAAATCAACAAACGATTTTATAACCGATGCCGACATATCCGGATCCATCGTAAACTTGGTACGGTCCCAATCACATGAAGCCCCAAGTTTTTTTAGCTGGTCAAGTATAACACCCCCGTATTTATCAGTCCATTCCCATGCATGCTTAAGGAACTCCTCACGGGTAAGGTCGTTTTTATTGATACCCTCAGCTTTAAGTTTAGCAACAACCTTAGCTTCAGTAGCAATAGATGCGTGGTCAGTTCCCGGCACCCAACAAGCATTATAACCTTTAAGGCGTGCTCTTCGTATCAGAACATCCTGAATAGTATTGTTAAGCATATGCCCCATATGCAATACACCCGTAACATTTGGCGGAGGTATTACAATTGTATAAGGCGTTCTGTGGTCAGGCTCTGAATGAAAATAGTTGTTTTTCATCCAGTAGTCGTACCACTTGCTCTCGGCTGTCTTGGCATCAAATTGTGCTGGGATCGTCATAACGTGCAGTGTTATAAATTATCCAATAAAATATTGGTATGTTTTTTGTAAAATGTATGCAAAAGTAACCATATAAGTACAATTTTGAAAAAACATTATAGCATAATTTGCACTTTAATTTAAACTGAGTATTTTTACTAAATCCAAATTCACTATTACTATGAAAAGACTTTTAGGATTTTTAGCATTTATACTTATCACTACAGCTTCATATGCGCAATCGGGAGCTAAGATGGAACTTAAATCCGATACTGTTGATTACGGAACCACCTCTAAAGATAGTGATAATGGAATAAGAGCGTTTGAGTTTACAAATACGGGCGATGCGCCTTTAATAATAAAAGATGTAAAGTCAAGCTGTGGATGTACTGTTCCCTCATGGCCTAAGGAGCCTATTGCTCCAGGAAAATCAGGAAAAATTGAAGTAAAATATAATATGATTCCGGGACCAATACGAAAAACAATAACAGTTCAGTCAAATGCTGTAAATCATGCCGATGGCGTTGTTGCCCTAAAACTGAAAGGGGAAGTCATTAAAAAAGAGGAAGTAAATGTTCTTGAAAAGAAAAAAGCACTTCCAAATCAATAAGAAATCATCAAAATTTTATACTAGCCCTGTTTTTACAGGGCTTTTTCTTTTTATAACATTTTTAGCTTTCTAACGATTCGTTAAAACAAATTTGCTTTAAGCAAAATTATTAATTCTCTAAAAAAAGTCGCAAATTTGCAGCAAACATTATAAAAACTAAAATACAATGCCTCAAGTATCTAATAAAGGCAGGCAAATGCCTGAATCTCCTATCAGGAAACTGGTTCCTTATTCTGAAATGGCAAAAAAGAAAGGCCATAAAGTGTATCACCTGAACATTGGCCAGCCGGATATCAAAACTCCGGAAGTGGCACTGGAAGCTATAAAAAACAATACTATACAAATATTAGAATACAGCCACTCTGCCGGTTTTGAAAGCTACAGAAATAAACTTGCTGCAAGCTATAAAACTCACGGTGTAAATGTAGATGCTGCTGACATCATCATAACAACAGGTGGTTCGGAAGCATTGCTTTTTGCTTTAGGGAGCACCATGGATGCAGGAGATGAAATCATCATCCCTGAACCGTTTTATGCAAATTACAACGGATTCTCGGTAGCTTCAGGAGTAAAAGTAGTACCTGTTATCTCTACTATCGATGAAGGTTTTGCCCTTCCTCCTATTGCCGATTTTGAAAAACTTATTACCCCTAAAACAAAAGCTATCCTTATCTGTAATCCGGGTAACCCAACAGGATATCTTTATACACAGGAAGAAATTCAGCAATTGGCCGAGCTTGTAAAAAAACATGATCTTTTCCTTATAGCTGATGAAGTGTACCGTGAATTTACTTATGACGGAGATAAACATTATTCAGTTATGAATGTGCCGGGCATTGAAAATAACGCAATCATGATTGATTCAGTTTCTAAACGTTACAGTATGTGTGGCGCAAGGATTGGTTGTATTGTCTCTAAAAACAAAGAGGTTATGGCTACAGCTATGAAATTTGCACAGGCACGCCTTAGCCCACCTACATTCGAACAGATTGCAAGCGAAGCTGCCCTTGAAACTCCTCAAAGTTACTTTGATGAAGTGATTGGTGAATACCGTGAGCGAAGAGATACGCTTATTAACGAACTTAACAAAATAGAAAACGTTAAGGTAGCAACTCCAAAAGGAGCTTTTTACTGTATTGCAAAACTGCCGGTAGACAATGCTGATAATTTCGCACAATGGCTTCTTGAATCGTATGATCTTAACGGAGAAACTGTAATGGTTGCTCCTGCTGCAGGTTTCTATTCTACTCCAAATGTAGGACTGGATGAAATACGTATAGCTTATGTATTGAAAAAAGAAGACCTTATCCGCTCTGTAGAAATACTTGCCGATGCACTAAAGAAATACAACAATAAATAATTGTTTTTTTCAATTACAATTAAGCCCTTCGTTATGAAGGGCTTTTTTTTTGCAGCATCACTAAGCGCTTCTTTTCAATCGCCGTTTCCTGCCATTAGCTTTATCCCCTTCTTCGGCGGGGGATACCGCATCTGTCAGGGCTACACATAAACTATAGGGCTTCTTTTAATCTTTTCAATTTACATCTTATAAAACAAAAAACCGGGCAGCTGTTGGCTGCCCGGTTTGTTTATTGTGGTTTTGCATTGTTATCTCTTGAGTGAGAAATGCGATTTAAATTCACGTATTACCGTCGTTGTCCCGTCAAATTCAGGGTAGGTAACGGTAAACCAGTAGTCGGTTGCAGGTACCGGGGTTCCGTTGAAGGTTCCGT
>QFQM01000235.1 GCA_003243255.1 Flavobacterium psychrophilum | reverse complement strand
AGGGCTATGGAAGATTCAACTGTGATTGCATTGGCTTATGATGAAATTGAAAAGCTGTACAATAGTTCTCCCAATTGGTCAAAGTTTGGAAGGATGATCGCTGAATTCGGGTATCTCCTGATTATTGAGCGCGAAGAAATGCTTCACTTTCAGACACCTGAAGAACGATATGTTACGATACTGAAAAAGGAACCATATCTTTTTCAGAAAATTTCCCAAAATCAGCTTTCATCTTATATTGGTATCAAGCCGGAGTCATTAAGCCGACTCCGTAAAAGGATGCTTGGCAAGTAATTAACCTCAAAATTTATTTGCCAAAACAAAACTATCAGTTGTAATTAGGCCGTTAGAGGTTGTTTATACGTTTCCCAGTCAGTGTAACCATGGTTTCCAAGGCCATAATGAAGGTCACGATTTGCAGGTGTAAGTTCCCAGTTGTTTTGTAAGCGTTCCACTAAATCCGGATTGGAAATAAATGGCTCCCCAAACCCTGCAAGATCAATCGTTCCATCATTGATAAGTTTTTCAGACAGGCTTCTGGTCATGCTTCCGGCAAGAATAATTACACCATCATACCATGAACGGAAACGTTCAATAAATCCATCCGGCAAAGCATGGCTTCCTTTGGACAATTGGTCCATCAGATGGATGTATACAATATTTCTTTTAGCTAACTCTTTTGCCAGATACTTGTAAGTTGCTTCTATTTCTTCATAATGAGGCAAGTCACCAAGACCACCATAAGGTGTAAGTCTTATTGCAACTTTATCATTGCCAACAGCTTCTATAGTCGCGTCAATAGCCTCAAGCAAAAATCTCGACCTGTTTTCGATGTTACCGCCATACTCATCTGTACGGTTGTTCACAAACGGATTGAGGAATTGCTCAATCAGGTAGCCATTAGCTCCATGAAGTTCTACACCGTCAAATCCTGCTTCCATTGCATTTTTAGCAGCATTGGCAAAATCCTGTATTACCTGTTTCACTTCTAAAGTAGAAAGTGCTCTCGGTTTTGATGAAACTACAGGGCCCTCTTTACCGTTTTCATCATATCCCCACGCATAAGAGTTTACTGCCTGAATATCAGATGGCCCTACCGGAGCTATTCCTCCCGGTTGATTTGAGGTATGAGACACCCTTCCAACGTGCCATAATTGTGTAAATATTGTGCTTCCTTTCTTATGAACAGCTCGAGTCACTTTTTTCCAGCCTTCAACCTGTTCCTGTGTGTAAAGCCCCGGAATGTAAAGAACTCCTTTTGCAGTGTTGGAAATAGCGGTTCCTTCAGTTATTATTAATCCTGCACCTGCGCGTTGTGCATAGTATAGCGCATTATTTTCATTTGGTATGCCGTCTTCATTTCTGGCTCTTGTCATAGGAGCCATTGATATGCGGTTTTTCAATTGTAGCGAACCAATTTTTACAGGTTCAAAAATATTTTTCATGTCTAAATTTTATCCGGTCATATGTTATTTAAGGACAAGGGAGGCAACCGGGCATCTCCCTTGATCCTAATTTTGTTTTATTATTTTTTTGCAAGCCAGCTTTCAACTGCTTTAGAGAAATCGGCTACATCTATCGGGTGTCTGCTGGTTATAATGTTTCCATCGGTAACTACAGGTACATCAGATACTATTGCTCCTGCATTTTTAAGATCAGACTGAATATTCCAGTATCCTGTAAGTTTTCGTCCTTTAAGAATATCTGCCGAAGCCAGTACTACCGGAGCATGACAGATGGCAGCAATCAGTTTTCCTGATTTGTTGAAATCCTGAATGAATTTAATTACGTCTTTGTCATATCTAAGGTTATCCGGATTCCAGGCACCACCCGGAATAAATATCGCATCATAATCGCTCACTTTTATCTGATCTGCAGTACGGTCAAATTTGATCCATCCTACAGGTTGCAGGTATTGTATGGCCATAATATGTGTTTTAGCCATTTCCGGGCTGCTTAGGCCATATCGGGCAGGGGCGGGGTTATATTTTGGAGCTACAATATCAACCTGAGCGCCAAGTTCTTTAAAATACCAAACAGGGCCGGTTAATTCAATTTCCTCAAATCCATCGGCAGCGAGCACGGCGATTCTTTTACCTTTTAATACATTCCTGTCTTTTACCGGAGTGAAGAAGAAAGCCCTGAGAGCTTCGTTACCCGGAGCATTGAGAAGTGCCGATACCGGCATTACCGAAACTACAGAAGGCGTAGCCAATTGATTCATTACTGTCAGTTCATGGTCAGTAACCTGATTGGCATGAACTTTTACCTGTGCATTTGTACTAATTGCTATAAATACACTTAAAAAAACTGTTGCTAAGATTTGTTTTAAATTTTTCATGATACGTTTCGTTTATTATTAATAATGGTTTTTTAATTTTTTTTTTTTTATCTGATTTACAATTTGTTATTGGCAAATGTAGTTGTGCAGCTACGTTACCTTCATTGACTTTGGTTAAGAACTGTTCTAGTATTATTCTCGGGTCATTGGAGCAAATTCTATCAGTGTATGTAGTCCTTTTTGAAATGGCTGCTCCTGAATGCTTGTATTTAAGTAGTCGATGACCGGCTGGATGGGAGGGAAGTTCAGATGATATTGAAATGCATCTTGTCCCCTGAATTTTTCAAAAGTTACGAAGTGAGTACCATCACCTTCTATTTCACTTAACTGGTATGTTACTACTCCCGGCTCACCACGAAACTGAGGCATTGCTATATGGTAAGTATCCTTAAAGTTTTGCTGGGTTCCGGCTTTGGCATCTACAAAGAGCATTATAACAATCTGATTGTCTTCTTTTTTAGAAGTTTTGCGCCATTGTTCTTTGGTTAATGGCTCAAGGTCTTTTAGTAGATATTCCTTAACAGGCTGTGTTAGTGATTTTTTAGAAAGGGAAGTTACTTTATTGGCTTGCTCATTTTTTGTAAAAGCGTCATATTGACTTTTGTCGTTCCATCTTTCAATAAGCCACAATACTGTTGGTTTGTCCTGTTCATAATACGCTTCGGCCATTATATTATTTTTGTTGGCTAAAGCATGAGTAACATAGTTACTGAGTGTTTTTTTGAATTCTTCAACCTGTTGCGGTTTTACTTCATAACGGGTTATGTGTGCAAAAGCAGTATTGTTCTTATTTGCTGTAATTTCGCCTGTAATCATTAGTAGGATACTTATGATCAGTGAGGCTTTTTTGTTAAAAGGTACCGATGTTTTCATAATCTTGGTTTTAGTTGTTTTGTAAAATGATAATGAGTTGTTTATCAGGACAAATTTCTGACGAATATTCTCCCGGGAAGTTGACTGAACGCACTTAAAAAGTGTGATTTGAATCACATATTCAGAATGAGGTATTCTGATTGCCAGGCATAGCTAATCCATAATGCTGCAGTTCTATTTTAAACAGCATTGAATATCAGTATGTTAATAATACAAATGTATTGGAGTTAATACGAAGAATTATTGACTTAGGATAAGAATGGTACTAACAGCAGCAGATTTTTGGCTTCGTAATAAGGAAAAAATCAAATGGTGTAGAAATGTGCTACTGATTGTTTGAATATAATCGGCTTAAAGTTTCGCGGCTAACTCCCAGGTATTCTGCGATGTATTTTTTAGGTATTTTTTGCATGATAGAAGGATAAAGGCCTGCAAACTCTTCATATCGCTGTTTAGGGTTTCCTGAAAGAAGCGACATGATCCTGAGTTGTTGGGCTGAATATCCTTTGGTAAGCTTCATTCTGAAGAAATGCTCCATTTTATGAAGTTCAGAGGCTAATTGTTCCCTGGCAAAAAGTGTCAGGCATACCACTTCGGCATCTTCCATGCATACAATGTTGATTTTCGATTCTGTCTGATTAAAGAATGCATTGTAATCTGAAAGCCACCAGTTCTCTAAAGCGAACTGAATTATATGTTCACGTCCATCCTGATCAAGATAAAAGGCCCTGAAAATTCCTTTAATTATCCAATATTCACAAGTAACCTTATCTCCTTCCTGAATAAGATACTGATGTTTGCGCACTGTTTTTTCACTAAAGAATGTCTTTATATATTCAAATTCTTGATCTGATAAAGGTGTAATCTCTTCTATATGAGTTCGCAGTTTGTGCATTTGATCTTAATTTCCGGTTATGATGATACACCTGTAAGGATTACTAAAATTAATAAAAAACTTAATATACAGGGCTGTTTCTTAAATGTGCTACATGACTTTGCTTATAGCTGTTTCTAATTTAGTTCCAATATCCTGTCCTGATACATGCACGAATCTTACAATGTCATTTCTGCCGATCCGAATGTTGAAATTATTAATGTGAGAAATAAAGGGTATAAATTACTGGATAAAGCAGATGTGGGATAGACGTTTTGAATTAAACTTTATGCTTAGTTTATAGTGGATTAAAAATAAAAGCCTGCAAATTTGCAGGCTTTTATTTTTTGCTGGACTTTCCCGGACAATTTTCGAACACTTTTATAAAAGATATCGAACTATTACAATAATGTTGCGCTTGCCGGAATTATCTTTTTGAAGATTCTAAAATAGTAATCATTTTTTCTGCAACTCCTTTAGCCGATGCAGGGTTTTGTCCAGTAACAAGATTTCCATCAGCAATACTACTGAGACAGTTTTTCAATATGCTCATCTTTCCATATTCCCAGATCGTTTGGAGAGATACGGCCTTCAGGAGAGATTGCCGTCGCTTCTGTCAATATTAAAGAAGCACCTCCTACGGCCCTGCTGCCCAGATGTACAAAATGCCAGTCGTTAGCAAAACCATCAACAGAAGAATATTGACACATAGGTGAAACACCAATTCTGTTTTTTAAGGTAATACCTTTTATTTTTAAAGGGCTGAATAACATTGTCATATCTATAGAGTTGAAGTTATATTTCAAATTTCGGAATTTCACAATTCATAAATATTACCCTTTGGTAATAAATTCCTTTTTATAAGTCTGTATTTATTAATTCATCTTAACAATGCTGTTGTTCAATAGTGATTAGCAATCTTGAAAAAGTATATATTTGAATAATATTTCTATAAGTCACTAAAAGCATCATTATGAAAAATTGTACAATACGTGATATTTTTAAGAATATTGATTTTTCACCTTCTGAGATAGATATTGCAGAAAGTAAATTTGAAGAAATTCTTGTAAAAAAGGGAGAAGTTCTATTGACTCCCGGGAATCTCGTGCCATATCAGTATTTTGTTTTTAGCGGATGCCTGAGAACTTATTTTATTACCGAAACAGGTAAAGAGTACACTTTACAGTTTGCAGTTAGTGACTGGTGGATTACAGACTATACTGCTTTTTTTACTGGTGAAAAGTCAATATTTTATGTAGATTGTGTTACAGAGGCTCTGATATATAAGATTTCCAAAGAAAGTATGGAGCAGCTTTATAAAGAAATTCCGCAAATAGAAAGTTTTTTCAGGATTAAAATGGAACGATTTTTTGGCAGCTATCAAAAAAGGATATTGTCCGACCTGGCATCAACTGCGGAAGAAAAATACCTGAGATTTGTAAAATCATATCCTGATATCGAAAAACATATTAAGAATTACCATTTGGCTTCTTATTTAGGAATAACTACAGAGAGCCTTAGCCGTGTGAGGCATGAGCTTGCAAAAAAATAACATACAAATAAAATTAATAGGAAGAGGGATGTCATTACAGACATCCCTCTTTTTTATAGTCTCATGGATAGTTTTATTTTTTAATGTATCTCATTTCTTACCATAGGATAATTTTTATGAGTTTACAGCTATATAACTTTGGGTTGTAAATCAATTGATAATCATTTAATTAAAAACATCATTTCTTACCATATATCAATTTTTTTAAGGTGTTGATTTTGGAATTTTGGAGTGTATTATCAAAGCATTTAAAAATCTAAAAAAGTATAAAAAATGGAAAAAGAAGTCATTGTAAAATGGAAAATCAAGGAAACAGAAACAGCAGGAATACTAAAATTATTACCAACATTGGCTGAGAAAACAAAAAAAGAGCCAGGTAATATTCACTATGCCATTTACCAGTCTGAAAACGATCCCAATGAACTGATACTGCATGAACGATATGTTGATGCTGAAGCTCAGGAGGCTCATAGGAATTCGGAGCATTATCAGTCAATCGTAGTAGGAAAGATAGTTCCTCATTTAGAAGTGCGCGAAGTATATGTTGTAAAACAGCTTATTTAAATTCAAAACATCAATATTCTATTAACTTATAAATATCTATAATCATGAAAAAAGTTTTAATCATTGTTTCTAATGCCAATGCAATTGGCCCAAACAACAGAAGAACAGGTAATTTTTTACCGGAAGTAGCTCACCCTTATGGTGAATTTGCCAGAGCAAACTATCAGATTGATTTTGCCAGCCTTACCGGTGATACGCCATATCTTGACGATCTCCAGTCTGCTGCAGATCCGGACAACCTTGCTTTCCTTACAGGTAAAGGCTGGGCAGATATGCAAAAAGCAGTAAAACTTTCTACTGTAGACGTAAGTAAATACGATGCAATATTTGTACCCGGAGGTTTAGCACCTATGGTTGACATGCCAGAACATACCTTACTTAAACAGGTAATTAAAGAAACTTATGAGCGTGGTGCTGTTGTTGGTGCTGTGTGTCATGGGCCTGTATCATTATTAAACGTGAAACTAAGCGATGGAAGCT
>QFQM01000234.1 GCA_003243255.1 Flavobacterium psychrophilum | reverse complement strand
CCTGCATCGCACGAGGTAATGTTACTGTTTGACCTGAACTTCCCTAAAAAAGTATCACGTTCACCACGTTATTTCTAATAAATGTAAGCCATCGTAACCATGAAAAAGATATACATCTCTCTTAGCCTGCTTATGGCAATGACCGTGGCGGCACAAAATAAAGATACTGAGACAGCAGACAAGCTGTATGCTAAATTTGAATACCTTGATGCGGCAAAAGCCTATGAAAAACTGGCTGCAAAAAGTAAAGATGCTTATGTATACAAGCAGATAGCAGATAGCTATTATAACCTTTTTAATGCTAAAGAAGCTTCGAAGTGGTATGCAAAACTTGTTGAGATAAAACAACAGGATGCTGAAACCTACTACCGTTATGCACAAATGCTTAAGGTTGAAGGCAAATATGAAGAGGCCAACAAGCAGATGCAGAAATTTGCTTCTCTTGCGCCTCAGGACCAAAGGGCTGTTGACTTTAACCAGGATCCTGATTACCTGCCTAAGCTGAAATCGCAAACCAAGCTGTATGATGAAAAGAAACTGGACATTAACGATGCTAAGTATGCCGATTTTGGCGGTTTCGTAACAGACGACAATACGTTTTACTTTGCTTCTACCCGAAACACGGCGAGAAGAAAATATGGCCGTAACGAAGAGCCATATATGGACATATATACTGCCACTTACAATACCAACGGAACATTTAGCGAGCCGGAGCCTCTTAGCGAGCTAAACACCCAGTGGCATGATGGGCCTGCTACCGTAACCGGTGACGGCAACACTATGTATTTTGCAAGCGAAAGCTGGAAAGAAGGCAGCTTTGAAAAAGACACTCCGGGACAACGCACCGGACTTATTTACCTGTTTGTCGCTACTAAAGAAAATGGCAAATGGGGTAATGTGAAAGCTGTGCCGTTTAATGACAAAAAATATTCTACGGGTAACCCATCGGTGAGTAAAGATGGAAAAACATTATACTTTGCCTCTAACAGGCAGGGATCGATGGGTGGAAGTACTGACATCTGGAAGGTTGAAGTAAAAGGCAACAACACCTATGGCAAACCGGAAAACCTGGGGCCGAAGGTAAACACCGAAGGCCGTGAGAATTTCCCTTTCATTACCGATGACAACAAATTATTCTTTGCTTCTGAAGGGCGAAAAGGCTTTGGCGGGATGGACATTTTTATGATAGACCTTAACAAAGGTACTGATGCCATTAATGTAGGGCTACCGGTAAACTCTCCTCAGGATGATTTTGCTTTTACTTTTAACGACACTAAGAACATTGGCTTTTTCTCGAGCAACAAAGCAGGAAAAGACAACCTGTACCTTGCTACCCCTATTTGTGGTGTAGAAGCCATAGTAACTGTGAAGGATGCAAAAACCGGAAAAACACTTGGCGGAGCAACTGTTGCCATACTTGACGACAGAAATAATGTGATACAAACTACTACGGCCGATGCAAACGGTGTAGCTACTTACAGCGTAGACTGCGACAGGGCTTATGTAATACAGGCTTCAAAAGACGGTTACCTGCAAAACACTTTCCCTGTTGCAAAAACAAGGGAGCGCAAAGTAAATATTGCTGCCGATCTTACTCCTGTTGATGTGCTTATTGTAGGCAACGAAGTAAAACTGAAAGAGATTTATTTTGAGTATGACAAGAGTAACATTACGCCTGAAGGAGCAACGGAACTTGACAAGCTTGTAGCGGTTATGAAATCGATGCCAAACATGGTAATTATGTCTAAGGCACACACCGACAACAGAGGTAGTGCCGAATACAACCTTGCACTGTCTGACCGAAGGGCAAAAGCTACGGTTCAGTATGTTATTTCTAAAGGCATAGATCCTGCAAGGATATCAGGACAGGGTTATGGTGAAAGCGAGCCAAAAGTGAACTGCGGCGAAAACTGTACAGAAGAACAGCACGCTCTGAACAGAAGGATAGAATTTATTATCGTTAAGAAATAAACAGAATGCAACTATTATGTGAAAGCGGCCTTGGGAAGGGCCGCTTTTTTTATGGACTGCTAACTGTTAATAAATTTCGGTTTCCATTTTAAAATTTTAAGATTTCGTTGTTTAACAATTCCGTAACGCTTTATTAAATTTGTTAAAGCTAAATCCTATCCGATGCCGTTAGATCTTACCGAAATTGAACGCGTAAAAACCATTTCCAAAGAAGACTTCTATAATAATTACGTTAAAAAACAGAAGCCTGTTGTAATAGAGCAGCTTACCCAAGACTGGCCAGCCTATGAAAAATGGAGGCTTAATTATATTAAAGATATTGCCGGAGATAAAACTGTTCCATTGTATGATGATCGTCCGGTATCGCACAAAGACGGTTTTAATGAGGCACACGCCACCATGAAAATGGCCGATTATATTGACCTGCTTCAGTCTAAACCTACCAATTACAGGATATTTTTATACAACCTGATGAAGGAAGTACCTTCTCTAAAAGATGATTTTAAATGGCCTGACATTGGGCTTAAGCTGGTTAAGCAGCTGCCGATGCTCTTTTTTGGAGGAGAAGGATCAAAGGTATTTATCCATTATGATATAGACTTCTCTAACATACTCCACTTTCATTTTCACGGAAAAAAACGCTGCATCCTTTTTGCACCCGACCAAACACCTTATCTGTACAAAGTACCACATGCACTGATATCAAGAGAGGATATTGATTTTGATAACCCGGATATGGAAAAATGGCCGGCACTTAAATATGCAAAAGGACTTGTAGCCGACCTTGAACATGGCCAGATGTTATACATGCCCGAGGGATACTGGCACTACATGAAGTATGTAACTCCCGGATTCTCTATGAGTCTGAGAGCCTTTCCGCGAAAAATAACCAATCTGGGCAAAGCAGTATACAATATTGCCATAATGAGGTATTTTGACAACATGATGCGAAAATTTAAAGGGCAGGCCTGGATAGACTACAAAAACAGGCAGGCAATAATAAACACTCATAAAAAACTAAACTTACCGGTATAACAAAAGAAGCCCATTATGTAATGGGCTTTTGTTTTAACTTTGCCCTTATAATCAGGCAAAGGCATGCAAAAATCGTATACGGTAGAAGAGGCGAAAAGAAAAATGGAGCATTACTGTGCCTATCAGGAACGTTGCCACGACGAGGTAGTGCAAAAACTCAGGAGCCTTAACATGATTCCGCAAGCCATAGACGTGATTGTAGTACACCTGCTCGACAACAACTTTTTGAACGAAGAACGTTTTGCCTGCAGTTTTGCCCGTGGAAAATTCAGGATCAAACACTGGGGAAAACGACGCATTACCAATGAACTGAAAGCCCGTAACATTTCCCGCTACAATATTGAACGCGCACTGAAAGAAATTCCCGAAGGTGAGTATCTGGATAGTTTTCATGAACTTGCCGAAAAACAATGGGAAATAACCCGGGAGACCAACATCCAGAAGAAAAAAAAGAAAGTAATGGATTATTTGCTTAGAAAAGGTTATGAAAGTAATCTTGTTCAGGAAAAAATTTATGCTTTTGAATAGTATTTTTTAAAACACATACAACATGAAATCCATAAAATTTCGTTAAATTGGTAGTGCCCAATCTTCTTTTACGGACACCCCAGGACACCCGATGCTGCTTATGATAAAAAAACTACACCTTACACTCCTTTTTATTTCGGCATTAACATATGGACAGGATTATGACTTTAAAGCTGCCGATGCCAATGCCCGAAAACTACTTAACACCAATCCTGAACGTGCAGCCGCAATAATACGCAAAACACTTGCTCAGGATGACATTCACGACACTGTTTACGGCAACACATACAACCTTTATGGTATTTATTATGGAATGTCGGGCAAACCCGACTCAACCATATTTTATACCAAAAAGGCTATTACCTATCTTAACAATTATCCTAAGATAAAGGTAAAAAGCCTGATGAACCTTGCCATAGGTTACCGTAATAAAGGACAATATAAAACTTCGGTTAAATTGCTGAAAGAAGCAGTGCAGATTCAGAAAAAACTGAAGAATAACGTAGGCCTGGCTATAGCATATGGCGAATTGGCTACAAACTATAACTATACCTCCGATTACGAGAATTCGGTAAGCTATCTTACCAAAGCTATGGATCTGCTTAAAAATCCCGCGAACAAAAAGGAGCTGGTTGTAATAAAACAAAAGCTTGCAGGTACATATATGGCGAAAGAGAATTATGCGTTTGCCATAGACCTGTACAGGGAATGCTCCGCCTATTTTAACGAAGCAGGGGCCAAACATAATTACTATCTGACCCAGATAAATCTTGGAGATGCACTGACTCATGTAAAAAAATATGCCGAAGCCCGAAAAGCTCTTGAAACTGCTAAAAAGGGATTAGAAGAGTTTGGAGACAAAGAACATTTGGGAATAACAGCCTTTAGGACTGCCGAACTGGAATCGGCAACAGGAAACATAGCAAAAGCGACAGCCGAATTTGAAAAAGCCATGCTTTATCTTAAAGACGCAGGTTCGGTAAGGATTGTGGCCATGGGAGGAACTTATATTAACTTCCTGAACAAACACAATAAACAGAAGGAAGCCCTAAGGGTTATTACCTTGGTAGAGGGTACAAAAAAATTCCGCAATGCAGGTAATGAAGAACAGTTAACCTACCAAAACGCCATTGCAGAAACGTACAAAGCGACAAACAACGATAAGGAAGCTATAAAGGCATACCAAAACACCATTACTATAATGGACTCTATGGCAAGTGCCCAAAAACAGGTAGCCATAGAGGAAATACAGGCCAAATTTCAGACAGAACTGCAACGCGAAAAGAATCTTGCGCTTGAGGCGAACAACAGTATGCTTCAAAAGCAGATGCAGACCGAGAAAATGCTAATGATATTTTATATTTTCATTAGTGTTGCACTCATACTGCTCATTCTTCTTTTCCTTAGGGGGTATTGGCTCAGGAACCGCCTGCAACAGGAGGAACTGAAAACGATAATGACCGAAAAGAACCTTATTAAGCAACAGCACAAACACGAACAGGATCTTACCCACTCTCAAAAAAATATTATTGAGGAAAAACAACGAGAGCTCACATCTACTGCCTTAAGAATGGCAAACTATCAGGATAACATTAGCGACATTATAGAGAAGTGCAATAAAAACGCTTCACTGAGTGTTAACGATATCAAGAAGGAACTTCAACTGCTCATGAAGCAAAAAGATTACTGGAAACAGTTTGAAACGCGCTTTAACACGCTGCACCCTGAATTTGGCAACCTGCTCACCAGCAGGTTCCCTAAGCTCACTAAAAGTGATATTGAATTTTGCTCATTGCTTAAACTGAATCTTTCTAATAAAGAAATCGCTTCGTTACTACAGATATCACACGAAAGTGCTATTACCAAAAAGTACAGGATAAAAAAGAAAATGGAGATTAGCGATGATGTTGAATTTGAAAAACTTCTTAAAGAAATTTAATATGAAAAGGCAAATCTTACTCATCTGCTTTTTATTGCTATGCGGCCTGAGCAGTAAGGCCCAGGATAATAACTTTAATTACAGGCTGGTTGAAGCAAAAATCAAAAAGCATATTTATTCTTCTCCCGACAGTACTAAGTATTACATTAATTATGCCCTTTCCCAAAAAAGCCTTCCTGACAGCTTAAGGGGAACTATATATAACATCTACGGCATCTATTATCGTAATCTGGGAAAAACAGACTCCTCTGTTCATTACTACAGAAAAGCGATATCAACACTTAAGAACTACCCCCGCGTTAAAGTCATGCCACTCATGAATATATCTGTGGCCTACAGGAATCAGGGAGAGTATGATGCTTCTTTTCAGTCGCTGGACGACGCTCTTGAAATAAGCAAAAAATACAATTTAAAGGTATTTGAAGCCTCTATCTACAGCCATATGGCATCTATTTACCAGTACAAGCTTGAATATGACAAGGCTATAGATTGCCTGTTAAAAGGAATAGCCATCATAAAAAAGGAAGACGATAAGAGCAGCCTGGTGAATATGAATCAAAAGCTGGCGAATACTTATATGAAGATGCGCAATTTTAATTTTGCAAAAGACCTTTATACCGAATGCCTTGCCGCATTTAAAGCCAATAATGATAAAGTTAACCATGCTCTCACATTAATAAATTATGCCGAATGCATAATACACCTTGAACAGGTAGATGAAGCAAAGCATGCGTTAAAAGATGCCATAGCCGAACTGCGGGCTATAAAAAATGAAGAACACCTTGCTGTTGCCTATTCTAAACTTGCCAATATTGCTGCCCACGAACTAAAAGATGACATTGCCAATCGTAACTATAACGACGCCATGGCGATATTTCTTAAAGGGAATTCAATGAATACCGTTATAATAGGAGCCGAATTTGTTGAATATCTAAACAAACGTGGAAGATATGATGAGGCGCTAAAGGTAATCGAATCAGTTAAAAAAGCACCTATTTTCAGCAAGGCAAACCCGGAAGACAAACTGCGGTTTGATGTTGCAGTAGCCGAAACCAACAAAAACACAAACAACCACAGCGAAGCTGTTGAAGGACTTGAAGATGCCGTAAAACTAAAAGATTCCATTGCCCGTACTAACAATAAAAATGCTGTAAATGTGCTGCAGGCACAGCTTCAGAAAGAATTGCAACACGAAAAAAACCGTGTCCTGAAGGCCAAAAACAACTCGCTGCAGCACGAAAAAGATGCAAAAAACAA
>QFQM01000233.1 GCA_003243255.1 Flavobacterium psychrophilum | reverse complement strand
AGAAACACACGTTTCCACCTGATGGACACTTTATTTATTTACCACCGCTCCTCGGAGCATACACCCTTCGGGGACCTCCTTCTCTCATCGTTGCTTAACTTTCTTTCCGAAAGTTAGATTTGACTTATGCCCCTTCCTTCTATCGGGCAAATTATTTCTTTTTTAATATTCAAATTTTTAAAAAACGATGAGACAATCATTAATGATAGCAGCATTTGCTTTACTGACGTTTGTAGCTTGCAACAACAATAAATCAACAGAAAATCACGAACATAACGCTGACGGTAGCCACCCTACAGAGGGAACGCATACCCACGACGACGGTTCGGTACATAATGACCACGCTGAAGAAGTAAAACAGGAAACTTTTAAAGCAGGACAAGACAGTACCAAAGTTGAGCATAAAAACGAGACAGAACACGGACACGACCATTCTGACCCCAATCACAAACATTAATTTCTAACAATAAAATTTGCAAGAAATGAGCAGAGCATCCTCTTGGGTGTTCGTGTTTCTGTTTGTGGTATTAGGTTGTAAACAGAATACAACCAATGAACACGGTCATGAACACGATGCAGGCGGTTTAGAACCGCTTGCTTATACCCTGTATTCAGATAAATCAGAACTTTTTGTTGAGTTCAAGCCACTTACCGTTGGTAGTACGTCAAAATTTGCCACACACCTGACGGTATTAGGCGAAGAATTTAAAGCACTCACAGAAGCTAAAGTAACAGTAAGCCTTATTGTAGGCGATAATGGTTTACGTTCAAGCGTGGACAGTGCAAGTTCACCCGGAATATTCAGGCTTGCCCTGAAACCTGAAACAGCAGGAAAAGGGAAATTGGTATTTGATATAGTTACTAAAAACTATACAGACCAAATTGTTATTGATGATGTAACTGTTTATCCTGATGAACAGACCGCATTAAAAAATCAAAAAACAGAAAGCAACAGCAGCGAAATTTCCTATCTAAAAGAACAGGCTTGGAAAGTACCGTTTGCCAATGCTCCCATAATAGCTACCGAATACAACAGTATTATCAAAACAAGCGGTATCGTTATAGCTGCACCGGGCGATGAAGCGGTAGTATCTGCCAAATCGGATGGTATTGTAAAATTCACTAACCGAAATTTAACGGTAGGCTTTCCTGTAAGTGCAGGTACATCAATGTTTGCCATTACTGGTGGTGGTGTTGCACAGGGAAATATTGATGCAAGCTACCAACAGGTATTGGCTACATACAATCAGGCAAAGGCAAATTACGAACGAGCTACAGAATTGGTCAAAGACCAGATTGTTTCACAACGTGAGTATTTAGATGCCAAGGTAGCTTATGAAAATGCCCAGACTGCATTTAATATGGTAGGTAAAAACTACAGTTCAGGTTCGGGGCAAGCCAATGCAGCAACCATTAGCGGCTATATCACCAATATCCTTGTTACGGACGGTCAGTATGTAACCGCAGGCACACCATTGGCACTCATCTCAAAAAACAAAAAATTGCTTTTACAGGCAAATGTTTCACAAAAATATTTCAGTTTGTTGCCATCTATTACTTCGGCTAATTTCAAAATAGCAGGCAATGAAACCGTACTAAACACGCAGGCTTTAAATGGTCGGGTGGTTTCTTATGGCAGAAACGCTGGTATAGTTGGAGCTTTCGTTCCGATATTGTTTGAAATAGATAACAGCGTAAATATCGTTCCGGGTTCGGCAGTAGAGTTTTTCTTAAAGACTTCGGCTATTCCAAATGCTATTGTAGTTCCGGTTGTCGCACTGATAGACGAGCAAGGCAGTTTCTTTGTATATGTGCAGACAGGTGGAGAAACTTTCGAGAAAAGAGAAGTGAAAGTTGGCGAGAGTGACGGAACAAATGTACAGGTACTAAATGGTCTTACTGTTGGCGAAAGAGTAGTAACGAAAGGAGCATATCAAATCAAATTGTCTACCGCATCAGGTACAATGCCTGCACACGGACACGAACATTAAAAAGGAGGAGATATGCTAAACAGATTAATAAATTTTTCGCTAAAGAACCGCCTGTTAGTCATTGTACTATCGGTATTGTTGCTCGTATTCGGAACTTATGTAAGCAGCAAGATGGAGGTAGATGTATTTCCCGACCTTACTGCACCTACAGTTGTAGTGCTTACCGAAGCTCATGGTATGGCTCCCGAAGAAGTGGAGAAACTGGTAACATTTCCTATCGAAACAGCCGTGAACGGTGCAACCAATGTACGCAGGGTTCGCAGCTCCTCGTCAGGAGGTATTTCTATTGTTTGGGTAGAGTTTGATTGGAACACAGATATTTTCAAAGCAAGACAGATTGTGAATGAAAAAATAAGTGTTATAAGTGAACAGTTGCCCGAAGGTGTGGCAAATCCCGTTATGGCTCCGCAATCTTCCATAATGGGAGAAATTATGCTGATAGCCGTTACATCAGAAAAAACATCACAGATTGATTTAAGAACCATTGCCGATTGGAATATCCGACCAAGATTATTGGCTACCGGAGGCGTGGCACAGGTTGTAGTTACAGGTGGCGAATACAAGCAGTATCAGATATTGGCATCGCCTGAAAAGATGAACAACGCAGGTGTTTCATTAAACGACTTGTTGAAAGCATCGAAAGAAGCCAACGGCAATTCGTCTGGTGGATTTATGTACGAATACGGAAATGAATACATTGTAAAAGGTATCGGACGCACCAATGACGTAAACGAATTGGGTAAATCGGTTATCAAAAATGTAAAGGGCAATCCCATAAAAATTGAAGATGTAGCCGAAGTAAAAATCGGTGCAGCTCCAAAAATCGGAGACGGCTCATTCAAGGGAAACCCTGCTGTGATTATGACCGTAGCAAAGCAACCTGCCACTAATACATTGGAATTGACCAAGAGTATTGATTTAGCTATCGCAGACATCAAAAAGACCATTCCAGCAGATGTTGAAATAAATACAAAAATTTTCAGACAGCAGGATTTTATTGACGCTTCTATCAGTAATATTCAAAAGGTACTAATTGAGGGGGCAATATTTGTAGTGGTTATTCTACTCCTGTTCCTGATGAATTGGAGGGCAACATTAATTTCATTGATAGCCATTCCTATTTCTATTATCGTAGCCATACTTACGTTGAAATGGTTAGGTTTTACCATCAATACCATGAGCTTGGGCGGTATGGCGATAGCCGTAGGCGATTTGGTGGACGATGCCATTATTGACGTAGAAAATGTATTGAAGCGGCTAAAGGAAAATGCCAAACTTCCACAAGAGCAGCAACGAAATAAAATGACCGTAATTTTCGATGCTTCTTTCGAGATACGTCATTCCATTATCAATGCGACATTCATCATCATTATTGCCTTTATACCTTTGTTTTTCCTTTCGGGAATGGAAGGGAAATTATTAGCTCCGCTTGGTATTGCGTTTATTGTAGCCTTGTTCGCTTCACTAATCGTATCAATTACCCTTACTCCGGTATTATGTAGTTATTTATTGACCAATGACAAACGCCTAGAAAAAGAGAGCAAAGAAAGTTGGTTGGTAGAACGATTGCAAAAAATATATTCCAAAGCATTACACTTTATAATGAAATGGAAAAAAGTTGCGATTAGTTCGGTAGTCGTGTTATTTGTCTTATCGGTTATCTCATTTACCCAATTGGGGCGCAGCTTCTTACCAGAGTTCAACGAAGGCTCATTAGTAGTAAGTGCAGTTTCGTTGCCCGGAATATCACTAGAAGAGAGCAATAAGATAGGCACTCGTGTAGAACAGGCATTGCTTACTGTCCCTGAAATAAGTGTAACAACCCGAAGAACAGGTCGAGCCGAATTGGACGAACATGCACAGGGTGTAAACGCTTCAGAAATAGATGCTCCTTTTGTACTGAAAGACCGTAACCGTGATGACTTTATGAGCGAAGTGCGGGAAAAATTGGCAGGTGTTTCAGGTGTAAACATAACTATCGGGCAACCTATCGGACACCGTATAGACCACATGCTTTCTGGTACAAGGGCAAACATCGCTATCAAAATATTTGGTACAGATTTGAACCAATTATTTACCATTTCCAACCAAGTTAAAAACGAAATACAAAACGTTCCCGGATTGGTAGATTTAAGTGTAGAGCAGCAAATAGAAATTCCGCAGATACAAATAAAGGCAAAAAGAGAAATGCTCAATCAGTACGGAATTACCATTGGACAGTTTAATGAGTTTGTAGATGTGTCCTTTGCAGGTGAAAAAGTTTCAGAGATATACGAGGGCAACAAAACCTTTGATTTGATGCTTCGCTTTGACGATGCCAACAGGGGCAATATCGACAAAATTCGCAATGCGATGATTGATACTGGAAACGGTCAAAAAATACCATTGTATTATGTAGCCGATGTAGTAAGCACAACGGGGCCGAATACCATCAACAGAGAAAACGTACAACGCAAAACGGTAGTATCTGCCAACGTTACGAGTCGTGACCAAAAAAGCGCAGTAGAAGAAATCCAAAAGATAGTCAACGAAAAAATAAAGCTGCCCGAAGATTACCATATTGAATACGGAGGGCAATTTGAAGCAGAAGCGGAAGCATCTAAAACATTAATTGCAACTTCTTTGCTATCAATCTTGATTATTTTCCTGATACTTTTCAGGGAGTTTAAAACGGTGAAATTAGCAGCCATTATTTTAATCAACTTGCCTTTAGCGTTGATTGGAGGTGTGTTTAGTATCTGGTTTACAAGCGGTATTTTGAGTATTCCTGCCATTATTGGGTTTATCACTTTGTTTGGTGTGGCTACACGTAATGGCATTTTGTTGGTGTCGCATTACAACACATTGCGTGAAGAAGGATTAAATCTTTTTGATACGGTCATTCAAGGTTCTAAAGACAGGTTAAGCCCAATATTGATGACGGCACTTACCGCAGGATTGGCGTTGATACCGCTTGCCATTGCAGGCGATTTGCCCGGAAACGAAATCCAAAGCCCTATGGCAAAAGTAATATTGGGAGGCTTGCTTACATCAACATTACTCAACATTTTCGTTGTGCCTGCAGTGTATTATTTATCTAACAAAAAAGCAGCTAAAGAATGAAAATAAGAATTATAACGGCAATCTGTATGTGCGTTTTTACCATACAGCTACAGGCTCAATCAGGATTGGAAACGGTCCTGACTGACATTAGTAAGAACAATAAGACTTTGCAAACGCAATCCAAGTATTGGGAAGCACAAAAGCTGCAGTACAATACAGGGAATACATTATACGACCCTACGGTTAGTTATGATTTTATGCGTGGCACACCCAATGCTATTGCGGGCAATCAAACAGATATAACTGTTACACAGCGTTTCGATTTTCCAACGGTTTACGGTAAAAAGAAAAATTTAGCCAATGAAAAAAGCAAACAAGCAGATTTTTATATAACAGCCAATAGACAGGAAATACTATTGGAAGCGAAAAAGATTTGTATTGAATTGGTCTATCGCAACAAACTTCAGGAGAGGATTATAGAACGGAAAGCGAAAACCGAAAAATTTCTGACCGATTTTCAGACCAAGCTCAACAAAGGCGAGGGCAATATTTTGGATGTAAACAAAGCAAAACTTCAATTGATAGAAATTAACAAAGATTATCAGTTGAATATTTCAACAATCAATCAGCTCAACCAACGTTTAACAGAATTGAACGGAGGTATTGAGCTTGTTTTTAACGAAAACGCTTATCCTGAATACCTGCCTGTTCTATCATTTGAAGAATTAGAAGCAACCATAGAAAACAACGATCCTATAAAGAAATATTTGGAACAACATACCGTAATAGCACAAAAACAAATTGAAGTTTCAAAAGCACTTACCTTACCAAAGTTTGAGGCAGGTTATCACTATCAGGGTATTTTGGGACAAAATTTTCACGGGGCAAGAATAGGCGTAAGCATTCCGCTTTGGGAAAACAAAAACCGTGTAAAGCAAAGTCAGGCAGAATTATCGGTAACAGAAGTACAGTTGAACGAACATAAAACGGAACATTTTTATAACATCAAACAATTGTATGAAAAGTACACCAATCTGCAAAAAATATTGGCCGAAAATTTGTGCACGCCAACCAGGCTTAATTGATTTTGGGCAATTTCGTGGATTTGCTCTTGGCGCCGCTGCCGACGGCTTTTGCTTCCGGCCTGTTGCATTCCCTGGTGCTGAGTGATTGGTAATATTTGTCATGGCTTCGTTGCCAATCGGTTTTTATGTGCGCGGTTAATTTGAGTAAACTACCTTTGTTGGGATTTTTTGGAATAGTTCGGGTTGATTTGGTTACGATGGAGTTGCATGTTGGTCACGTTAGCTGGTATGATGGATAAACGCTAAGGGATCATTAAATGTTATTTATAAAAGATTTTTAAAAAATTTTCTTGATTTCATGGCTTAATTAATTTTTAACAACTTATCAGATTAGAGATTATTTGTAGACTGGCTGAATCGTGAGAAGATGAGCTTCGAAATCTTGGGTTGATTTTTTTGCCAATCTGCTAACTTGAATGGAAGAGCTAGTAGAACATAGTCAGCTTGGCTTTAAATTCTAAGAGCTGTAGTTTTATATTTATTGGTACAATTCGTTGTTGGACAATTGCATGTTAATGATTTAGTTGAGCCTTTTCCAAGATTTCTATTAGCACATTGTTTGATTAGCTTTAAAAACTAAACTTAGAAATCCAAACTGATTCTTTTATTAGCTATGATCTTTT
>QFQM01000232.1 GCA_003243255.1 Flavobacterium psychrophilum | reverse complement strand
GAGATCACCCCTGCATCATCTTTTTATGTAGCAGAAAACTATCACCAGGATTATTACAACAATAACGGCTCTGCCCCTTATTGCTACTACGTGATCCGTCCCAAGATGGAGAAGTTCGAGAAAGTGTTCAAGGCCAAGTTGAAGAAAACGCAGAAGTAAGACATCAGGTCAATTAATTATACAATGTGCCGGGCTACATCGCTTAGATGTGGCCCTTTTTACATAGTAATAAAGCCAGTATCTTTAATCTACCATGGCAATCTTCAAGAAAATCGAGCATGACGAACTGTATTTGTACATGAACGGTAAACTCATTTACAAACGCTGGTTAAAAACAGGACAATCAGTAGTTTTTGATATCATGGGCTACAATAAATACACACTGAGAAGTATCAGGGATTTAGAATACGAAAACCCCAACGGCATTATACCTATACAAGCGAAGCTGACACTAAAACCAACCAAAAAGGGCGGACGAAGCATCGGTATTATGAGTGGATACCGGCCTAATCATGTATTTGAGTACCCCAAAGAGGGACAGCCATTACAAACGTATATTGGAGATATTGTTTTTGAAAAAGACTCGATCATCGAACCTGGAGAAACAAAAGAAGTAACAGTTAGATTCCTTATTAACCAGCCTATTGAAAAATACCTTGAAAAAGGAAGGAAATGGTGGATTTATGAAGGAGGATTAGTTATTGGAGAGGCCAGGATCATATAATTACCCGTTATATGCAAAGCATGGGTATCGATTCAAGTTTATCATAAAGCTCTTTAACTCTGAAAAGCGTTCTGCACTAACCTTACTCCTTTGTCATTACCCAAAATTCCAATTACTATAAAACCTATTTTCATTATTTTCCAGCTTGTGCTATATTGTTAATATCGTCGATTTCTTTCGCAAAATAGCTTTTAACCAAATAGCATCCAATTAGATAATTTTTCGAATAAACCTCATCATTAACAGCAATAGGTTTAGTATTCTTAAACTGTTTTATTGTCGTTTGTAAATCTTCAATGAATACTTTTCTTTGTGCAGGCAGAACAAAAAAATAGAATTTGTCAAATTTGACGACATCAAAATAAAGTATCTCTTTAGCAGACTTTAGAACAACAGTATTGGAATTTTTAATAGTCCACGAACCGCTGTCAACCGCAAACTTTGCCATACAGCTAAAGTCATTTTTTTGAAATGTCATATTTGAGTCCAGTCTAAAGCTATACCCACCCAAACCGTCACTCTTATAAAAACCTCCTATAATATCCTTACAGGTAATTGAATCAACAATTGTCAGTCCTTCTGTAGTTTTATAAATATTCTTCTCAGGTACTTGTCCATATAAAAGTGTCGAAAACAATAAAACGATCATTATCATTATTCTTGTCATGGTAAAGTATCAATTACGACAATAGATTCCAGCTTATTCTCATTCGCACTTACTCCAGCCTTCTTTTATTTTGTCACCAAGTACCGAATTGTCTATATCTGCATTTACAACAATATCAGCACCTTTGACGCCTAAGAACCCTCTGTCCTTACCAGTATGTCCGCCATTTTTTGTCGGACCAATTATTATCTGGTTTTGCTTTAGCACAATTGTTAAGTATAAAGCATTCTTGTGATGCTCTTTACCATTTTTAAACCCGGCTTTGTCTAAAAAGTCCTGATAATGTTTTTTATACTCTTTGGGTATCGCCAACCCAAACCTTGTTAAGTTGAGATGGTGGCGAATTGTTGAGCCTAAAACATTCTTATCTGTATCAAGGGGAAGTATCGAAATATTTGTCGAAGAAATACCAAATCCTTCTTTAACTCTGTCAATAGTTTCAATAAGTATTTTGTCTGGATACAACGTTGCACCTGCGTGCAGGGTATTAACATTCAGTCTGGCATCTTTCTGCCGCTTAAATATATTTATAATTTTCATCAAACATTAACTACTTCAAGACATTGTGGATAGCTACTAATATACTCAATAGCAACCAATTTTAGTAACTTACCTGCTCAATAGAACAAAATGCTATTTAATGGCACTCCCACCCGACAGACAACAACTCTTCTTCGAAACCCTCAACGTCGACAAACCCCATTAGAGTTCGAAATCAGAGGACAACCTGAAAGTATATACAGTACCGGACACGAAGAAAGTTACCACGTTGCCTGCAAGGGCAGTTACGACCTTTGTACTGGAAAAATAAACGACCACGATTGACTAAGGCTTACTGTTGTAAACTTTGTCCCACGAAACTACTTCACCAAGTTCACCATCTTTAATATCAAATTTTAGCGTATTAAATAACTTAGTAGCTTTTTCTACCCAGGAAGTTTGTGTCACTATTCTATTAGTATTGTACTCCTTGATTAAATACACTTTTGGCACATAGTATACTTCATTATATTGCGCCTGAAGATTCCATTTATTATAATTGTGACGCCAAATTTCATTGCATTCTACTAATGGATAATAGCAATCATCCTTGCCAAAGCTCTCCGCAGTTGAAGCATTGTTTATTGCAGCCCAATTTTTATAAAGTTCATTAGCTCCTGGTTTTGATGGATTACCTAGACTATTTTCCGATTGAGGATTTAATACATATAGATCTAAGTCTTTTATGAATTTTTCTACAAAAAGGAAAGCTTCCTGCCCAAAGAAATCGGGACGAATAAAGTTGATATTAAACATAAAACGAACATTTTCAAAGCCGTCAAATCCTTCAAAAAGCTCGTTGTAGTTTTCGAAATCACCTTCATCAGTCGTTTCAAAGCAGAAATAAACACCTGTATCTTCATTATCAAACCACCATTGAGTATTCTGTTCGTTGGCCTTAGTTAAGTTTTCTGCTAAATAGTCCCGTATAGCCTGCCCTATTAGTGGTGAACCTTTTTGTTTATAAACAAATAAATCGTAGCTCATATATAATATTCATAGATGATCTGAGGCTGATTTTGGTCGTTCAGGTGACACCTTTTGAAGGAATTTCCTTCACCTTATTGAAGTGACTGCATATGGCTTGTCCTTCACACTTTTCCATTCGTGTTCTACCTGCGTCATCAGAAGCGCATTGTCAAACTGTACTGAACCTTTAGGAAACACCTGCTCATCCCCGAAGAAGCTGGAGTATACATTTTGAACAACAAGTGGTCGTACCTGCCATTTGTACGTCTCAAGTTTCAGCCCTTCAAATTTGTGACGGCTTGGCGAATATCCAACTGCACCCTTTTCGAAGAAATCCGACACGTTTTCAATCGTCTCAAAAATGGACTTCGTGTCAAAGCTATCAGTCTCCTTAGCGTCTATCGAAATACTGGTACCATCTGAGCTGATGAAGTCAACATGATAATTGCTGTCAGCTTCTCTTACGTTGAACCTGGCTAAGTAATGTTTACCAGGGAAAAGCCGCCCACCGACAAGCGTATTTAATCTAAGTGATGTGTCACGGCGGGGAACATAGACACCTTCTTTAGTACCGCCGTCTTCGTCCCACTCAACGGCAATCCGGTGTGCTCCATTCTCGGATGAGACACCTATAAAGTCCGGCAATCCTTTTGGCTTGATATTTTTAAGCCGGATGAGACAAATGCCAACTATCGCCTTGCCTTTATAAACCTTTGGCCTGAACGGTTCAGGAATGATTTTCCGAACAACCTCAAGGTCTGCCGTAAAGTTTACCAAAATTCGTCTGTCAATGTAACCATGTATAGTTGGCAGTATCATTTCTCATTATTTCTTATAAAAGAAGTAAGCATCCTCAACTGTTGGTTGCCAATTTTCATTTATACTTTGCAAAAAAATTATATTTATCATATTGGGGATGATGTCCGATTATTTTTGTACCAGCATCGACTGTTAAAAAATCCTAACAATGATTGAGGCTTATTGCTGTGCTTTCTTAAATAGCAATATCTTTAAGTGCAAACCTGAAAAGCGTTCCAAACTTTCCGTCTTCAACTATTGATATTTCAATTTCATCCCAGCCAATTCCGATAACCTTTTCCCTTAATAAGTTATTCTCCCGATAGGCTACTTTCATTTTAAACTTTTTCGATCGCTTCTTATAATAGGAACGCAACTGATCAATGTCATTGTAGGGAGTTGTCAAATGTGATCCAATTTCAATGTTGAATAGCCCATTTACCGAAGCAGCCTCAATAAATGCCCGTTCGGATTTCTCTTCTTCCACCCTATGCAGGAACATCGTAGTCGGCAAGTATACCTTTACAATTTCCTTACCCGTTGCTGTGACACTTCCAACATACTCGATCCGGTAAATCCCACAAGCCTGGCCATAAGAAAATTGAAAGGCCAGATAGAATAATATTAATAGCAGAAATCGTTTCATACCAGGGTTTATAAATGAGGACTAACGTCTAAATATACATAAGTTATAGAAGAATACAAATGCGCCACCCGCGTCTTAAATAACTAAATAAATCCTAAAATGCACACATAAAAACCATATTTCCTATTTTTATTACTAATGACATTCCCGCCCGACATACAACAACTATTCTTCGAAACCATCAACGGCGATAAAACCCCGTTGGAATTCGAAACCTGGCTATATGCCGACACCCGCCTGGAAAAGCTGCTTGGTCCAGAAGATTATTTGGAGCTACTCTCTTTTGGATACAAAAGCCCAACAGCCAAATACGAGCTGCCTGGCCTATTGGATAAGCTGGGCAATAAAGGAGATTACGAAATGTGGAAACTCCGTTCTTTATTGACAAGAGCGCTGCAAGGGAACGAACAACTTCCAGATATTCTAATAACCTTTTACGACTTATACTGTAAGGGTTATTCATTTCTCGACAACATAGGTATTGGATACGGACTGGAAATGGAATTAACCTCTTCATTGCCAACCCCTGGGAGGAGTACGAAAGAACAGCAACAACAGTTACTGGCCAGCTTTCATCCGCAATTAGAAGTCGAAATCAAAAAGGTCATGTATTGGTTAGACAGCGCAAAAATTATACTGACAGGAAACAAGGACGATTACGATCGATACAATGACTATATCGACAACCGGACGATGGAAGAGAAAATACCGACCACTTATCAGAAAGCTGATTCAAACAACAGCAAACGAAACACCCCATAGTACATTTTCTAACAGCACTTATTATATTATCCGCATGCAAACAACATGAAACTGCACATTCTACCTTTGCAGCTGTATTTTACCGCGATCAGCAAAAGTTTAACGAATTGGTGGAAACTTTGTCTTCTTCTGAAATATGAAACCCCTAACCCATGCCCTGTATTTCTTTTTCTCTCCTGCTTGGGCTACAATGGGGCTTATCGCGATCGTTCATGCCATCACATTAATTTCAGCAGCCTATAATGGACAATAACATGCTCACAACATTAAAAAGTAGCCTCTGGCAACACTTCGGTGCCAGCATCGACATGCTTCAACATGCCATAGAACTGTGCCCGGAAAAATACTGGGATACCAGCCTGAAGTTTTATTACCTGGCTTACCATACAACGGTATTCCTGGATTATTACCTGACCATGCCGCCCGGAAACTTCAAAGCCTTGCTTCCCTATACCCTTACCGAACCCGGTAATATACCAGCAGATGCCATAGACGATGTAGTACCCGATAAAATATATACACAACAGGAGTTGCTCAACTACCTGCAGACAGCACGTGAAAAATGTCGCCAGGTTATCGCCAGCCTTACCGAAGAAAGATTACAGGAACGCTGGTTGGGAGAATCGGAAGAGGTAGACCTATCCCTGGCAGGCCGTGACACACTCACCAGTTCCGTACTGGATATATTATTCTATAACATGCGGCACGTGCAACATCATACTGCGCAATTGAACTTACTTTTACGGCAAACGATTAACAAAGCGCCAGAGTGGGTGTCGCATGCCGGAGATAATATATAATTCCACACTCACATTGAAAATTTCCACCATACGTCGCTGGCACGGGTTTTTAATAGCCTACTGCGTCACACCAAAACACGCAGATATGAAAACAAACACCACTAAAGCCACGACCCGCAAAGTATTGATTATCGAAGACGAAGGCGATCTCTGCCTGTTGCTGAATATATTACTGGATGGAAAAGACATGGAAGTAGACCACGTCCCCACATTGGCAAAAGCTGAGGAATATCTTCTACAGGAAGAACCCTCTATGATCCTGCTCGATAACCGTCTGCCGGATGGCTACGGTATCGACTTCATCAGCTCCATCAAAAAGCAACACCCCACCACCAAGGTCATTATGATCTCAGGCGTTGATGTAGCAGCTAAAGATGTAGCGATGGAAAATGGCGCAGACGCTTTCCTCAAAAAACCATTCACCAAAGCTGAACTGTTTCAATCAGTTTCCGGCCTGATGAATTGATAACCTGTTTGTCCTTACCAACAATAACCAGAAAGAGCGCCGCATTGGAATTGCCGGCGTTCTTTCTATTATTTTAAATTTATCCTCCTGGTTAGGATTTCTTTCCACTTGTCATATCCTTAATAGCCTTAAAGTTTGCGCGTATATTCAGGAACCCGAACAGATTACCCTTCCTGGGATCATATTTGATTTCCAGGGGTATCCAGATATCACCGAATACCCGGATACGCAACGTACCATTAAGAGTAATACTATCTTTTCGTTCACCTGCATATATACGATTCAGGCGCGTATATCCACCCGATAATTTGAATTCAGCCCATGAATATTGGGTACGCCTTGTTTTGATAGTAAGGTTAAGTCCTGGCTCAAAAGTAAACACCTGTCTT
>QFQM01000231.1 GCA_003243255.1 Flavobacterium psychrophilum | reverse complement strand
TCGGACGATGCCCTGGCCAAGCCTGTCAGTCTTACGCTCCCGGTACAAAAGCGGCCCTATGAAAGCAAAATGCTGTTTCCTTTTTTTGACGGACTGATTCCCGAAGGTTGGCTGTTGGATATCGCTGTGGACAATTGGAAAATTAACCCCAAAGACCGGTTTGGCCTGTTGCTCACTTTATGTAAAGATTGTATCGGTTGTGTGTCTGTTTTGCCTGAAGAAAATTGAAAATGGGAAAGTGCTTATACTGCTATCGGCCATTAAATAAAGACGAGACGGATTTTCATCCGTCCTGCGCAAAGAAAATGGCCTTTCAAACATCTACAGTCGTACCCACAGCAGAAGGCAGGGTGAAGATCAAAAAAGATAATAACGGTAATTATGCTATCAGCGTCAAGGTTACCCACCTGGCGCCGCCCGACAGGCTCACGCCGCCTAAAAAAGTATACATAGCCTGGCTGGTCACCGAAAATGAAAGGGCCAGGAACCTCGGTCAACTTAAAAGCACCAAAGGCTTTTTTACCCGCAAATACAGTGGATCTTTGGATGCCGTTAGCGTGTACAAGCCCATCCGCATATTTATTACTGCCGAAGACAATCCAACACCCGCCTTTCCCGGCTCACCTACAGTGTTGACGGCTCAGTAATAAGCGCCTGAAAAAATATGTCCCGGCCTGTCCAATCGCAGATGCCTCACTTGTTATAGTATAAAACATATAACAATGGGTAAATTAACATCCTTCCAGTTCCTGACGCTCAATGGTTTTTACAAAGGAGATAACAACGACATCAGCTGGCATCGTCATGGAGGCGAAGAAAGTGATTTCGCCGCAGCAGGCGCTCAATCCGATAGCATCCTGCTGTTTGGCCGCATTACTTATGAAATGATGGCCGGCTTCTGGCCCACGCCGCAGGCGGAGCAAACAATGCCGGAAGTAGCCAAAGGCATGAACCGGTCTGAAAAGATCGTGTTCTCCCGCACGCTGCAAAAAGCAGACTGGAACAACACGCGTATCATCAGCGATAATATAGCCGCCGAAGTGAAAAAGCTGAAGAAAGAGTATCCCAAAGACATGACCATATTGGGCAGCGGCAGCATTTTAACCCAGTTGACAGCAGCTGGCCTTGTAGATCAATTCCAGTTCATGATCGATCCGGTGGCGTTGGGTAGCGGCTCCACTGTACTAAGCGGCCTGACCCACAAGCTGGATCTTGAACTCATCAGTCACCGTGTTTTCAGCAGCGGCGTAGTGCTACTCTCCTACCGGCCGATGAAAAAGTAAATTACATTTGTGTACTTCCAAAAACAACAACATGGATGAATATCTGATCTTAATGCGGCTGGATCTCATCACCAAAGACAAACAGCCTTCGCCTGAACAATTACAGGTATATATGAAGCAATACCAGGACTGGGTAGGCGGCATTGCTGCACAAAACAAGTTTGGCGGCGGCACGGGCCTCTCTACCGAAGGCAAAGTGATCAGGCCAAATGATGTGATCACCGATGACCCTTACGCAGAGATCAAAGAATCGATCGCTGGCTTCATTATCGTAAAAGCAGAAAGCTTCGACGAAGCCGTGTCGATGGCCAGGGCCTGCCCTATACTGAAAGGCGAAGGCAACAGCGTGGAAGTAAGAAAAGTAATGGGTAAAGGCAATACCCGTTAAGCCGGTATGGAGCACGGCGAACTGATACCACACCTGTTCAGGGATGAGTACCGCAAGATCGTGTCGGTCCTGTGCAAGCGTTTCGGCTTTGAGCAAATAGAAACCGCCGAAGACCTGGCCAGCGATACCTTCCTCACGGCCGCACAAACCTGGGGCGTCAAAGGCATTCCGCAAAACCCGGTGGCCTGGCTGTACGAGGTGGCGAAGAACAAGGCGAAAAATTTCCTGCAGCGCAACGCCGTGTTCGACAACAAGGTGGCGCCCATCATCAGCCACACCACACCGCAGGCAGATCCATACGATATAGACTTATCAACGCAAAACATCATCGACAGCCAGCTGCAGATGATGTTTGCTATTTGTCATCCTGCCATTCCGGTGGAAGCACAAATCGGTTTGTCGCTGCGCATCCTGTGCGGCTTTGGCATCGGGGAAATAGCTGATGCATTCCTTTCCAACAGAGAAACGATCAACAAACGTCTGATGCGGGCTAAGGAAAAACTGCGCGCAGAGAATATCCGGATAGCATTGCCCGCTCCTGCCGATATCGACAGCCGGTTGGCTACTGTGCTAAAAACGATCTACCTGTTGTTCAACGAAGGATACTATTCTGTGAGTCAGGTGGCCACCATACGCAAGGAACTTTGCTTTGAGGCCATGCGGCTCTGTACCATGCTGGTGGAGGATCCCCATACCAATACCCCTTCGGTAAATGCCTTGCTGGCACTCATGTGCTTTCATGCTTCGCGGCTGGAGGCCCGCACCAATGCTGCCGGTGAATTGATCTTATACGGTGAGCAGGATGCCAGCCTGTGGAATACCGATCTCATCAGTAAAGGCGGTTACTTCCTGCGCTGCGCCAGCACCGGGCGAACACTATCGCGCTATCACCTCGAAGCGGGCATTGCTTACTGGAATACACAACCACACGACACCCCTGAAAAATGGGAAAGCATCCTGCAATTGTACAATCACCTGTTGCAAATGGAATACTCGCCTGTTGCCGCCCTCAACAGGACCTATGCCCTGGCCAAAGCCAATGGCAAGGCCACTGCAATATCGGAAGCGGAAAAACTGCAGCTGACCGGCAATCACTTCTATTACCTGCTGCTGGGTGAACTATACACAGGCATCGATCCGCACAAAGCACAGCAACATTTGCAACAGGCACTCCTGCTGGCCAAAACACCTGCAGAGCAACAGGTGATCCAAAAGAAACTCAGCCAACTTCCATAAGCTGACTTCCTATGGCTATGCTACGCCCGACACCAACATGCTTTACTGTAAGTACAATGCCCAGGGGAATCCGGAGTCTATCTCACCGCCTGCATCCCTGAAGAGGGTAAAGCCCACTTACCTCTTCAGGTATGACGCTGCCGGCAAATTGTCGGGAATGCTGACGGTGATATTTTATGACACGGTATCCGGCAACGGCTATTTACCAAACTATACCGGGTTCTCCTGGACGGGCAACAGGATCACTTATTCCAGCACAGGTTATGGCGGTGCATTGTACAATGGCCATGACGACGGTCAACCCATTTACATATTTTAAATTCTGAAAGGTGGAATCTTTATCTATTGCCAGCTCTTGATTTTCGTCTTTAAAAACAATTTTCAAGCTCTTATTTAATTCTAAATCGATTGAAAGATCGAAGCAAATCTTATTTGCATCAATTTCTATCCATCAAAAATAAAAAAGCAGAGCTATTAACCCTGCTTTGTGAAAGTATTTATATGCAACAAATAAAGATAAAATTATCTTTTTCTTAGTTTGTTTTTAGGGCTACGACTGGTATGGAATACAGCATATACGACTACTTCTTTTTTCAGTATTTCAAACACTATTACGTAGGGAAACCTTTTCAATGCAACCTGTCTGTAATTTCTTTTGATCTTATGAAAAGCAGTAGGAAGGTTCTCTAACTTCTTGTAATATTCAACCAACTCTTTTAGAAATTCTTCTCCCAATCCTTCTTTCTGATCTTCATACCAGTTATACGCTGCTTCAATATCTTCTTCTGCTCCCGGCTTAACACTTATGGTGTACATCATTAGGACTTTCTTTTTCTTCTTACTCTATCGTGTACCTCCTGCCATGATGAAGACTTGTCCTTTCCACTCAAATGCTTTGCCCTTCTTTCATCAAGAATTTTCACGTGTTCTTCTGTCAGCTTAAAACTCTCTTCCTGATTAATTTCATCTTCAAAAAGCGTATAGATTGCCTTAACCTTCTTATCATCTGCATCAGCCAGATAAGTCATCAGTTTTTTGCGAATTGCTATATTTGTCATAACTCTTTCAATTTGTTCCATAAAAGTAAGGTTTTAAGGCGATTTTTCCATTTACCCAAAGGGTGGTATTTAGCCAAAGCATCCTGTAAATCCTCACCTTTTGATTCTGTTTTAAATGAAAAAAGTGAAACATCACTGCTTCCCTTAATTGGTTGACAACAAAAAGAAACTTGAATTACAAATGATTTGTATATTAGCTGATCAATGGAGACCCTTTACAACATCGTTGTTAATCTTCTTTCAGATGCTATTTGGGCAACTGGTGGTCTTCTCATTACATGGTTACTCTTTTTTAAAAAACCTATTTTGTGTATAAGTTGTGAGCAAGAAGGGGCGCTTTCGTGACCACTTTTGGTACTATTCATGAAAACGCTGATTGGTGGCTAATTTCAAAGGAATGGTATAATAAGTCGATTCCGAATGCCTATTTGTGTTTTTAATACACTTTGCCTTAACTCCTTGTAAGTTGCTACAAACAAAAAGAGTTGACTTTTACATCAACTCCCTTACATATTTTAAAACTTTGCAGGCACTAATCGGTACACTACCGCACTACCCCAGGCATTCTTTTACTTTACGATATTTGTCTATTGAATCTGCGCTCATCGTTTTTTTTATGGCTTCATCATAAATTATACCCAAGTCGTTATATTGGGGGTTATTTTGGAGCTTAGCTATTATTAACCCTCGCATGCATCTATCTGCTAATCCACCTCCAACATGTGCTGGAGAATAATCAAATGGAGGATTATTGATTATATCATTAATTGCTTCAAGATTATCATATCTATTAAAATATAGCATTGCAATTGTGTCAAAATAACGATCTAACGTTTCGACAGCAGCTTCAATGTCTTGATCTTGAATTAGAAGAATTCCAAGGCTACCGTTTTTAACTTCCCTGCCATCAGGGCTGAAAAAAATCCTTTCAATGGTATTTCCTATAGTCACATCATGCCTCTTTCCCAATATTGACTGCAATAATTTCTCAACCTTCTTTTGTCGTATCCACAGCCGAACATCAAGAGAGTAATGATCACTCCATTGAGTGAGGAGCATATTGAATATGTAATCATATTCAACTCCTGTATACACAAACTCATTATTTGTTTTCTTATGAAAGAAACTCGCCTGATTCATCTTAGGGCCCAACTGTAGCGCAATAAGATTTTTAATATCTTTAGCTTTGTAGCTCAATAGCTTCATCGTTCCAATATTGTAAATATGACCTATCCTTGTTATACATTCTCTCCCTGATGCTATACTCTTTTTTATATTGGCAAACACCTTCCTAAGTGTTTAGTAATTGCTCGTCATGCCACACATCCTCATACCCTTTATCATCAAATAAAAACCTCCAACCTGGAGCAAGTCCTAAGAACTTTAATGCATTAGGACAAAAATCAATTAAATGGTAAAGGTGGACCGGCTCAAAGAAATCATCTGCTTCGCTATACTCCCCTGCCCATATATACCAATTAGCCGATTGTTCATTTTCAACAGGGAGCCTTAACCCGTTGATGGGCATATTTGTTTTATCATCGAAGCTTCGTCTTGCAATTCCTGCAATTTTATCAAAAGGAGATGCTATATATGGGGCATTATAAAGCCTGCACACTTCAATTTGTTTGCCAATAAATTGCTTCTCAATGTCAGCTGTTTGAGGTTTGTTCATTATACCAGGCTTTTACGTAGTGGATCAATATAATTTAATCCTTCATCAAACTTCTCTTCCAATGCTTCAGTTCCATATTTCTCTTTGAAATCCCTTTCTTCTTTTGTGACAGGTATTAATCAGTAAAACTTAACAATCTTATTCTGAAAACGAAAGTCTTCCAGGTCCGGTCCATCCAGGTAGGGCAAAGAAACAAGGCCATAATGGCACAAAGAGCTTTCTTGCCACGACTTTCCAAAGTTTACAGAGTGATTCAATCCTATTCTTCTTGTATTCCGATGATAGTAAGCAAGAGTAGTTAACAGCTCGACAATTTGAATATCTTTTTTCGACGAGAAAATATGCGTCTCGATGGGCAGATCGTCGTCAGGCTGAGACATGCAACTCGTCGCGTATGTCCACATATTTCTGTTTTGATTGGGTGCAAATTCGAGTATCCTGAAATTGAATGGCAATTTTTCAACAGGCCCTTTATCCCATAAATATATTTCAGGCTCATTATTCCATACCGAAGTGTAATGATTGAGAATCGACTCACCATAATTATCTAAAGACTGATTGCCCATCTTGATCCAGGTTTATTCGTTCGAATTTAAAATCTTTCCAGAACACTTTAGTATACTACCACAACAGGTGACTACTGCGAGGATCCATGGAGTCTGTTTCGATAAAAAAAGAAACTCCTCACCGGATGTTGGGTAGATCAAATTCATCTTCACAAAATGACACCTTTAATTGATACAGAAAAAAATCAGTTAAAGAATTTGTTATTATCTTAAAACCATCAATCCCTTTTTCTTCAGAATAAAAGTAAACCGCAGGATCTTCTCCATCTCCTGTCATAAAATAAGCTGCTCTATATCCCTGATGCATCCAAAAAGTAAAACTTCCTGGAGGTAATGGTTGTAAATTGTTTTCTTTTGCTAACTCCTCAGCCCAAAACTGCAGATGCAGCATCTTATCATAGAATACATCTGACCCGATCATATACCTCCCTGCTCCCCTGCCCATATATAATAAAAACTCTTTGTAGGCCCCTGGCAATTTAACATTGCATTCTTTTTCAATTGAATCAACATCTGATTCATATAATGGGGACATTCTTTCGCCTTTTTGCTTTAAATATTTTACAATTTCCTGAATAGAGTTCA
>QFQM01000230.1 GCA_003243255.1 Flavobacterium psychrophilum | reverse complement strand
GTCAGTGGTCAGTGTTCAGTGTTCAGTGTTCAGTGTTCAAAATTATTGAAAACTGAGATTTTAAAATAAAAACATCAAATTATCAATCAAAAAATGAATGTTATGTCAAAAGAAATCATCAATCAATTAGATGCTGCATTGGGTGAAACCTTGCAGCTTCTTTCTTCTTTCAGTGAAGAAGATATGAATAAAGTCCCTTTTGAGGGCAGCTGGACAGCAGCCCAAGTGGGCGAACATCTTTATAAATCCCAAAAAGGAATGGATGAACTGCTCTATGCCCATGCACCCAAAGCCGACAGAAATCCGGAAGAGAAAGCCCAATGGCTGAAGGAAATATTCATGAACTTTGAACACAAAATGAAATCGCCTGATTTTATATACCCGGAAGACAAGCATTATGACAAAACCGAATTGAAAAATTCACTCGAAAGTACCAAAGATAAAATGACTGAAGCTGCAAAGAAGTCTAAACTGGAAGAAATGGCTCCATTACCTGAAGGACATCCGCTAAATGGTATTACCAAACTGGAAACACTTTACTTTGTAACCTATCATACCATAAGGCATAACCATCAGCTTAAGAACATTCGCGAGAAGCTGCAGTAAATAGTTTTCAGTCGCAGTCTCAGTAAGCAGTTTTGGCTTGCATAATCACTGTAAACTGGACTGCGACTGAAAACTATTCGTTATAATTAATCATCTTTTTTACCATCTCATACAATTCAGGCAGCCTTTGCCTGAATTCACGGGGTGACTCAAAAAAATTCTCAAATACCACCGCCATAAACTCATGCTGGTTGGTAAAGGCATAATCCCTGAGGTATCCTGAATTCATAATTTTATCCCTGTTATCTGTGTTTGCCGAAAATCTCCTGATTTCCTCAAACATATCCTTATAAATGGTAAGCGAAGCGCCTCCTCTTCTTTTGGCAAGGGCACAAAAATGAAGTACATGCGCAAACTCATGAAGGCCAAGGTTGAGGTTATCGTTATCAAAAGCTATCCCTTCCTGAAAATGCTTCCACGAAAAAACAATGGCGCGCACCGCAGGATTGAATTCGCCTTTATGATAATCGCCGTTTTGCGATTCAAATACATCGGGATATACTATAATTACATCAAAAAGATCGGGCAGGTATCTGCGCATCCCAAAGCTGAGCATAACAGAAGTAGCAGCAATCTTTACTTTCATTTCCTCTGTAACTTCGATCCCTTCCCTGCCTACAAACGTATACTTGTCTATAAACGTCCATATCCTGTGTCGAAAGTATTTTTTGCGTTGTTCAGAAAGATTACGGTAAAAGCTGAAATACTTTTCCAGAATAGCACCCCCATCATGGGACAGCTCTTTCGGGAAAAGATAAAAATGTACATACAAAGGCCTGTTGAAAATAAGTATATATGCCGGTTCGATAATATCCCTGGCTATAAAATACAGCAGGCCCCAGGCAAACAGTCCTCCTAAAAGCACAAAGATCAGAATCGTGAGAATTTCCATAAACAGGTTTAAGGCTGCAAAATAAGGAAAAGACCGCGCATTCTATGTTTATATGAAATAAAAAGGAAGCTATCGCTTCCCCTCTCGTTTATGTCAGTAAAATTTATTCCGGATTAAAATCATAGGTTATCGATGCCGAGCCATTAGGCGGCACAAGCCCCTGCTGATGGCGCGCTTCCATACCATCAAGGTAAATGTACAGGTCGTAGTATACATCTACTCCGGCTGTACCCGTAAAGTTAACATCCATCTGAGCTTTAAAAGGCATTTCTACGGTCTGGTCATGCTGGAAACCCAATATCGATTTGTACTCTTCATCGGCAACTATCATAGCTCCTGTTGGATCTTTATAGGTAATCTTTGCGATAACCGACCTGTCAACCACAACTTTATATCTCATATCTATAATACCTGCAAGCTGTTGTGCTTCATTGTCACCATCTCCGCTGCACGATGCCGTAACCAGCAATACCAGGGCAAACATAAATTTCAACCCTCTCAATAAAGCTCCCTTCATACGTATTTATTTAATATTTAAATATTTATTCACAAACATACTAAAATATACGTAAAAACAAAGGGAGCAGATGCTCCCTTGTAAAATTATTTTTTGTGCGATAAGATTCCTGCTTTCAAAACCTGCCCGAATTCGTACATATCTTCAAAAGAACAGTACAATGGTACCGGAGCAAGTCGGATAACATTTGGCTCACGCCAGTCGGTTATCACACCGTTTTTCATTAAGTACTCAAACAGTGATCTTCCTTCACCATGAAGGAATACCGACAGCTGAGATGCCCTCTGTTCCGGTTCACTTGGTGTAATGATCTCGAAGTTACCATTAACTTCTTTATCAATTTCATGAAGGACAAATTCAAGGTAAGATGTAATAAGGTCGCGCTTCTGGATAAGAGCAGGCATACCAACCTCATCAAACATCTCAACCGATGCCAGGTATGGCGCCAATGCAATTACCGGAAGACAGCTTACCTGCCATCCGTTTGCCCCACGGATTGGGTCAAAATTAGGCTCCATAAGGAAACGGCGTTCTTTGTTATGACCCCACCATCCGGCAAAGCGGTTCAGGTCCATATCGTTGTGGTGCATCTCGTGAACGAATGCCCCGGACGCATTACCCGGCCCCGAATTCATATATTTATAACTGCACCATGCGGCGAAGTCTACATTCCAGTCGTGCAGTTCAAGGTGTATATTGCCCGCAGCGTGTGCAAGGTCCCAACCTACATAGGCTCCGGCATCCTGACCTGCTTTGGTAATTGTTTTCATGTCAAACACCTGTCCTGTATAGTAGTTTACACCACCTATAAGTACAAGCGCAAGCTCGTCGCCTACTTCACTGATCCTTGCAAGAACATCTTCCAGACGGATATTGTGCTCTCCCGGCCTTCTTTTCAGTTCTACGATAGCATCTTCAGGCTCAAGCCCATGGAATTTCACCTGGCTTTTGATCATGTACTGATCGCTTGGAAAGGCTTTCTCCTCACAAATGATCTTGAACCTCTTAGCTGTAGGACGGTAAAAAGAAACCATCATCAGGTGCAGGTTGATCGTAAGGGTGTTCATTACGGTAACCTCTGACGGTAATGCGCCAACCACTTTACTAAGCGGAGCCGCAAAACGCTCGTGGTAATCCCACCATGGCTTATCGGCATAGAAGTGGCCTTCTACTGCTAATTTAGCCCAGTCGTCCATAATTTCGTCAACGTAAGCCTTTGTTCTTTTAGGCTGAAGCCCAAGAGAGTTTCCTGTAAAGTATACAACCTGCTTACCATTTACATGAGGAAAATGAAACTCGTCCCTGTATTTAGCCAGCTTGTCTTTAGCGTCAAGCTGTTGTGCGTATTCGCGCGTATTTTGAAAATCCATTATAGTTTGTTTGTTGAGGCGTAAAAGTAGTGAATTATTAAAAAAACATAAAGTTTTTTATTTATTCAACAACCTCATATGTTGCTACCGGGTTGGCTTTATTCTTTAATGTAAATTCTCCAACCGGATTGCAGCTGAATGATTCTTTTGCTTTTTTATAAACCTCTTCGGTTATAAGTATCTGTCCCGGTTTTGCCACACCCTGCAATCGCTGGGCAAGATTTACAACATCGCCAATTACAGTATAGTCAAGACGTTTTAGTGATGCAGAACCTATATTGCCCGACACCATTTCGCCGCTGTTTATACCAATGGAAATTTGTGGCTTATAAGATATCCCTCCCAATGCAACAGCTTCAGCTTTTTCAATATGAGCACGTATTGCAAGTGCTGCGTCTATTGCACGATCCAGGTGGTAATCTCCCCTGAACACCGCCATGACAGCATCGCCCATAAATTTATCAACATGCCCATTTTGACCAATAACTTCACTCACAATTTTATCAAAGATACCATTCAGCAGGTTAACCACTTCATTAGCGGGAGCTCTCTCTGTTATCGATGTAAATCCGCAAACATCTACAAACATAACTGTAGCGTCGAGTATTTCGTTTTTAAGCAACGTATTTTCAAACTCCTTATGTGCCATAAAATTTAGCACATTTTCATCTACATACATTTTAAGGATATTATTTTCTTTAATGGCCTGTAGCGTTTCCTGCATTTGCCTAACATATCCTGCTGTTTTTTCAATTGTAAGTTCCAGGTCTTCAAAATCTACCGGTTTCACTACAAAATCAAAGGCCCCGCGGTTCATTGCGGTACGTATGTTCTGCATATCGCCATAGGCCGATACCACTACAGCTTTAAGCACAGGATTCAGCTCTGCAAGTCTTGTAAGCAGGGTCAAGCCATCCATTACCGGCATATTGATATCACTCAATACCACAGAAAGATCAGGATGCTCACCTATTTTAACAAGTGCCTCCTCCCCGTTTTGCGCAAAAACAAACTCATAGATGTTTTCGCGTATTTTTTTACGAAACTTTTGTTTTACCAGTATCTCTAAATCGGCTTCATCGTCTACGACGAGTATCTTAGTCATGGTGTGGTAAGTTTTTTAATTTTTCTTTTAAAAGTGTAAAATCGAGGGGCTTTGTCAAAAAATCGTCGGCCCCGTTATCCATCGCCTGGTTATAATTTTCATCGTCACCATAGGCTGTAACCATCATTACTACAGGAGACGGATGATGATAATTCTTTCTTATAGTGCCCAGTAGTTGTATACCACTCATTCCGGGCATATTAATATCTGAAAGAATAAGCACAACTTCGTTGTGTTTTTCGTGCAGGTATTCGAGCGCTTCTTCTCCCGAAAGGGCAAAGTCAAAATCTACTTCCCCATTTTTTATTTCTTTCCTGAAACGCTGTAAAAAAAGAGACTGCACATCGGCTTCATCATCTACTACAAGTATTTTCATGTTGTTATATTATTGTCGCATGTCCTTATCAGGCATATGCTAATGTACTATTTTATTAAACAATCAATCATCAGTCTTTTTTTAGCCTGATGATAAATTCAGAGAATTCCCCCTCTTCAGAGTTTATATCTATGCTTCCCCCATGTCCTTTAACTATAATATCATAGCTAAGCGAAAGTCCCAGACCTGTCCCCTCACCCGTAGGTTTTGTCGTAAAGAAAGGCTGAAGTATCTTATCACGAATATCATCCGGAATTCCGGTACCATTGTCTTTGATCCTTATAATTATATTATTATCATCCTGAGTTGTAGATACCGTAAGCGTAGGCATAAAGTCTTTATCGGACGTTTTTTGCTTTTGCTGTGTCGCATAAAACGCATTGGTAAACATATTAAGCAAAACACGTCCTACATCCTGCCCAACAATAGCAACCTTTGGCAGGTTCTCATCAAATTCAGTTACCATCTTAGCATTAAAGCTCTTGTCTTTGGCACGAAGCCCGTGATATGCCAGGCGAAGGTATTCATCTGCCAGCGTATTGATATCTGCCGGCTCCTTTTGTCCTGACGAGGCCCTGCTGTGTTGCAACATACCTTTTACAATACCATCGGCCCTGCGCCCATGATGCGCAATTTTTTCGAGATTTTGTTTTATATCTCCTGCTATGGCCAATGCTTCATCAGTATCACCTTTTTGCAGTTCTTCTTCCATCTCTTCCAAAAGTTCGACACTCACATCGCTGAAGTTATTTACAAAATTCAACGGGTTTTGAATTTCGTGTGCAATCCCTGCGGTGAGTTCTCCTAAAGAAGCCATTTTTTCTGATTGTATAAGCTGGTTCTGCGTCTGTTTAAGGTCTTCCAGCGACTTTCTGAGTTCGGCAGTACGTTCGTTCACTTCTCTTTGCAACTCTTCTTTCTGGGCAGCGATAAGTTTGTTCCTTTCTTCTTCCTTCTCAAGGGCAGCCCTTGCATTGGCAATCTGGAGTGATTTGAATCTGGCAAACATTCCCCACGAAAGCACTAATATGGTCCACATACCAAAGGTAGTTATTACCCAGTCAAAAGGAAGTAAGGCCGAAAATACAGGACTAACCATAAATGGTATAGCTGCAATTACAAAAAGACGTGCCTCCTTATCTTTTTTACGCAGCAGCGAAATGATCATAACAATTGCAGCAATAAAAAACGCAAATATTACCAGCGACATAACACCTATTATTACAAACAGGAATACAATAAGTTTCAGCTGGTAAGCTATAAAAATAAGTACACCCGTGATTCCAATGGTATATGAGGAATACACCAAAAATCTATCCCATGCAGGAAAATGAATGCTTACCCTGAAAAAATAACGCGTAGTCTGGATAAGCATTATTATAAAGCAGGTAATAGTAAAGGCTACAAAAGCAGGATACCCTCCTCTTAATTCGTCAAATACAAGCGATGAGAAAACAGTTTGTGCCAGCAATAACGCTGATGTAAGTAGTGTGATCGAATAAACCAGATACACTCTTTCCCTGTTTACATAGTAAAAGAAGAAATTAAATATAACGGCAAAAATGATGAAGCCAAAAAAGCCAAACGAAATTACGTCATCAGTTGTAAAATTGTGATTTTTGAGATAATGGTAATCTACTACTTTCAGATAATCACCTATTTCAGGAGAAAGACCTGACATAAATGTCATTTGTCCCAAATCACTGTATACCTTTATTTCTTCTCCCGGTTTTAGCGTATAAATAATCTCCGACAATTGTTTCAGCCCTTTTCTCTGACTCCATGGAACCATATCGCCTATAAGATAATGCTGCACTTTTCCGTTTTTAAGCACATATACATCCTCTCTGGGCCTTTGCGCAGAAAAAGTGATGGTATGAGGCAACTCCGAATCATTTTTCAGCTTGTAGCGTAACCATACGTGAGGCTTTTGAAAATTG
>QFQM01000229.1 GCA_003243255.1 Flavobacterium psychrophilum | reverse complement strand
GTACAGGTATCAGGAGCTGTACCTGATACTGCATATACATAAACAGTTTGTGAAGTTGTCAATGGAACAGCAGGATTAATTTGAGTACCTGTTCCGCCCGGACCGGTATAATAATTACCTACAGTTGCCGGTGTAAGCGTGTATGAATCACATGCAAATACATCAGTATAAGTACCTACTACAGGTTGTGGATCTATTACAAATGATAACGCTTCAACACCTTTAGGCTCAACGTCTCCTGTTGCACCAGAGTCTATAACTCTTACCCAAACTGTTTCAGTACTTGTTGAATACACCGTTGGATCAGCAATAGGATTATCACCTGAATTGGCATCAGCCTGATTATTATGGAAAGTATACACATATGATGCAGGTATAGGGTCTACAACTGTCATCTCATCAATATAAGAAGTAAGATCAACTATAACTTCCCCATCATAAGGAGCCGGCTCACAGATGTGAACTGTCAATGGATCCATTTCAATCTCACAATCGTGAATTCTTAATTCAAAAGTTCGTATAGTCTCACATGGTATAGAAAAACCAATTACTCTTGCATAAATCACCTCCCCATCATATCCAATATATCCTACCGCAGGATCATAGCCAATCATCGGGTAACCTTCTTCTATCTCCTGCATAGAATGATAATATTCAATTTCATATTCATATGGATCAGCAATTGTCTGCATCATAACAGCATCATTATCATGAAGATCAAACGCATGCGTTCCAAGCGGATCACCACATTCATGAAGATCTTCCGGGTCGGTAATCTCCGCATCCGGATAAAACTCTATCCTTACGCTGCTTTCAATAAAACAAGAAGGGTCTGCAGGAAAAGCAGCTAAAAGTGAATACACCCCAGGCTCAGTAACTGTTATACTATCTCCGGACAGGGGTACACCTGCTCCATCGGTAAGCAACACACCATCTTTTTTCCAACGCAAAATAAAGTTTGTATTACTATTAAATGTAGGCTCAAGAATAAACTCATCGCCCACGCACAAAGCAAAATTCTCTCCATACCCAGCATTAGGAGTTACAAGAAAATCTTCAGGAAGTGTAGGTTGCCCAAGGTTAAATGAACCACCGGCAATAAATACAGCGGTATCAAATTGCATATCGTTATAATCGCCTACAGCAAGCTTAATCCTGTATTCATCTCCGGGAACTACCGTAGCCGAAGCCGTCATTACTTTGGTCTGCCCTCTCATGTTTATGGCAGAGTTAGCAGGATTCCCTTGCGGTGGTGCATTATACTGACCAAACCATTGCGGGTTTACAGATGGACAAGTATTATTGTAAGCCTGATCCCTTATCGTTGACACCGATATTGGTGTTGTTGTTCCAGGCACTACAGCTAAATTCTGATCGAAAGGAGCTCCCGGTATTATTGGGCTTGGATTATCCAGATTCTTTAAAAGGAATCCAAATACATCAAACCATTGACATTGAAAATTACCATATTCGTTAGCCGCAAAAAGGAAATCAAAGCTAAATTCATCGGATAAGGGCACAAAGTCAAATTGCAGGTAACTAACATCCATCATTGTTCCGGGATTACCGATAACATTCTGGCTCAAAAACTGCAAATCCGGATCTCCAAGGCCCGAACCTGTAGAACTTGGAATCCAACTTGGATTCCAAGGTACACCAGGCATATCGAATTTGCCTTCACAGTACTGTGCATTACCTGCCCTTAATACCACTCCATCCTTTATTGGGAAGTTAGAATTATTTTTATTGAAATAACCCATACCATAGCCTGTAGCTCCGTTAGAATTTATATTTCCGGCGGAAGAAACTATATCATTAACATCTATACATCCCACATTAATAAGTACATCCATTACCAGTTCTTCTGTAGTATATGCAAATCGGTCTACGGTTACGTAGTCCGGCCTTGGTGTATCTGTATCGATACAGCCAGGACAGTCCGGAAACGGATCAGGAGTATCACTTTCTACTACAACCACATTCTCAAGCGGCCCTATAAATGTAGCGTGATTCGGCTGAACATTCATAGTAACAGTATACTCTACACTTTGCCCGGCAGGAAGTAGAGGAATAAGGTCATTTATTGTACCCGAACCACTTACCCCATTACCAAACCATGACATGTAAATAATATTAACAGGCTTTTCATCAAGCACCGTCACATTATGCGCGTCACTTGGCCCGGCATTAGTTACAACAATAGTATATACCGTTTGTTCTCCGGCAATATATTCAGTCTGTCCATTGGTCTTCCATGTTACAAGATTAGCCTGTGGATTTGGTGTAGCTGTATGAGTACAACCTGTACATGCAGGATTTGGATCCGGTGTAGCACTTGTAACAACAACAGTATTTGTAATACTTGCTGCCGTATTATAATTGCTTGGCACCGGTATAGTAAGGGTATAGGTAACCGTTTCACCTACAGCAAGGGTAGCAATAATGTCACTCAGGTTACCTGTACCTGAAGTCCCGTTACTTCCTGTCCATACTGATGCAGCTGCATCAAGTCCTGCAGGTATAGCGTCATCTACTGTAATTGTGCTTGCTACTGTAGGCCCCTGATTATTTACCGTGATAGTGTAAATAAGGTTAGCACCTGCTGTATAAACAGAACCCTGATTAAGTGTTTTGTTTACAACAATATCTGCTGAAAGCACGTCATTATCAATATCTGTAGCTGAATTATCAGCCGGCACAGGATCGGTACTTGTTGTGGTTACCGAAGCCGTACTTGAAAGATTACCAGTAAATCCTGCAGGAACCCCTAACGTAATAGTATAGGTTACCGTTTGTCCGGCAGCAAGTGATGGTATCGTATTGTTTAAAGCTGTATTTGTTCCCGAAGAACCGTTAGATCCTGTCCATGAGAAAGCTGTAATACCTGCAGGGATCGGATTTGTAACTACAACATTTGACGCCGTATAAGGCCCATTATTGGTTAGCGTTACCGTATACACTGAGTTAGATCCTGCAGTATAAATTTCCTGATTATCCGTATTTGTAATCACAAGGTTTACAGTAGGCGTTGTACTTGTATCTACATCCAGACATTGTGTACAAGCCGGATTAGGATCGTTATTACTTGTAACTACTGTCTGGCTCACCAGATCACCTTCAAAAGTGTCCGGAATCTGAACAACAACCGTGTAAGTTACCGTTACACCTGCCGGAAGTGTAGGGATAGTATTGTTCACCGGAATATTAACCCCTATAGAGCCGTTGGTACCTGTCCACACATAATATTGCCCACCGCCAGGAGGAGGTGTTAAACCCGCGGGTATTGCGTTAAAAACATTTACGTTAGTAGCTGCAGCCGGACCATTATTAGTTACCGTAATAGTATAAGTAGTTTGTGTACCCGGAGTATAAGTAGTTTGTCCGTTTGTATTTACAACAACAAGATCTGCCCCTGTAGCGGTACTGATGTCTGTATCGGTACACTGAGGGCAATTTGTATCAGGGTCTCTGTCGCTGGTTACCACCGTCTGACTGACAAGTGTAGCAGCATTATAACCCGCAGGCACATCAAATGTAACAGTATACGTTACCACCTGCCCCACTGCCATATTTCCAATAGTATTATTCAATGCTCCAGCAGTAACAGGAACACCATTGCCCGACCATGAGAAGTTAGTTACACCTGCCGGCACAGCATTATTCACTACAACATTGGTAGCAGCCGCAGGCCCATTATTAGTTACTGTAACCGTATAACTTGTCGAAGCACCGGGAACATAAGTCGCTTGATTATTAGTATTAACAACAACTATATCGGCATCCTGAACTGAATTATCAGTATCTGTACATTGCGAACATCCCGGTACCGGGTCTACCGTATTAGGACTTGTAACAGTCGCCTGTGTTGTAAGCGCGCCTACATAGGACGCAGGCACATCAAGTGTAACCGTGTAAGTTACAACCTGATTTACAGCCATTAATCCTATAGCATTATTTAATGCAACATTGGTTCCCGAAGAACCGTTTGAACCCGTCCATGAGAAATTAGTAATTCCCGCAGGTATAGGCATCGCTATACTTACAGGATCGGCAACTTCCGGACCATGATTTATAACACTCACCGTATATACTACCTGCGTTCCGGGAGTATATGTAAGCTGATTGTCTGTATTAATCACCTCTATATCGGCGCTTTTGGTATACGAAACCTGAACCTGAGGTATGGTACCCGTATAATCATTCGGCACTTTTATAGACAATGTATACGTTATGGTCTCACCTACAGCAACTACGGGAGTTACATTATTTATAGGCTGATTTGTTCCTGATGCTCCTGTATTATTCCCAAAATACCATGTAAATTTTGGCACTCCGGGAGGAAGCGGGAATAAAAATGCAGGAACCGCATAAGTTGCTCTCACGTTATAAGCAGGCTGAGGCCCGTTATTAGTGATCATAACCGTCCATGTAAGTGTTTCTCCGGCTACATAACTGTTATCAGGATTGGTCGTGAAAACAGATAAGGTAGACTGAGCGTAGGAAAAAAATGTTCCTAAAAACAACAATAGGGTGAGTAAATGTTTTCTCATATAGTGAGTTTTAAATAATGCTCGAACTGTTAAATTTTCCGTAGAAAATTGTTAATTTAAAAAGCCAAATATAAAAATTCAGTGATAGTTTGTTTGTTAAATTTAAAAAAATCACAAAAATATTGAAATCTTGTAATTTTAATAACTGAACATCAATCCATAACAAAGTGCTAAACAATTATAATCTAATTTACCCTACCCTGTTTTTAAGATTTTTTTACACTAATTTTGCATAAAATTTTTGACAACATGGAAAGCATCACAATAAAACCCACCCAAAACCCTTCTATACTGAAGTTTGAGTTCAGCGACTTTATTGCAAAAAGCAATAATTATGAATTCAAAAATATTGACGAGACGGAAAAATCACCTCTTGCAAAAAAACTATTCTACCTTCCTTTTGTAAAAACCGTATACATTTCTGGAAACTTCGTTGGTATTGAAAAATATTCAATCGTAGAATGGGAAGATGTTCAGGACGAAGTAGCAAAACAAATTGAAGACTTTGTAAACACAGGAGGGCAAATTGTTATTGAAGAAGAGCCGAAAAAGAAACAGCCTTCTACAGTATATGTAGAAACTACGCCTAATCCGGCAGTACTTAAGTTTGTATCGAACAAACTTTTGACCAAGACTTCAGCAGAATTCAAAAACATCGACGAAACGGCAGCTTCACCTCTTGCTAAGGAATTATTTAAATTCCCTTTTGTGAAAGAAGTATTTATTGACGAGAACTATATCTCTATCACTAAATATGCGGTAACCGAATGGGACGAAATAACCGGAGAGATACGAACTTACATCAGGGAGTTTATCGAAAACGGAGGTACTGTTATTGATGAGTCACTGATACAAAAAATGCCTCAGGCCGAAAAACAGCAGGAAGCTTATTTCGACTCGCTTGATGTTACTTCACAGCGCATTATCAACATACTTGAAGAATATGTAAAACCTGCAGTACAGTCTGACGGGGGTAACATTGCTTTCGAATCGTATGATGAGAACGAAAAACGTGTTAAGGTTGTTTTACAGGGTGCATGCAGCGGATGCCCTTCTTCTACCTTTACCCTGAAGAGCGGTATTGAGAACATGCTAAAAGACATGCTTAATGACAACGATATTAAAGTTGAAGCTATCAACGCTTAAACAATAAAGCCCCGCCAATGCGGGGCTTCTTTTTATCCTTTCTTTTCGGAATCTGCTTTCTTTTCAGGTTCAGGTTCAGCCCTTTCTTCTTTTTTAATTACCGTATTGGTCTTATCATCATATTTGGCTTCTTCTATCGCCTGGCCTGTTTTACTGAACACTTTAACCTTTGGGTTTTCATGCGTCCCTGTCACTACTATCGGCACACCTATAAGCCCTCCCGGAGGCAGCCCAAGGCGAATCCTTAAGTCAAGTAAGCCGTCAAAGCTTGTCGTTCCCTTTATCGTTGGCCTGAATCCTGCCACCTTAAGCGTAAAAGGCTCAACCCTGATAAGATTATTTTTTATCTCTGATTTGATCTGTATATCTTTTACATTAGGATTATCCAATCCTTCAGAACCTGTTTTTTTACTGATGCTTCCAAAAAGCTTCATGCCCGATACCTGCACATCGCGTACAAATATTGTTCCTCCTCCTTTTAGCGAAGGATATATCGGGCTCATATTCCCATCAATATCTCCCTTAAGGGTATATTTTAGTGACACTATACCTTTCATGTCTTCGGCTGCTGTAACCAGTTCATGAAATAATGGTATCTCATTATAAGCTCTCCTGATATCAAAATCATTTGCCTGAAACTGCACATTAAAGTTGGCTGCGGTTGCCGATTCATCATCATAACCACCATCAATGCGTACTTTACAGTCAATAATATCAAAGGTTGTATTCTGAAGGTAAATTTTCCCCTTACCAATACCTACTTTCCCTTTAAGATTGTTCAGTGTTAGACCTGTATAGGCTACTTTTTTGGCATCAGCCACAAGCGATACATCAAGATTGGTTGGCAGCACCACTACCCCGCTCATTTTTGGGTTCTCTTCTTTTTTAGCTGCAATTTCCGGTTTAACATCTTTATTTTCGCCCTCCTTCAAAGCCATGAACTCATTTACATTAATGAGTTTAGACTTCACATTGAAGTTACCCCTCAGCGTTCCTTTAGATTCAAGGAAATAATTGATGGTATTGAGCAGATAACCGTTCATTGCAAAATCCGACTGGCCATAATTTGCAGTAAACTTATCAAACCACATCTTTTCATTTTTAAAGGTAAAGTAACCTTCATTTACATG
>QFQM01000228.1 GCA_003243255.1 Flavobacterium psychrophilum | reverse complement strand
CTTGCCTAACGTAAAACCTCTCTCATTTCCGCACTCCTATGTACTTTTAATTACCAGGATGAAGCCATACTCATTTTTTTCATTGCCGGGAACCATAGCGGTTTTAGATTTGTACTGTAACAAATAAAATTACAGAATGAGCAACGGCCGTTTTTCGATTTCACTGCACATCCTTACCCTTCTGGATCAGGGAAAGGACGAGTTGCTGTCATCGGAATACCTGGCCGGCAGCATCAACATCAACCCCGTTTTGGTAAGGAAAGAGATTGCCAACCTAAAAAAACACGGGCTGGTGGAAAGTAAGGAAGGGAAAGCCGGAGGTTTTACGTTAGGCAAGCCCTCCAGACAAATTTCGCTTGCTGAGATCTATAAGGCGGTACAAAAAGCTCCCTTGCTTGGACATCAGAAGAACAAACCCAATCCAAAATGTCTAGTGGGGAAACAAATCGACCAACACCTTGATGCGCTGTTTATTGATGCCGAAGAGGCATTGGTCAAACGCCTGGGTAAAACCACGCTCGCCGACTTCGCTAAAAAGTTTTACTAACTACTCTCCCTTTTTTTGAACTAAACTGAAACATTTTTTATTACAGTATAAATTTTAAACAACTAATTAAAACCAATCATTATGAAAATTGCATTAATTGGAGCATCAGGTTTTGTAGGAACGGCTTTATTGAATGAAGCATTGCAGCGTGGCCACCAGGTGACGGCCATTGTACGTCACCCCGAAAAAATCACGGTAAAGAATGACAACCTTACCGTAAAAAAAGGTGATGCCTTCAATAAAGAAGAAATCAAAGACCTGGTTAAGGGACACGATGTTGTATTGAGTTCATACAACCCTGGCTGGACTAACCCTAACATCTACAGTGAATTTATCAAAGCATCAGAAACACTACAACAAGCTACGAAAGAGAGCGGAGTAAAACGTTTCTTTATTATTGGTGGTGCTGGCAGTCTGGAAATAGCGCCAGGATTACAACTGATTGACACACCACAATTCCCTGCCGAATACAAGGAAGGAGCATCTGCCGCGCGTGACTATCTTAACATCATTAAAAAAGAAGACCAACTGGATTGGACCTTCTACAGCCCTGCTATTGAAATGCATCCCGGCATCACTACCGGCCGCACAGGTAAATACCGTTTAGGTACGGATCAGCCCGTATTCAACGATGAAAACAGGAGTATTCATTCGGCAGAAGACCTGAGCATTGCCGTTATCGATGAGTTAGAGAACAAGAAATTCATTAAGAAGCGCTTCACTGCTGCTTATTAACTCATCAAAAAATTACTCATTACCTCGGTCTGTGTCCCCGCAGACCGAAACACATAAGTATATACAATGAATACTGGGATCTGAAAAGACACAGACCACATTGAGAAGTTCATAAAACCAAATTCTCATTACCCCGGTCTGTGTCCTCTCAGACCAAAACAACATAAGTATGTACAGTAAACCCTGCGATCTGAAAAGACACCGACCATATTAAGAAACTTTTAAAACCAAATTTACTCCATCACCATTACCTCGGTCTGTGTCCCCACAGACCGAAACAACATAAGTATGTGCAGTAAACGCTGCGATCTGAAAAGACACGACCATATTAAGAAGCTTGTAAAACCAAATTTACTCCATCACCTGGACGGAATTCGATTGCATTAAGCTCAATTGATCTGTGTGTTTTTCACAGTTGAATTTAATTCTAAAGACAGTTGTGTGTTATTACATCTTAAGCGTTATTGAGGAGATAATTTTTCCTCATGAAACACTTACTCCTTCTCTTCTTCCTTCTGTCTGTTCTCACCTCCACCAATGCCCGGCAGAAAAGCATTACAATAATCGCCTATTACTCGGGCGGACCTGAACAAGCAGCACAACTTCCTGCAGAAAAACTGACACATATCATTTTTTCTTTCGGTCATTTGAAAGGAAATCAATTTGACATCGGCAGTAAGCGCGATTCGTCCACCATTAAGAACCTGGTAGCATTGAAGAAACGTAACCCTGCTCTGAAAGTGATCCTATCACTAGGTGGCTGGGGTGGATGCGAAACCTGTTCGGATGTCTTCTCTACTGCATCGGCAAGACACGAGTTTGCGCTTTCCGTATTAAAAGCGAATCAGTATTTTAAAACCGATGGCCTTGATCTGGATTGGGAATATCCTGCCATAGAAGGTCCCCCGGGGCATGCCTACAAAGCAGAAGATAAAGATAATTTCACCTCACTCATTAAAGAACTGCATACTACGCTGGGCAAAAAAAGTGAAATCAGTTTTGCTGCGGGCGGTATAAAAAAGTTTCTGGATGAATCGGTAGACTGGAAAGCAATTATCCCGCTAATCGACCGTGTCAATATGATGACTTACGATCTAGTGGGAGGATATTCGATCCGTACCGGGCACCACACGCCGTTGTATTCTACGGCTGAACAACCGGCATCAACCGACTATGCCATTCAATACCTGATTAAACAGGGCGTTCCGGCTAGCAAACTTGTATTAGGTGCCGCTTTCTATGGAAGAATGTGGGAAGAGGTTCCCTCCATTAATAATGGGTTATATCAAAGCGGAAAATTCAAAGAGTTTATTGACTTTAAGAATTTCGACACCCGCTTTGATGCCAATAGCGGTTTTACTTTTTACTGGGATGAGTTGGCCAAGGCACCTTATCTGTATAATGCCGAGAAGAAGCTGTATGTCACCTATGATGATAAAAAATCCATGGCACTGAAGACACAATACGCGATCGACAATAAACTGGATGGTATCATGTTCTGGGAATTGGCGTGTGACAAAGAAAAAGATGGTCTTCTTGATGTAATCGTGAACGTAAAAAATGAAGCCAGGCACAAAAAATAACCAAGAAGAGCGTTGATGAAACGCATTTACTGATTCATCACCTCTTCCGGTCTGGTTTTCCATCGCTCATGCATCCATATCCATTGTGCCGGGTACTGGCGGATGCGCTGCTCAATGATTGTAGTAAAAACCTGTGTATTGTAATTAATATCTTCTTCTTCGTTACCCGTGATGTGTAATGGAATCTCAGGAAGAATCTCAATGTGCTGCATGCCATCATCACCTAAGTGACTAAAGGCAGGAAGCACCGCGGCACCCGTCTTCAAAGCCATTAATGCTGCTCCGATAGGCGTGGAAGCAGATCTTCCAAAAAAATGAACGAAGGTGCTCTTTACTTTTCTTGTATCCTGATCAATCAGCAAGGCTACCGACCCACCTGCTTTCAATGTTTTCATCATGGGGTAAGTGGCTTTATCCCGTTCAACGTAATTTGTACCATTTTTATTCCGGTGCTTCCACATCAGATCGTTGAGCCGTTTATCTTTTAGCGGTGTACCAATCACCATAAAATTCAGTCCGCGTACGGCCATGCTCGTGATCTGAAACTCAAATGCTCCAAGATGACAGGCGACAAACACCACGCCTTTTCCTTTGCGATCAGCTACTTCAAAATTCTCAAATCCTTTCATGATCACAAATTCATTCAGCTTCTCCAGGGTATCCACCTGGGAGGTGGCTCTCAGTACATCGCCTACATTTTTTCCCAATTGCACAAACATCTCCGTTGCAAGAGCTTCGATCTCGGCCTTCGATTTCTCCTTGCCGAAAGCAATGGTCAGGTTTTCAATTGAAATTCGCTTGGTCTTCTTTGCAAAATAAGACGTCAGTTTACCCAATCTTCCACAAAACTTCAGCCATGCCGAACGCGATACGCCATTGGCAATGGCAATCAGGAACCTCACCAAAAAGTAAAGAAGCGTGTACTTGATTTTTTTTCTGAAAGTCCGGAGTGAGGCCATATGTCGTGAATATAAGAACAATTAAAAAAATGCTGCTTATTTATTCCCCTCTTCTACGGTATAATTCCATTTCCGATCAACTCTTCTACTTGAGTCATCGTTTCAAAAGCCAAAATGGAAACATGGCCTATCCAGGAAAATTAATGATGAATTCGGTCACGGGTCATCAATACAAGTTCATACAAACCAGCCGCGACACCGCAGGAGAACTCCTGGAGATGGAGGTCACGTATAAGGCACATCTGAAAGAACCTCCTCCACACTATCATCCTTACCAATCGGAAGAGTTTACCATTTTATCAGGAGAATTGACGGTGAACAGGAATGGAAAAACCGAAGTATATAAATCCGGAGATCAATTTCGTATCCCAGCCAATGAGATCCACTCCATGTGGAATGACTCGCATCAACCTGCCATCGTAAACTGGAAAATAACACCCGCTTTGAATTCAGAATACTTATTTGAAACAACGGTTGGCCTTGCCAACGAAGGCAAAACGAATACAGAAGGCTTGCCATCATTACTTCAACTGGCGGTCATGCTTCCTTATTTTGAGAGTGTGTTTCGTACAGTGAAGCCGCCCTATGCATGGCAAAAAATAATTTTTAATCTACTGGCCCCGATCGCCCGGATGAAAGGATATGAACCCTTTTATAAAAAGTATATCAATTAAAAATTCATAAAAAAAAGCCCTCCATCGCTGAAGAGCTTTTTATTCTAACTAAACCTAAACTACTAAAAATAGAACAAAAGGTTGATCGCACCGGAAAGGTTATCCAATGATGCACCTACGAATGTGAAATAGTTGCCTGGTGTACCTACATCTGTCTTCACTTGCTTTACCGAATTGGAATTAGCATCCCAACGCTCAGAAGTCATCAACGTGCGGCTTGCTGAACGGAAGGCTACCGAGTAACCAAATTCACCTCCAATAGAAACGCGTGGCCCGATGAAATATTCAACACCGATAAATCCGCGAACGCCAGCATAGTAAGTAGCTCCTGTCTTTTGCTCCACTACACGTGAAGTGGTTGCCGCAGCAGAACCACCAAGAATGTTTCCACCAAAGTTGGTAGTAGTTGGAGCATTAAAGTCAATGCTCATGGCATTGCCATACTCGTAAGTTTGTTTGGCACCGGTATAGCCCAATACCACTTCACCACCATAAACACCTTGTACACGGCTTTTACCTCTGCGTTTTTCATAACCTGCGGCCAATAAAATTGTCTGGCTGCTCGTCTTTCTGAAGTCTTCAGTAAAAGCAGGATAGTTAACATCAGGTGCTACCTCATTCTTATTGACTACTGCTTTATCTACTTGTGTACCTACACCTACGTTAAAGCGGACACGGTAAGCAGTGTTCGCATCAATCATGTATTTACCAAACAAGCCAATGTTGTTAGCCGGGTTAGTCACATAGTTGAATGACGCACTGTTATTAAAAGTATTTCCATTGAAGAAATTGCCCGTGTACTGAAGAAAAGGGGTTGCACTCACTCCCAATCCCCACTCACCTGCTTCAGGGAGAATATTGATTCCTCTTTTCGATTTCAAAACTACCGGCTCTTCGCTGGTCGTTGTTGGTGTTTCTTGCGCTTGGATTGCTTTGAAGCAAACCAACACCAAGAATAATATAATTAATCTTTTCATCTTGTGATCTGTAAAGTTGAATTAATAGTTAAAATCCTGAATCTTAGTCTGATTCTTAATCACAGCTACAGTACGTGTACTTCCAGTAAATACCGTAGATACAGGAGCTGAATTAGTCGTTACATCTGCACGGAAGTCAGGAAAATACAACTTTACAGAAGAACCTCTTGGACCCGCTTCAACCTCAATAGAATATTCTCCTGTAGCCGATACAGTGGTTTCGTAATACTTATTTGGATAAACTACTGATCCACTAACGTTTGTAGCTAAATCAGCTGTTGATATCTCAGCAATGATTTTAATTCCTTGTGAAACATTTTCAAGGCCTGTTGTCGTGGTATTCAATTCAGCCTTTACACGACCGATGATTGTTGCTTTTCCAATGATTTCTTCAGTTGGACGTGGGTTTACAGAATTTTCATTCTGACAAGCAGAGAAGACAACAGCAACCGCTACGATTAAGTAAAAAATTGTTTTCATAATTTGTTAATTGATTTGAGGGATTAAATTAAGTGTGCGAAGAAATCACATTTAATGATCTTATAAAAAAAACACTCGCCCAACGAACAGAAAACAAAAGATTACTGCAGGGTTAATCGTCCAAATAAAATTTTACGTTAACTCAGGTTATCTCTACTTATCCATCGATAAAATGACATTAAGGAAATGTTATGCTAATTGAAAATGTTATCCACAATTGCTATTCAATTGATAGTCACCTTCATTCTTTTTCAACAACACCCAAGCGAAGGAACAATGGAAATGTGATTGTCCTTATTTCGTCACCCCACAAAGGGGATATGTCATTGATCAATACACCAACAGGATTAACGCCATGCTGCTCGATATACTTCACCACGGCTGACCAGGTATGGATATAGCCATAAAACTGGGCTTTGCTCCATTCAACGGTGATGAACAATGAAGGGGCGGTTATTTCCTTAAAGGGGAAAGCGAGTGTGACATATGCTTCGTCAACAAACTTACGCTCGTTATCCCAATAAGGACCAATTACATTTTTATAAAAGTGGTGCAGCTTATCATCGATAGATGGTGTAACACGTAAAAGGCCATACCCCCAAACAGCGAGTACACTACCTGCTTTTGCTACACGGTTCACTTCCTTATAAAAGGCAGCGGTATCCAGCCAGTGTAATGCCTGCCCTACCGTAATCAAATCAAAAGTATCGTCTGCAAAAGAGGTTTGCTCTGCCGGGCTTACACTGTAATGAATCGTAAGGGATGGAATTGCATTTTCGATTTGCTTTGCGCTTAGGTCAGTCGCTTCAATTTTAGCAAAGTAAGGTACAAGATCGCGTGCTACCTGTCCGTTGCCGCAAGCACAGTCCCAGG
>QFQM01000012.1 GCA_003243255.1 Flavobacterium psychrophilum | reverse complement strand
GAAGGTAAAGAGGTACCTACGCTTAATGGTCAGGCGAATGGTAATGCATGGTTTGTGAGTAACTTACGAATTGTAAACACTCCGGATGAGGAGATGAAAGCCCTGACAAGGATGGACTCTAAAACTACTGCCGTAGTGAATAAGACTAAATTCCCTGATGCGGTTACGAAAACTTCGTTTGTTAAAGACAGTACCGCTAGCATTAAGCTTACTGCTTATGAGCCTAACTACCTGAAATACATTTCTAATAATGCTAACGAAGGACTTGCTATATTCTCTGAAATGTATTATGCTGAGGGGTGGAATGCTTACATTGATGGTAAACTTACACCACACTTTGAAGCAGATTACGCACTCAGAGGCCTAAAAGTACCTGCCGGTAAGCATACTGTAGAGTTTAAATTTGAACCTCAGGTAATTAAGACCGGTAGCACTATAGCTTTGGTAAGCTTTATACTGATGCTGGGCCTTATAGGCTTTGGTATTTATACCGATAGAAAAAAGAAATCCGAAGAGACAGTTAAATAACATGACATACAGATAATAGATGATAGAAAACAGACGGTTGTCTATCATCTATTATCTCATAGTCTTTTGAATAATACAAGATCCTAAAATGAAAGTACTTATCATAACCTACTACTGGCCTCCTGCAGGTGGGCCCGGTGTACAGCGCTGGCTGAAGTTTGTTAAGTACCTTCCGGATTTTGGCATAGAGCCGGTAGTTTATATCCCTGAAAACCCTACATATCCGCTTGTAGATGAAGGGCTTTTGAAGGAGGTTAATCCTGATGTCACTATCCTGAAGCAAAAGATAACCGAGCCGTATGCATGGGCTTCGGCATTTTCTAAAAGCAATACCAAAAAGATAAGTTCGGGAATAATCCCAAATAAGAAAAAGCAGTCGTTTTTACAGCGTATCATGTTGTGGGTGAGGGGTAACCTTTTCATTCCTGATGCCCGTGTGCTGTGGGTAAAACCTTCTGTAAATTACCTTTCGAGATATATTAAGGAGAATGGCATAGATACCGTTATTACTACAGGTCCGCCACACAGCCTGCATCTTATAGGGATGAGATTAAAGGAATTGCATCCTGTAAAATGGATTGCTGACTTCCGTGACCCATGGACTACAATTGGTTATCATAAGGAGCTCAAACTAAGTAATTCAGCGGCAAAAAAGCACAAAGACTTAGAGAAGAAAGTTCTTAATACTGCCGATAGTATTTTGGTTACCAGTCCAACCACAAAGGCTGAATTTCAGTTGCTTACCAGTAAGCCAATTGATGTTATCACCAATGGTTATGATACCGAAATAATAGCAAAACAACCTCTTGACGAGAAGTTTACGCTGGCTCATATAGGTTCTTTTCTGTCAGAGCGCAATCCGCAAATGTTGTGGAAAGCACTTGTGGGATTATTGGTTGAAATACCCGATTTCCACACTTATTTTGAGCTGAAACTGATAGGTGCTGTTAGTGCCGAAGTACTTGAATCTATTGAGAATTCGGGGCTTTCGGGCTATGTAAACAACCTTGGGTATGTGCCGCACAGCACTGCCGTTGCCGAGCAGAGAAAATCACAGGTGTTGCTACTGATTGAGATCGATTCGCCGGATACAAAATGCATTATTCCGGGTAAGTTATTCGAATATATGGTTTCAGAAAGGCCAATTTTAGCAATTGGGCCTGAAGGAGCCGATTTTGCTTCTATAATACAGTCTACAAATACGGGTGTATTCTCGTTATATGCTGATAAAGAATTGATTAAAAAGACAATTCTTAGTTATTTCGACCAATATAAAGAAGGGAATCTGAAGTCTAACGCTATCGGTTTGCAGCAATTTTCGCGTAAAAACCTTACTTCGCAGCTAGCCAGTATTTTACGAAAATAATATTACGCTTTTTGTTCTCAAAACGTCATTTTTGTGCGTAATATTAGCGCTGTCTAATAATCTGATATCGAATAATCTAAAATAGTATATTGCACTTTTGGTTTTTCAAAAACAGGTGTTTTTTGAAAGCTTTTTTTGACTGACAATCTTTAATTTTTTCAATCCTTAAATCTTCAATTTGCTTTAAAAAGTAAATCCCGCCATTCTTGAGAGAATGACGGGACTTAACAAACCAACCAACCAATTATTAACAAACCTCAAATCTTATGATTATGAGATTTATAATGACAAAGATACAATTAATGTGCCAAACTCAAAACGTATTGTAATTTTTTTTATGTCAGTTGATTGTGTTTTTTCTTGAAAAATTTTTAGTTATGGTCACGAAAACCTATTAAACATGCATGATACAGGCTTATTATGTAAGCGAAATTCTTAAAATGGCAAAGTGTAATTTGTACTGATTCTATATAATTAGATGTTGAGAATCATCTTTTTAAGCAAAACAATTTGTCCTAAATGGTAATGTGTATGTTCAATTATGCCAACGAGGTTCCTGAAATATATGCCATATTTACCATCAATAAAATCCTGATAGATAATTTCTTCCGGTAATTTTTCTATAAGGTTGGCAAAGGCTTCACTTTCACGCCATATCTTGTCCTGAAGTTGCTGCCAGTCGGCTTCCGATGCGATTACCGGATGGTCAAAGCTGAATTTATCGTGGGCATCCAGCGGACCTCCCTCTAACACTTTAAGTACAGCAGTGATGTAATACCCAATATGATAGGTTAGAGCCGTAATGGTATTGAAAGAGTATACCTGTGTATTGGCTTGTTCCCAGGTTATGTTGCTAAGAGTGTCTTTAAGGTTCACAGTACACCAGTTACCACCAGAGATAACTTCACGAAAGTGTTTTGCTATTTGGGTAGATGTGTTCATTTAGATTTTCTTTTAAATTCGGAGTATTCATAATAAAGCTTAATGTAAGCTTGTTCCATCGAATCAATACGGACTTTTCCGTATTTTTTTTCAAACTCTTGGTTCATTGCTTTTTCATAACAGTTGAATCCGAATTTATCAGAAGCGGGATCACCCAGGCAACTCACAAAGTAATGGCCTATCCTAATACCTTTTTTTAAAAAAGCTTTTTTAACATATTCCTGTTTTTCTTCAGTACAGTTGAAACCAGCACCATAATAATAAGTATATAGCCCTTTTAGTGTCATTTTATTTGCACGTTCTTTTCCATTTATACAGGCAGTATCTATAATTTTTAATATTTTTTTGTTTCCAGATTTATAACCGCCTTTTGCAGCAAAAATCATTTCATTGTAAACAACAATAGTATCATTTTTAATTGCCGCTTTACTGTCTTTTGTCTTGTTACAGGAAAGAAATAAAACGATTAATGAAAGAGAAAGCAGGTACTTCATATAATCATCCTATTTACTAAACTCCCCAAAATGCCACAGTATACCTGAAGGATCATGTACAAAACATTCCTTTCCCCAGTCCAGTGTGCGGACCGGTACAAGTTTTACGGAAGGATATTTATCAGTGAGATTTAGGGCGGTAAGCTCATTCCAGAAACGGACAGTATCGTCTACCTCCATAAAGATCATGGTATTGTCTACCCAATCCTTTACGTAGGCATCCTGAAGATAGAAAGCCATCGCTCCCGATTTGAAAACCGACATATTTGTACTTAAAACAGTCTCTTCAAAGCCCAGGTCACGATAAAAGCTACGCGATGTTTCAAAGTGTTTTGCCCCTATAAAAGGACGTATGGATTTGGCGTGGTTCATGGTCTTACTGGTTTTTTGTAGGGTCTTTTCTTTCTAAGCCAGTTGACATAGAAGAAAAAGAATATTAGCCACGGAAGTAATAATGTTAACAACATGGTGGATTGGATTTGGATTGCCTAAATATATAAAATATTATGAAACAAAACCTTACTTACGATACAGCGAATAAATTGCGATAACAAACAGCAAAAGGATCAAAACAAACAGCAGTATGGTTGTGAGTGGCGGCATCTCGTCATTGTCCTGTACGTTGGTTTTTGAGGCTTTTGGGATATCGTGATTTTCGGCAGTATTCAGGGTTTCGATCCTGCTGAGCATACGGGTGTTGCCGTCTGCCAGTTTTTTAAGTTTGGGCTGTATTGCGGTTTTGTCGTCCTGTGCGAGGAAAATGCAGCAGGTAATAAGCTCGTCCATGATAAGGCTGTTTACGGCTATATCCCTTTCATAAAGCAGGAAGTTGATATTTTCATTGGTAAGCAACTCATCCAGCACCTTAAAAAGCGCCCTTTTATTCATGTGGCCGTTGGTATTCAGTACGGCATCCTTGATCTTTTTAAAGTGTATCAGGTATTTTATAGGTGTAGGTTTACCATTATCGGCTTTATGCCTGAAACCTGGTTTTGCGCCCCTGATATAGTCATATTCGGCGCGGGTATCGGTATCACTGAGTACGATATACGATTCCAGTATCTCCTTAAAGAGTTCCTCACTATCACTGTTTCCGCTGTTCTTGTCGGGATGGTGCTGCAATGCCAGCTGTCGGTAGGCTTTTTTTATGTCGGCCTGTGAGCAGTTGGGCGCAACACCCAGTATTTGATAGTGGTTCTTCATGTAAGCAATCGTTCGGACTGTAAATGTAAGGGATTTTTTTGGTTGGTGGTTGTCCGAAGTCGGAGGTCCGAGGTCGGAGGTTGTCTCTCATACGTTCTGTCATTGCGAGCGAAGTGGAACGGAGCGTGGCAATCTCAGATTGCTTCGTTCCTCGCAATGACGGAACAGTATTTAATGAATTGTAACTTTTTAGCAGTATTAATACCAAACCCGCATATCCCCCGTTATCCTGTTACATTCCTTACTTACAATGCTTTTCAGGATTACCACTTTACTTATCACTTTTATTACGTGTCAAAATGCATTTGCCCAATCCGCTGTTGATACAACCTATATAGGGCAATACCCTCAAAAGATGATGGTAAAGGCTTTTATATCGCGTAGCGGCATTGAGATAGAACACAATGAAAAAGATTATTCGCCGAACAATCCTGTACGATTAGGGCTAGGATTCTCGATAAAGAATACGGTTGTAAACCTGAGTTCGAGTTTTGGGGTGTTTCCCATAGAAAATGACTTAGGGAAAACAAGGTCGGTTGATTTCCAGATACATAATTACGGAAGGAAATTCCTTGTCGACCTGTTCTATCAAAAATACAAAGGCTTTTATAACGACAATAGTGGCGTAACGCTTTATCCCGATACCTCGGCACAACTGATAGGGGGAGAGCTGACCTACGTTTTTAACCACGACCGCTTTTCGACAAAAGCAGCTTTGGAGCAAACGGAAAAGCAACTGCAGTCTGCCGGGAGTTTTTTGTTGGGAGGAGGTGCCTATCATTATAAATTACGCCTTGAAGATGCCTTTGGAGCGGCAAAGAATAGCGTAAACAATTTTCAGTTGGGTGTTAATGCCGGTTATGGGTATTCGTGGGTAATTGACAAACACTGGCTGCTATCCGGTATGACGACTGTAGGGGTCAATGCCGGAAATGAGGTTGATGTACTCGAAGACGGAAAAATAAAACTCTACCCCACAGCCTTTGCCCGTGGTGGTGCCGGTTACCATAAAGACAGTTGGGGTATTGGTATGTCATTTATAGTGAATAACAAGCAGGTATATTATACCTCCGACAGCTTTAGCCTTACTTCCGTAAATTTACAGATTACCTATGTAAAGCATTTTGACAGGGTGTTTGGGAAGAAGTGATGGGTATTGTTATTTTCGCTGGCGCGAGGCTTTGGCTCGTGTCCAACTACAATTTGGTACGAGCGTGGCGCTCGCACCAGTGGGGGATAGGAACCCTTTTATCTAATTCGTTCAAAATTTTTTCTTGTAAGAAGATATGAGTCCTCATTATAAAATATTGGAAAAACTTCTCCGAAATGAGGAATATCTGTGCTTTTCTTTTTAATGGAAATATAATGTAATTCGCGTAGAATTTCTATCCAATATCTGATAATTTGTGCTATATATAATTGCCTGTATTTGGAAACAGCCTCATATAATCCTGTTTTAAAACTGGCTTCTTCTATTGATTTTAGTACGTTACCTTTCTCGTCAAAATATAAAACAGATGAATTTTTACCAATCATTTGATTGACAAATTTTGCTTTTTGTGATATACTATTTTTTTTACCCTGTGAAACTCTTTTATCAAATAATATTGTTTCAACTTTTGTATACCACTCATGTATGGGATCAGCTTGAAATTTGCTTTGTGACAGAAAATTTATATTTGAATATCTGTCACCTTTTGCAAATCTTGATAGTATTGATAGGATGTCAGTATATATCTGATCATCCAAATTTTCAAGGAATGAAAGTTTGATGTTATGATAATTTATAATCTCCTTTGATTTTTCATATAGCTTCTCTAAGTCATGACCTATTTCGTTCTTAAGAATCTTATCATCAGGAAATTTATTGTTTTGTAAATAGAAATCAACGATTAAACATAATTTACCTATTCTTTCTAAACCAGTTGAAAGAGAAGTGAATGAGGTAAAATAAAGGCCTTTTTTCGCATAATTTATCTTGCCTATTTGAGTTATACCACTAGCCAAAATATCAGCAGTGAACTGTGCTTCATTTAATAGGGTTATAAAATTTTTACTAAACATTATTTAAATTTATATGCATTCAAATTAACGCAAATAAAATTTATCCTACAAACAGAAAAGCCCCATCCATACGATGAGGCTTTCGCTTTTTGATTGAAGATTAAGATGATTATTTTAGAAGTTCCTGAAGCCTGTCCAGCATCAGTATCCAGCTTGGGTGGGCACCGGTCTTTTTGGCAAGTGCTTCCGATACCGTTTGTCGTAGCTCTATTGTTGTTTTTCCGTTGTTTTCGGTAAAGGTTATATCAACGGTGGTGCTGTCTGGCCATTCGGCATCCATACCGGCATCTGTGGCTGAAATACTTTTGCCTGAGGCATCGGCAACCTCCATGGTAAAGACCAACCTGTTAGGGTAATCAATGTCAAGGTAGGTGCCTTTGCACCAGCAATCGCCAAATTTCGGATTACTGATACACGAAAGAAAAGAACCACCTTAGCGCACGTCTACGCTCTCAAATTTGAGGTCGCAGCCGGTAGGGGCAAACCATTGCAGTAGCTGTTCGGGTTGTGTCCAGGCGTCAAATACCATTTTGACGGGAGCGTTGAATTCGTAAGTGATGTACACTTGTTCTGTTGTTGCATTCATAACTATTTCGATTTTGATTTGATTGTTTCCAAATGTTTTTCCAAAGCGGCAAAGCGTTCTGTCCAGAACTCTTTATACTGGCTTACCCAGGCAGATACCTCTTCGAGCTTTTCGAGCTTTGCATGACATATACGCTCCCTGCCAATCTGATTGATAGTAATGATGCCGCATTCATTAAGTATCTTCACATGAAGTGATATAGCCTGACGGCTCATGTCAAACTGTTCAGCAAGGCTGTTAACATTCTGTGGCTTTTGTGCTAGCATTCCTATGATCTGCCTACGTGTAGGGTCGGCTATTGCGTGAAAAGGGTCGCGTCGTAATTCCATATGCAAGTATTTGCTTGCAAATATATACGCAAGTATTTACTTGCGCAAATTTTTAACACAAAAAAATCCCCATTCAATAAGAACAGGGATTATATTTTACTGTTTGCTTTGCTCTAAAACAAACATGGTGGGTGTTCCGGTGTTGATGACGATCCTGTGAATCGAACTCATTTCACATAGTTGAAGCACATCTTTTGAAGCGAGCATTTTGTAAGGCATAGGTTTCTTAGTCCAGTCAGATAAAGTTTCTTCATCTGTAAATACGCATAGTGTACGAATGCCGTCGTGATTAAATACACTGCTTAGCTTTAGGGTTTTGGTATGCCCGGCTTCAGCAAGGGCTTTTTGTTCTTCGGGCGTGTCATTGGCAGAAGGCAGCAACAACATCGAATTGCCGTTTATAAGCTCCTGAATTACATTCATGTAATTGTCTTTATTTTCTTCCTGCTTGTAGTAGGTATTTATTAAATCTAAAAGTTTAGTGTTGTTTGGGTTCATTGATTTTAATTTATTGAAATAGCCCTGTTGGGTAAGAACAGGGCTATTTTTTTAGATATTTTTTATTCTAATATGGTTGTGTTTTGTCATTCTGAACGTAATGCAATGAAGTGAAGAATCTCGTTTGAATTTTAAGATTCTTCCTTCGTCAGAATGACACAAACTTCAGACTTCCGACAACCGGCAACCAGATTACAGTTTTTCCTTCAAATAGACTCCCGTAACCGATTTAGGGTTCTTAACGACTTCCTCCGGTGTGCCGAATGCTACCAGATGACCGCCGTTCTCACCGCCTTCAGGGCCGATATCGATGATATAGTCGGCGCATTTGATAAGATCAAGGTTGTGTTCGATTACAATAATCGAGTGGCCTTTATCCAACAGTGCTTCAAACGAAGCCAGTAGCTTCTTGATATCGTGGAAATGCAGACCCGTTGTAGGCTCATCAAATACAAACAGGGCTTTCTCTTTAGTAGCTCCTTTTACAAGGAACGACGCCAGCTTGATACGCTGTGCCTCACCACCGGAAAGGGTAGAAGAGGACTGCCCCAACTGTACATAGCCTAGACCAACATCCTGTAGCGGTTGTAGTTTGGTCATAATTTTCGTTTGCTTATGCTCACTGAAGAATGCCACGGCATCATCAATGGTCATGGTCAGGATATCATCGATGTTTTTGCCTTCAAAGGTCACTTCAAGCACTTCTTTTTTGAAACGTTTACCGTTACAGGTTTCGCATTCCAAATGCACATCAGCCATGAACTGCATCTCTATGGTTACTTCGCCTTCTCCTTTACAGGTTTCGCAGCGTCCACCGTCTACGTTAAACGAGAAATGCTTGCTCTGGTAACCACGAATCGATGAAAGCTTTTGCTTCGCAAACAGGTCACGGATATCATCATAGGCTTTAATGTAGGTAACCGGATTCGAACGCGAGCTGCGCCCGATAGGATTCTGGTCTACGTACTCAATATGTTTGATGTGCCCGTAGCTGCCCTGCAATTCGGTAAATTGCCCTGCCTTTTCGCCAACGCCTTCCAGCTTTTTCTGCATAGCAGGGAATAATATCTTTTTTACGAGCGTACTCTTTCCGCTACCCGAAACACCCGTAATTACGGTAAGACAGTCCAGCGGGAATGTAACGTCGATGTTCTTCAGGTTGTTTTCGCGTGCGCCAATAACATCAACATGGTTCTTGAACTTGCGGCGTTTCTTTGGAACGCTGATCTCAAGGTCACCGTTCAGGTATTTGGCAGTAAGCGAGTCTGATTTCAGTATCTCGTCATACGTACCCTGGGCTACCAGTTCACCGCCATACGAACCAGCTTCAGGACCGATGTCAATGATCATGTCGGCCATTTTCATGATGTCCTCATCGTGTTCAACAACGATAACGGTATTCCCCAGATTACGAAGTCCTTCAAGCACTTTGATAAGCCTTTCGGTATCTTTAGGGTGAAGCCCGATACTGGGTTCATCCAGAATGTACATCGAACCCACAAGGCTACTGCCCATAGAGGTCGCAAGATTAATACGCTGCGACTCACCACCCGAAAGCGTAGCCGAACGACGGTTCAGCGTCAAATAATCCAGACCAACCTCCTGAAGGAATTTCACACGGTTGTTGATCTCTATCAAAAGACGTTTTGCCACCTTTTGTTCAAATTCGGTCAGTTCCAAAGCAAGGAAGAAATCCGCCAGGTTTTTGATAGGCAGGTCAACCAGGTCAGAAATGGTGTGGTTGCCCACTTTAATATAATTTGCCTCCGGTCTCAGGCGTTTGCCTTTACAGGTAGGGCATTTGGTCTTTCCGCGGTAGCGTGACAGCATCACGCGGTTTTGTATCTTATAATTTTTCTCTTCCAGTTCGGCAAAGAAATCGTTCAGTCCGGTAAAGTATTTGTTACCTGTCCAAATCAGTTGCCTGTCGCTTTCCGATAGCTGGAAATACGGTTTGTGGATAGGGAAGTCAAATTTATGGCTGTTCTTAACGAGTTCGTCACGGTACCAGCCCATGCTTTCGCCACGCCACGGATAAATAGCATTCTCATAAACCGAAAGTGCAGTATTTGGTACAACCAATTCCTCATCAATACCAATGATGCTGCCGTAACCTTCACAGGCAGGGCACGCCCCATACGGGTTATTAAAGCTGAACAGGTGAACGTTAGGTTCAGGGAAGGTAATGCCATCCAGTTCGAAATTATTGCTGAATGAAAGTCGGTTGCCGGTTGCCACATCCTGAAGATACAGTTCACCCTTACCTTCATAAAAAGCCGTCTGAACGGCATCGGCAAGGCGGTTGTAAAATTCTTCTTCGTCTTTTACTACCAAACGGTCAACGATCAACAATACCTCTTTGTTCGCTAAATCAGCACCGGGAAGTTCATCAAGGCGTTTGGTTTCGTTATCCACAAGCACACGGGCAAAGCCCTGTTGTAGTAATACACCAAGCTTTTCGTCAAGCGTACGACCTTTCTCGATATGCACGGGTGATAATAGTAACCAGCGGCTGTCCGGCTCAAAAGCCTTAACCTCGTCCATTACATCGGTTACGGTATGCTTTTTTACCTCACGGCCTGAAACCGGTGAGAAAGTACGCCCGATACGGGCAAAAAGCAGCTTCATATAATCGTAAATCTCGGTGCTTGTCCCTACGGTAGAGCGTGCGTTGGTAGTGTTAACCTTTTGCTCAATAGCGATGGCAGGTGCAATACCTTTGATGTATTCCACCTTTGGCTTGTCAAGACGGCCAAGGAACTGGCGTGCATACGATGACAAACTCTCCACATAGCGGCGCTGGCCTTCGGCATAAAGGGTATCGAATGCAAGGCTCGACTTACCCGAACCCGACAGGCCTGTTACTACCACCAGCTTATTACGGGGTATGGCAACGTCTATGTTCTTGAGGTTGTGCAGCTGTGCACCTTTTATAAGTATGTTTTTCTTAGGTTCTAATTTAGAAAAATCGGTCTTTATCATGGCAAAAATTGAATAGGCAAAGATACGGATTTACAGGCAGATTTTTGTTAAGGGATTTACAACGATAATTCAAAAAGCAATAACATTTTTTTTATATTTGATTAAAATCTTAGTTATGAGTGTCGCAACAATATTTAAGACCTTTTCTGATGATCTTTTAATTGGTTCAGTAAAACGCTCTACGATTTCTACTCGATATCTAGCAATTTGCACAAGACTTAATAAAGATTTTTGGGGAATGGATGCTACGTCAGGTGGAAGGTATATTGGTTCCTTTGGTCGTAATACAGCCACAAATTGGGTTAGCGATATTGATATGTTATTTGAATTGCCATTATCTACTTATAACACATACAATTCTTATAATGGTAATGGACAGTCTGCATTATTACAAGCTGTTAAAAATTCGATAAAAACTACTTATGCTTCTACTGATATTAAAGGCGATGGGCAAATTGTACAAGTATCATTTTCTGACGGGATGATAATAGAATTATTGCCATCATTTAAAAATTCAGATGACACTTACACTTATCCTGATTCAAATGGTGGGGGAAGTTGGAAAAACACCAATCCAATTGCTGAAATCAATGCTATAGCAACATACGATAGTTTAACCAATTATAATGTCAGATGTTTGTGTAGAATGATGCGCTCTTGGAAGCGTTATTGCAATGTGCCTATTAAAGGTATATTGATTGACACTTTGGCTTGTAGATTTCTAGATAATTGGGCTTATAAAGATAAATCGTATTTATATTATGATTGGATGACACGTGATTTTTTTGAATATTTAAAAAATCAACCCAAAGATCAAACGATATGGTATACAGTCGGTAGCTCAAGAGTTATCTATAATTATGATAATTTTAGAAGTAAAGCTTCTGATGCATATGATAAATCTGTAACCGCTATTACTTTAATGTCAGAAGATAAACAATGGTCAGCAAAACAAAAATGGAGAGAAATATATGGTACAAGATTCCCAAGCTAAAATCATAGAATCCCAAATTAGAGAACTTTATGGGCGTGTTGTATGGACGCATAAAACACAAGAAAAATGTGCGGACATTATTTTGAGACGACATACTAGGTTAAAAATTACACAAATCATATTATCTGCTTTGACTACAACTGGAATTCTAGTTGCAGTTTTTGGAGAAAATATGATAGTTGGAATTCTTTCAGCTATAGTTTCATCGGTATTATTTGGGATTAATACCTATACAAAAGATTATGATTTAGGGGAAATCGCCCAAAAGCATTCTATCGCTGCTTCTGAGTTATGGAATATACGAGAAAGTTATTTGTCTTTATTGTCTGATTTAAAATTAGGTATGTTAGATATAAATGATGTTATTAGTAGACGTGATGTTTTACAAGAACAGTTGTATAATACTTATAGAGGAGCTCCTAGAACTTTAAGTTTGGCATACAATCAGGCTAGTAAAGGGTTAAAGAATAATGAAGAACTCACTTTTTCTTCTGAAGAAATAGATAGATTATTACCGGAAGAATTGAGATATAGTAAATAAATTTTCATTTAATGCCACTCAACCGCCTGCAATACTTCATTAACATCATCCCTGATAAGCTTAGGGCAATTCCTGATGCCGACTTCAGTTATAAACCCTCACCTGAAAAATGGAGTAAAAAAGAGATTATTGGGCACCTGATAGACAGTGCGACAAATAACCATCACAGGTTTGTAAGGGCACAGTTTGAGGATGTGCCTTTCATTAAGTACGACCAGAACCAATGGAATGCCTGCAGCCATTACCAGGATATGGATAAGGAACACATAATTAGTTTCTGGGCAAATTATAACCAACATCTTATTGAGGTTGTGAAACGCATTCCGGAAGCCGATATGCTGTGCGAATGCAATAATGGTGGCGAAAAGAATGTAACTTTACAATGGCTTATCGCTGATTATGTAAGCCACATGGAGCATCATTTGAGGCAGGCGGGTATTGATTTTGAATAAGAAAATATTATTATGCAACCAGATTTCATAGCAACTTTATATTACAGAACCACAGAAGAAAAAGGTCGTGCTACCGCTGCTAAATCGGGTTACAGACCAACTGTCAAATTTCCTTTTGATAAAATGATGACTACCGGAATTCAGACTTTTGTTGGAAAAGAATTAGTATACCCAGGTGAAAGCATAGATGCAATAATTAGTATCCTGTCTTTTGAGCATTTTTATAATCGACTTGACGTAGGTATGGAATTCATATTTGCTGAAGGACAAAGAATTATTGGTACCGGAGTGATAAAGGAAATTTTAAACCAGAATCTGAAGATTAAAAAATAAAATGACAACACCACCATACCTTTTACCCGGCAATAAGGTCGGGATAGTGAGCACCGCAAAACGTTGCGAACCACACGAAATAAATGATGCTCTTGGCATACTGAACAACTGGGGACTAGTGCCTGTAATTGGACGTAATGCCTTTTCGTCAGACGGTTATCTTGCCGGTACGGATGAAGAACGCCTGTCTGACCTTCAGCAGATGCTGGATGATACACAAATTAAGGCTCTTTTTTTTACCAAAGGCGGCTATGGTACGCTACGTATCCTTGATAGTATCGACTGGACGGCTTTTAAAGCTAACCCAAAATGGCTTGTGGGGTATAGCGATATCACGCTGCTGCACTGCCATGTGCATAACTTCGGGATACAGACGCTACATGCTGTAATGCTACAGGGTATGCCGGGAAGCACACCGGAATCATCCGAAACTATCAGAGCGGCACTCTTTGGCGAAAGCCTTAGCTATGAGATACCTGCATTGCCAGAAAACAGGGTAGGAGATACCATTGAAGGTACGCTGGTAGGAGGTAACCTATCGATACTGTATTCTGTGCTGGGATCTGTAACCGATATTGATAACAATGGAAAAATCCTCTTTATAGAAGAGATCGACGAATACCTGTACCATTATGAGCGTATGCTTCTGTCCTTAAAAAGGGCAGGGAAGCTGTCAGGGCTTAAAGCCGTGATCGTAGGCAGTATGGTTGACATAAAAGAAGCTACATTGCCGTTTGGCAGGGATGATATGCAAATCACGCTGGAGCATTTCGACTGTCCGGTGTACTTTGGTTTCCCTTCGGGGCATATAAGCGATAACAGGGCTCTTATTATGGGAAGAGAGATTAGGATAAGTGATAACGGTGCTGCTGTTAATTTTCAATTCATGTAGTTATACCACAAAGACACGCAAAGAAGGCGCAAAGATGCACGAAGATTTTATAAGTCCTATTAAGTCTTTGCGAACCTTTGCGATACTTAGCGAATCTTCGTGTAATAGCAAACAACATAATATGGACGAACTCTTAACCAATAAAGAATACCAGCTCGAACGTTTCTCAGGAAAGGGAGGGTGGACATATATCGCCCTGCCAGAAATTCCGAAAGATAAAGAAGCTGCTTTTGGTATTGTTAAGGTTAAAGGGACTATTGATGATTACGAGTTTAGCGATGTAACGCTGATGTCGTTTACAGGTATCCTCATCATGGCTGTTAAGGCAGAGATACGCAAAGCAATAGGTAAGGAGGAAGGTGATTATGTGCATCTTACCTTATACAGGGATACCGGTGTTTTCCAGATTCCGGAAGATTTTAAGCAAATACTTATAGATGAAGGTGTGTTGGAACTGTTTAAAAAACACAAAAAATGGGAACAACGCATGTGTATCAAGTGGATTTTTTCTGCCAAGCGTAAAGAAACTGTTAAGGAAAGGATTACTAAAACGATTTTTAAGTTAAAACGCAGAGAACGAATAATTTAACAATAGTTTTAGGATATATTCAAAATACTGAATTTTCTGCTGTGTTTCGTCTTTTATTGTGCTAATTATGTTAAAATTTAAATTAGCTATTGCATTTTAAGTTTTTTTTATATTATATTTGGCTTATAAATAATTCATAATTAACATTGCCTATACAAAAAATTACTTTTTAGAGAACCCAGTTCTGTTTTACCGAAACCAAATTCAAGAAAACAATTAAAAAGTATTTGCTATGGCTAATGTTGTAATCCCCGACGCTGTTCTGGTTAAAAACTATGTAGATGGAGACGAAAATGCTCTTGCTACCCTTATCACCAGGCATCAATCAAAAATTTACGGTTTTATCTATTCTAAGGTAACTGACAGGGATATTGCTGACGATATCTTCCAGGATACTTTTATCAAGGTAATCAAGACACTGAAATCTAACTCGTATAACGAGGAGGGTAAATTCCTGCCGTGGGTAATGCGTATTTCGCATAACCTTATCGTAGACCATTTCAGGAGAAACAAGAAAATGCCAATGTTCCGCGAAACAGAGGAGTTCTCTATTTTCTCTATCATGACAGACAATAGCCCTAACATCGAGAACAGGATCATTACAGAACAGGTGGAAAATGACCTGCTGCGTATAATTGAAGAACTTCCTGACGATCAGAAAGAAGTGCTTCAGATGCGTATCTATCAGGATCTAAGCTTTAAGGAAATAGCTGATTTAACAGGGGTTAGCATCAATACTGCCCTTGGAAGAATGAGGTATGCGCTGATGAACCTGAGGAAGGTTATTGAAAAAAATAAAATAATTTTGACGAATTAAACAATATATGCTTCTGAGTTGCGTTCTATAGGGAAACATAACAACCTATACATGGCAAAACTCTACTCTAAAAAGAAATTAGCAGAAGCTCCAAAAATGTTACCTAAACAAGAGACTATTGATTTTATACTTAATTATTCAAAGGCTTTAAAGATAGTTAAGACATCTAACGGAACATATGAGAATATGGCTAATTAAGAAAAACCTCCCGCTGATTAACGGGAGGTTTTTTTGTTTTTAGCGGCTTCATATTCTTCTAAAACCGATTTGCGGCCTATGGTCGCTGTAATAATATCTTTCTTCAGATCCCACCCACGTGCCGGTGAATATTCACGTCCGTACCAGATGATCTGCAGGTGCAGTTCGTTCCATTTCTCTTCCGGGAAAAGGCGCTTGGCGTCTTTCTCCGTCTGTACTACGTTTTTACCATTCGTAAATCCCCAGCGGTACATCAGCCGGTGTATATGAGTGTCTACAGGAAATGCCGGTACGTTAAATGCCTGGCTCATAACAACGCTTGCGGTTTTATGACCCACGGCCGGGAGTTCTTCCAGTGCTTCAAAGCTTTGCGGAACTTCACCGTTATGCTTATCAATAAGTATCTGCGAAAGCCCATGTATGCCTTTGGCCTTCATCGGCGAAAGCCCTACAGGTTTTATGATCTCCCTAATCTCATCTACTGTAAGCTTTACCATATCATACGGATTGTCAGCTTTTGCAAATAATAGTGGCGTTATCTGGTTCACGCGAACGTCAGTGCTTTGAGCACTCATTAGCACCGCGATAAGCAGGGTATAAGGATCTTTATGGTCTAACGGGATAGGTATTGTTGGGTATATTTCGTCAAGCGTGTCCATTACGAACTGTACCTTTTGCGCTTTGGTCATTTTAGAGTATTTTAGCTCTACAAATATACACTTATGACAACACTTACAAAAGGAGATAAAGCCCCTGATTTTTCGGGAGTTGACCAGGATGGCAAAACACATACATTAGCCGATTATAAAGGGAAGAAACTTGTTGTTTTCTTTTATCCAAAGGCAAGCACGCCGGGCTGTACTGCTGAAGCCTGCGACCTTCGGGATAATTACCACCGCTTTCAGGCGCAGAACTACGAGCTGCTAGGTGTGAGTGCCGACAGTGCCAAAAGACAAAAGAGCTTTCAGGATAAATACCAACTACCATTTCCGTTACTAGCCGATGAAGACAAAAGCGTAATCAATGCGTTTGGCGTATGGGGGCCTAAAAAGTTTATGGGAAGGCTGTTTGATGGGATCAACCGTACCACATTTGTTATCGACGAGAACGGAATCATTGATGAGGTAATAACAGCAGTGAAAACTAAAGAGCACACTGGGCAGATATTGAAGTAAAAAAGTATACCGAATTCACTCCCCTCTCCTTTGGAGAGGGGTTGGGGGTGAGGCCAAATAAAAAGGGAAGCATCTGCTTCCCTTTATTTTTCGTGTTTTACTGGTTAAAGATTAAAAGAAGAACAAACGCTTCATTCGTCCGCCATGTTTGCCGGTAAAGGCAATCATTCCTGATCCGGATTGTTCCGGGTTGTTCTTGTTGGTGACCTTAAAAGCCACATAACCGCTTTCGGCTGCACTGCCCACCCTGCCTTTTATGGTCAGGACAGCATTGCCCGAACTGTTGGTAACAGCCGATACTGCGGGAATGGATAACCATTCGGGATGTTTATCAACGGTGAATAGTATTTCATCACCATTTGCGACTGATCCTTTGGCGTCTCTAACGTTTACAGCAATCGAAAGTGTAAATTCGCCTTTTGAAGAGACTGCGGACAAGTCAATCGAAGGATTAGCAGGGCCAAATCTGAAGCTGCCATTCTTCATTGTGCCGTATTGTCTTGTAATGCCCATGGGGGGGATGGTGTTAAATATTACAAATATCTGAAAATAGCTTTTTATGATAGCAGGTAAAAATACCTGTTTTTAGGGTTCGACATATGTTACTATTTCTATAACTTAAATTTACGGAAAAAATTGTTAGGTAAAACATCCCTATAAATAGGGATTTTCCTGTTTTTTGGTATTTTAACAGTTCTTAATTTAGCATTGTGAAATTATAGCAGCCTTAAAAAAATAATATGCTAATAATGAGTCTGTTCTAAATAAAATTCTATTTTTGCCAACCTTTAAATGAAGCACTATGGAACTGAATATGTACAATGAACTGCAAAAAATATGGGGAACCATACCTACCGATGAGAAAATCAGGAATGTGGATTTTGATATAGAGCTGCAAAAAAAGCTGCTTGATATTTTCCACGTTGGCGATTACTACTTCTTCATCATGAATGTTCGTAAATCAGTTGTGGAAATGATAAGTCCCGAAGTGCAAAAGGTGTTGGGCTATCCTGCCGAAAAAGTAAACCTTACTTTTCTTGGCGAACTGATACACCCTGACGATCTGCCGCATTACCTGAACTTTGAGACGGCTATAACCAACTTCTTTAACGGGATGTCGGGAGAAAGGCTGTTCAAATACAAAGTGCAGCACGATTTCAGGCTAAAAAGAGCTGACGGTAACTACATCCGTATACTGAACCAGTTCGTTATCCTGGAACATCAGGAAGACAATGTGCGTACTTTTGTTATCCATACCGATATTACACACCTTAAGAGAGAAGTTAAACCTGTCCTGTCCTTCATTGGTATGGAGGGCGAACCATCCTACTACAATGTTGATGTTCAGAATATCTTTAAACCGACAAAACCGTTCTTTACCAACAGGGAAAAAGACATATTGCGCGCCCTTGCCAAAGGAATGAACAGTGTAGAGATAAGCGAGGCATTTTGCATCAGCAAGCATACGGTAGATTCACACCGTAAGAACATGCTGCAAAAAACCAACGCTAAATCAACCTCCGAGATATTGGGGATTGCTTATAATAATGGCTGGGTGTAGGTTACGATGTTCTCGTAGTTGATAATATGTAAATTAAGAAGGGAACAAAAATAACTATAATGGGTAAAAAGAGGTTCAGTATTGCTTTACCTATCGAAAAACGTTGTACTTCTGCCAGACCAATGATTAATAATCCGAGCGCCCAAAAAGACAATCCGGCTTCGATGAATAATGCGCTGTAATATAGAATAAAGTTAATATCAAAGCTTTGAGGTTCAAAACCTATTATTAGTCTTATTATTGTGAATAATGAAGAAGCTATCGTTGGTATAGCGGCATAAGATAGTATAGGCAATATGGTATCAGTTCTTCCCTGTCCGCTAAACCATCGGCCTGTAAGGCTTAGAATTCCTGCAAAAAAGTAATATCCAATCCATCCCAGGAGGCCACCTAAAACAACGTAAATAATTATTGATATCACGCCTGCATCACCAGCCAGGTTTTTCTCGACAGCTTTATCCAGTCCGCTCGTCATACCTGCAAGTGCCAGGAGCTGTACCATATGCTTTTCATATTGATGCCCGGCAATAAACCTGAAAGCTTCGCGGGGCGATGTGATTATCTTTTTAAAAAGATTCTCTTCTATTTCTTTTTGAGATGTGTATTCTTCGAATTCTTCAAGCTCCATTGGTTACAGTTTGGTGTTGGTAGGCAATAGTACGAAAATTATGAGATTATTTCTATTATGTCTACACCGGAAAATCCTTCAAATTCTTAAAAAAAGGCTTGTTGTGGTGTTTACTGTCTTTAATAGCCCATTCGCCCATGGCATATAGCACAGGACCTAATGCCTGTCCCATTTCGGTAAGTGTATAGGTAACATGCGGAGGTACAACCGGTAATGCTGTACGCAGTATAAGGTCGTCAGTCTCCAGTTGTTTCAGATGCTGTATGAGCATTTTTTCAGTTATATGCGGAATCGCCTTGCGCAATTCTCCGTATCTTTTCGCCCCGGTAAGAAGATGGTACAAAATGATAGGTTTCCAATACCCGCCTATCTTTTACATAACATAGGTTACAGGACATTCCTGATGGGCAAAACGTTTATTTTCCTGTATGGTCGAGCTTTCTTTAATCTGTGTCATAGATACATACTTTAGGGTAAGTACTTGTATAAAAGTAAGTACAAATATACATTTGTTCCATCATTAATTAAAAAAATTAAACCAATGAAAATAACTGTTACAGGTTCTTTAGGCAACATAAGCAAAAGGCTTACAGAACAACTAGTAAGAAAAGGACATGATGTTACCGTAATAAGCCACAATGCAGATAAGGCTACTGATATTCAGGCTCTTGGAGCTACACCTGCCATTGGATCGGTAGAGGATGAAGCGTTCCTGAAAGAGGCTTTTACAGGTGCTGAAGCGGTATACGTAATGATTCCGCCCAATTCTCAGGCTGAAAACCTGAAAGAGATCATGAAAAACCTTTCGGATAAATATGCCAGAGCTATAGAAGCAACGGGCGTGAAGTATGTGGCCAACCTGAGTGGGGTAGGAGCACAAAGCCCTGAGGGTAACGGACCTTCGAGCGCATTTTATTTCTCAGAAGGCAGGCTGAACCAATTGGAGGGCGTAAACGTGCTGCACCTGCGTCCGGGTATGTTCTACACCAATCATCATGGTAGTGTGGGGATGATTCAGCGTATGGGCTTTATGGGAAATAATTTTAGTGCTGATACAACGATAATGATGTCGCATCCGCATGATATTGCCGATGCAGCTGCCGAAGCATTTGATACTCTTTCGTTCAGTGGAAAACAGGTTAAGTATGTTATTAGTGATGAGCTTACCGGAGGCGAACTTGCCGCAACGCTTGGAGAAGCTTTTGGTAAACCGGAGCTGCCGTGGGTTGTTATGACTGATGATCAGTTAAAACAGGGTATTATGCAGGGTGGTTTCTCTGCACACATGGCTGATAACTTTGCCGAAATGGGCAGGGCAATAGGTGAGGGAGCTATATGGGAACCTTATCTGGCGGATAGAGCTAATAATTTTGGTAGCCGAAAGTTTGCTCCGTTTGCCAAAGAACTGGCGGCGATATATAACAGGTAATTCTTTATTTTCCTGCAAGGTTTTGAAACCTTATAGGTATTAATTATATTATTTTGTAAAGACGTAACTACGTCTCTACTGTCTATAAAATAAAAAGAGCAGCCAAGGCTGCTCTTTTGTTATACTGTAGTGCTGTTAGTCGCATTATTTTGTTCTGACAGCAATTTCTTCGGGTCATAGCCAAACAGGTGGTTTTCTTTGATAAGCTCGGCAATACCTGGCGGAAGCATTTCTTCCCAGCCTGTTTTACCCTTATTGATCATCTTAAGTACCTCTCTCGAGAAGATGTTCAGGTTATCAGGATCCACATCGGCTATATCAACCACTTTTCCGTTGAATTTAAAGAACTTGAACAATTCTTTCATTCGTGGGTGTACCTTAAGTGTTTCAGAATCGATTACATTGCCGTCCTCATCTTTCATCGGGTAAAGGAATACCTTAAGGTCACGGTAAAATAGTTTACCAAAAGCTTCAAGTATACCACCGCTCAGGTGACGGTAATATTTCTCGTCAAAAATATCTACAAGGTTGCTCACGCCCATCGCAAGACCCATACGGGCTTTGGTATAGGCAGAGAAATATTCAACCACTTTATAATACTCCTGGAAGTTGGATATCATTACCGTTTGCCCTAGTGAGCAAAGCAGCTCGGCACGGTCCATAAAGTCACGCTCATCGATCTCTCCTTCAGAGCGAAGGTTAGAAAGCGTGATTTCAAATACTACAAGAGTCTTATCTTTATCAACTTTATTCTCTTCAAGGAACATTTTATATGATTTCTCATACATGTCCATATTTACCTTGGTTACCGGACGGAAACTACCGCGCAGCGCAAGGATGTTCTTTTTGTATAGTACGGCAGCAGGCAGTACGTTATGTCCGTTAGGGTCAAACATTACCGCATCGGTCATACCGTTCTTAACCAGCTGAAGGCTCATTAGCCTGTTATCCACATCGGCAAAGCGCGGCCCGGAGAAGTTGATGGTATCAATCTCAAGCTGGTCTTTGTCCAGGTGGTCGTACAGGTAGCGTAAAAGCTTTTTAGGGTCGTTGTATTTGTAAAATGCACCATAGATAAGGTTTACACCTAAAATTCCAAGCGTTTCCTGCTGAAGCCTGGCATCGGTTTCCTTAAAACGGAAGTGCAGTGTGATTTCGTTATAATCTTCATCCGGTTCTACCTGATATTTCAGTCCTACCCAGCCGTGTCCTTTAAATTGCTTGGCAAAATCTATGGTAGCTACCGTATTGGCATAACTAAAGAATAGTTTATTGGGATGTTTATCACGTTTAAGGCGGCTTTCAATAATCTTAACCTCGTGGGTAAGCATTTTTTTAAGTCGGCTTTCGGTAACATAACGGCCATCTTCCTCAACGCCATAAATGGCATCACTAAAGTCTTTATCATAAGCCGACATCGCTTTTGCAATAGTTCCCGACGAACCTCCTGAGCGGAAGAAATGGCGCACCGTTTCCTGGCCAGCACCAATTTCTGAAAAGGTTCCGTAAATGTGTTCGTTAAGATTGATGCGAAGTGCTTTATCCTTTATAGAAGGTACGTGTGCAATTACCCTGTCGCCCTTTAGGGTTATGTCTTCATCCGTTAATTTCATAGCAGAAAAATGATATACTGCAAAGTTAGGAAAACACTACGTGTTATAAAACAAATATGCTATTTTTGTGAAAAAATAACCTATTTTGAAAGTTTGGTTTTTAGGTACAGGAACATCACAGGGTATACCGGTTATAGGAAGTAACCATCCGGTTTGCCTTAGCACCGACCCTCACGACAAGCGTCTGCGCGTATCAGTTTGGATACAGTGGGGTGATGCCTCGTATGTGATTGACTGTGGTCCCGACTTTCGCCAGCAGATGCTTACCAGCAAATGTGTTAAGCTCGACGGCATCCTCTTTACCCACGAACATTCTGACCATACGGCCGGTATAGACGATATAAGGCCTTTTGTGTTCATGCAGGGCGATATGCCAATTTATGCAGAGAACCGTGTAATAGAAAGCCTTAAAAAACGTTTTGAATACATATTTGAGGTAGAGAACCGCTATCCGGGAGCGCCTTCGGTGGCCATACATGAGATTGATGCCAATACGCCATTTACACTGGCAGGGGTAAACATAGTGCCAATAAGGGTGATGCATGGCAGCCTGCCGATTTTGGGCTACAGGATTGGTGATTTTGCATATTTAACCGATGCTAAAACTGTCGCCCCTGAGGAAATTGAAAAACTGAAAGGGGTAAAGGTACTGGTAGTAAGTGCCCTGCGTGAAGCACCTCACGAAACACATTTTAACCTTCAGGAAGCACTTAATTTTATCGATCAGGTAAAGCCGGAGCGCACCTATCTTACTCATATCAGCAGCCTTATGGGTTTTCATGCTGAGGTACAGGAAAAACTGCCAAAAAATGTATTTTTGGCCTACGATAATTTACAAATAGACATTTAAACTTATACCATGAAAAAGAACCTTTTCTTATACCTGTTCATCTTCTCATTGCTTATCAATGTATTTACATACATGTATTTTACAAGCCAGCAGAAGTTTGAAAATGAACGTATAGAAAAAATGAAAGCTGACGTTAAGGCATCTCAGAAAGAAGTCGATGCTGAAAAAGAAAAAATGGCAGCAGAAAATTATTTTTCCCTTGAAAATAATACCAATGCCCAGGAGTATTTTAAAGGACAGGATCCCAAAGCAATTGTTATGGCTATAACAGATGCTATTTTTAAACAAAATACTAATCCTAACGGTAATCCTTTAATAGGTTATCCTCCAATGGATGGTGGTAAACCCTTTACCATTGCAAAGATTAAAGTGCTTAACCACAGATGGATCATTGCTGATTTTTATAACGGACTGCGTTGGGGGGAAGTGCTTATAAAATATTTTGTTGAAGAGGATGGTACAGTTACTTTTGAAAGGGTAGATAATACGCTTTACGAGTTCAAGCCTTATTAATATTTTTTTGTACTTTAGTTACCCTTTAAAAAATCGATTATGAAAAAACTGATCATGTTGTCAGCAATGGCCTTTATTCTTTTTTCGTGTGATGGAATACTAAAAGACAGGAGTAATGACGGAACTGATGCCATTAGCGACAAGAAAGTGGTTTTAGGCACTGATAAGGACGAACATGGTTGTGTTCACTCGGCCGGTTACAGATGGTCAAAGCTAAAAGAGGAATGTATCAGGGTTTTTGAAGAAGGATACCGTCTTAACCTTATTGATGAACTAAAAGGAGAAAGCATGAATAAAAGTGCTTTTGTGGTGTTTGAAGAAGATGGAGACAGGGCAGAGCTGTTTCTTCCTGATAATGATGAGGCCATAATGCTTGAAAGAGCAAAAGAAGGCACTCCTTATGTAGGCAGTGACTGGTCTCTGGAACTCCAAAAGAAATATAGCCTGAAAAAAAATGGCAGGCTGCTATATGCCGGAGCTGAAATACTCGAAGGGCAGATAACAGGTGATGATAAAGCTGAAACGTACTAGTTTTTAAGTTTACAGTCACAGTCTCAGTTTTCAGCACGTTTGTCATTGCGAGCGTAGTGTAACGAAGTATGGCAATCTAATAAAGATTATATAAAAAATCCCATTCTGACACGAATGGGATTTTTTTATGTTGATTGCATGATGCTATATAAGGGAGTATGGTAAGCAAAATCGTGTCATCCGTGTTCAAATTATTTAGGATTATTAGATAAAAAAAGAGGGCCCTTGCAAAACCCTCTTTTTATGAACTAACCCAACAACGAAATAATCAATTTTCGTATACTCTTACATAATCTATAATGTATTCCTGAGGGAATATGCTATCATCTACATCCGGACCGCCAAAGTTGCCCCCAACAGCCGTATTCAGGATAAAATAGAACGGCTGGTCATAAGGCCATACTTCTACACTCTTATTCTCCGGTACATAGGTATAAACCGATTTTCCGTCAACAAAAAACTCCATTTGCTCTGCTGTCCATTTCACGCCATAAGTATGAAAGCCTTGTTCTATATCGGCTATTGGTGTTTTTTTAGAGCTTGCCTTATCACCATGATGTGCTTTGGTATGGAGTGTAGTGTATGCTGTATGAGGCTCGCGGCCTATGTATTCCAAAATATCGATCTCTCCGGCTAAAGGCCATCCTACTTTTGAGATGTTAGAGCCAAGCATCCAGAATGCAGGCCAGATACCGTATCCTACAGGCAGTTTAGCCCTGGCCTCCATGTAACCGTACTTAAATTCTTTTTTACCGGCAGTAGTAATACGCGTTGAGGTATATTTATCACCCTCTTTTTTAGTAGTAATGATAAGATTACCGCCTTCGAGCCTGTGATTGGTTTTAGTGTAGATCTGGCGTTCGTTGTTACCCCATCCGCATACGTTAGGGCAGCCATCGCCAAGTTCATAATTCCAAACCTTCTCATTCAGGCTTTTACCATTAAAGTTCTCTTCCCAAACCAGCTTGCCTTTTTTGACCTGTGCCGATGCTATAGTGCCTGCAAGAAGGAGTATCAGTGATATTTTTTTCATAATGCTGTTTTATTTTGAATAGCTGAATGACGCTTCAAGTTTTGTAACCGAGCTTCCGCCTACAAACACTTTAAAATCACCTGTTTCGGCTTCCCATTTTTCATTAGCTGTATAAAATTCAATAGTTTTTTCGTCTATTGTAAAAGTTATGGTTTTGGTCTGGCCGGCTTTTATTTCTGTCAGCTCAAATCCTTTCAGTTCTTTTACAGGTCTTGTAACCGAACCAAATAAGTCCCTAATGTACAACTGAACCACCTCTTTACCATCTATTTTACTAGTGTTCTTAACATCTACGCTAACTGTAATATGTCCTTTTTGTCCAAATGAGTTGTTGCTCAGTTTCAGGTTAGAATACTCAAACGTAGAGTAGCTTAAACCGTGGCCAAAAGGGTAAACAGGAGCATTTTGCATATCGCCATAGTGCGACCAGAAAACGCTCTCGGTAGGAGTGTCACCGCCCGGTCTTCCTGTAGATTTGTGATTGTAGTATAACGGAAGTTGCCCAACTGCTTTAGGGAAGCTCATAGGGAGCTTTCCGCTTGGGTTGTAATCACCATACAGTACCTGAGCAATAGCATGGCCGCTTTCAGTACCCAGATGCCATGCTTCAACAATAGCTGGGATGTTTTCTGCAGCCCACGGAATTGTAAGAGGCCTTCCGTTAGTAAGTACAAGAACAATATTTGGATTTGCCTTATAAACAGTCTCCAGCAATTCCTGCTGAACGCCCGGTAATCCAAGCTCAGCACGGCTACGGCCTTCGCCGGTTTGCAGTCCGTGTTCGCCAAGTACCATAATTACAACATCGGCACCTTTAGCAGTAGCTACCGCTTCATCAAAACCGCTCTTGTCAGTCATGTTGATTTTTGTCTCAACTACAAACTGAGGGTTGTCCAAAGCCACATCTGCACCTTTGGCATATTTTACGGTATTACCGGTATATTTTGAAAGACCTTCAAGTACAGATGCTGCAGTACCATCATCAGCCCCAATTCTCCAGCTTCCAAGAGGGCTGGTCTTATCGTTTGCCAATGCACCGATAACAGCAATTTTCTGTCCCTGTTTCTTTAACGGAAGCAGGTTCTTTTCGTTTTTAAGCAATACAATCGATTTTTTAGCAACATCCAGCACTCCGTCATGGAATTCTTTTTTGCCAACAGTTGCAGCCTCACGGGCTTCGTCGCAGTATTTGTATGGATTATCAAATAATCCCAATTGAAATTTAACTCTCAGGATACGTCTAACCGCATCGTTTATCTTGTCTTCAGATACTTTGCCTTCGCGCACCAAAGCCACAAGGTGTTCAACATAGCCGGATGATTCCATATCCATGTCGCTTCCTGCGTTGGCAGCCTGTTCCGCTGCCTGCTTAAGGTCTTTAGAGTAGCCATGGGCAACCATTTCGCCCATAGAACCCCAGTCGCTCACTACAAAGCCCTGAAAGTTCCATTCTTTTTTAAGTATCTCCCTTTGCAGATAGGCATTTCCTGTTGCAGGAATACCATCTATATCATTAAATGAGTTCATAAAGGTAAGCGCACCGGCATCGGCGGCAGCCTTAAAAGGAGGGAGGATAATGTTATGAAGTGTGTTGCGGTTCATATCCGCAGTATTGTAATCCCTGCCCGATTCGGCAAAAGAATAGCCTGCAAAGTGTTTAACGCAGGCGGCAAGGTTAAACTCGCCCAGGTTACCCTGAAAGCCTTTTACACGTGCAACGGCAATAACACTGTTAAGGTACGGATCTTCTCCTGCACCTTCCATTACGCGGCCCCAGCGGGCATCGCGCGAAATATCTACCATTGGGGCAAATGTCCAGTTCAGACCTGATGCAGCCGACTCAGCAGCGGCAATCTCAGCCGATTTTTGTATCGCATCAAGATCCCAGCTTGCGGCTTCGGCAAGGGGGATAGGGCTAATGGTTTTGTACCCGTGGATAACATCATATCCAAAGATAACCGGTATACCCAGTCTTGTTTCTTCTACAGCAATTTTTTGTAACGCCTTTACATCTTTTACACCCTTAACATTCAGCATGGAACCTACCAGGCCTTTTTTCAGGTGATCATATTTTTTTGCGGCCGATCCATCTTTCGGAGCCGGACCGGTTACATTCCAGAAACCGTTATACTGATTCATCTGGCCCACCTTTTCTTCAAGGGTCATCAGGTTTAGTAATGAATCAACTTTTCGGTCTACGGATGTTTTGTTTTTTGGAGATTGTGCCACATCCTGTTTTGCAGAACTGCAACCCAATGCGAGTGCAAGTAATGCCGGCAGGATATATTTTGGTAAATTATATTTCATTATAATTTTTTAAAAGCCAATAGGAGAGAACCCTGCCTTTGCAGGGCTCTTTACTATTGGGTAACTGTGAATTTTTAGAATAGATAGAATATTTTATTTGAAGACTTTTACATAATCAACCTCCATGGTTGAAGATACAAAGCCGGGTGCGATTGTTCCGCCCAGGTTTCCACCCATAGCAACGTTCATGATCAGGAAGAAATCAGCGTTGAATGGAGAAGAAGCAGTGTTGGCATAGGTATGGAACGGAGTTCCGTCAACCTTCCATGTAATCTGAGTAGGGCTCCATATCAGCTCATAGATGTGGAAATCTGTAGAAGCTCCGGCCACTGTAGTGTCACCACTTATACCGTTACCTCCGGAATTACCTTCCATGTGAAGCGTACCCAATACATGATCCTGGTTGTTACCTACGTGCTCCATAATGTCAATCTCACCACACTTAGGCCATGGCTGTGTCTGGTAATTTGCTCCAAGCATCCATAGTGCAGGCCATGTACCGCTTCCGGTTGCCAGTTTGGCACGTATTTCAACCCTTCCGTAAGTAAAGTCAAATAGTCCTTCCGTTTTAAGACGTGCAGATGTGTAGTTTTTACCACCGAAAGTTTCAGATTTTGCAGTGATTTTTAGGTTACCACCTTCTACAACAGCATTTTCCTGTCTGTAGTATTGCTGTTCGTTGTTACCCCAGCCGTTTTCACCTGTTCCTAAGTCGTATGTCCATTTGGTTGCATCAGGTGCACCATCTGTATCAAACTCATCAGACCAGAACAGATCTGTGTAATCTTCATCACCACCATTTCCGGCTTGTTGCTCAGCTATGGTTTTAGTAGTGAATATGTGATACCATGCTAATGCAGGGTTTCCACCCATTACAGCTCTTACGTGAAGTTCTGTATCAGTAATTTTCAGGATCTCATATCTTGAAGTACCGATGTAGTAACCCATAAAGCCGCCATTAAAGTCCATAGTAGTACCCATTGTTTTGTCCGGTGCTACCAGAGAGCTTGTTGGCATAAGGCTAACCATATGGTCAGCTGAAGTATCATAAGCAAGACACTGGTCATCTGGAGCTGTGCTGCCACCAACACTGTTGAAAGAAGCGTTGAAGAATACACCTTCGTCAGCATTTAGTTTAAACCTCAAATTATCGCCATCTTTAGTAAATACTAAAGATTCCTGATAGAAACAAGCAGCTGATCCTGAAGATTTCTCAAACGGACCCGCAGCATAATACTGAGGAACAGCACCATTATCAGAAGCTTCGTTAGGACCTACACCAAGGTGACCGGCTTTAGAAGCAAACCAGTACCAAGTTTTATTTGTTCCGCCTGTTAGTTTCTGAACCGTTTCAGGGTCAGAGAAGCTACTGTATACCGTTACGTTAATAGATTTACTTGTCATAGAACCTCCGCTGCCATAAGCAATAGCGGTGATTACATACGTAAATGTACCGGTCTGGGTAAAACGTTGTGTGTATTCGCCTTTAGGCATTGCATCACTTTGCGTACCGTCATTAAATTTGAACTGGTAAGTCATTGCACCTTTTGCAGAAGCTTTGATGTTTACCAATCCTGATCCGTCACCGTTTGGCGTATCGGCAGTAACACCTACAATCTCAGCAGTAAGCTGTAGATCACTTGGTGGGTTGGTATCGCCAAAACTCAAATCGTCTTCCTGACATCCGGTTACCAATACAAGTACCAGCAGGAATTTCATAAAGTTGTTTAAAGTCTTTTTCATAATCTTAGTTCGATTGTTTTATGTCGTCAAAATAATAGGTTGTACCGTCGCCTGCAATATTAAAATTAAAGAATATTACAGCCATTTGGTAATCTACAGAACTATCTATAACGTCTTCATAGTCATAAGTAAGTTCTTCCCACGCATTGGCAACAGTTGTTGTAGCCAGTTTTTCCATAGCCACTGTATTGTCACCGTTTTTCTCAAATTTCAAAAGTACAGGAGTACCAACCTGTGGTGACCAAACTTTCATTTTGATTTTTTTCTGAACACTGAAATCAATTGGCGCTACAAGCGGTATAGCTACACCAGCCCATGTCTGAGCACCGTTTGATTTTATAAATTTACCAACACCGGCACTCGTATTGATGCCTGACTGGTCAGGGTTTACATCTACAGAGCCTATTGCGTCACCAAAACCATTGATAGTTGTTGGGGCTTCAAACGTAAGAGGAAGAGGGTTGATAGTAAGCTCAATGTCATCAAAGTAATACGATTCTCCAGAACCGCTCGTACCAAGATTGAAGAAGATAACCAGTTTAGAGAAGTCCTGAGTCTCGTCAATACTTCCGTAATTAAATGTAATGGTTTCCCATGCATTAGCTACAGTAGTTAATTGCTGATTCTCAAAGTTAATTGCTGCATCGGCAGCATTTTCAACTTTAAGCGTTACAGGAATACCTGCTGCAGGAGACCAAACTTTCATTTTAACGCTTTTGTAGGTAACAAAATCAAGAACCTCGTCAAGCTGAATCGCAGTTCCTGCCCATGTTTCACCAGCGTTTTTAACCATGTGGCCTACTTTAGCACTTGTATTTAAGCCTGTAGCATCAGGGTTATCAGCAACACTTGTAGCACAACCTCCAAAGTCTATAAAAGAGTAGGTTAGGGTATTGCTTTCAAAGTTAAGAGGTAATCCAAGAGGGTTAAGGATAGTAACCTCTTTAGTAGCTACTGTAGTAGCTGCACCTCCGCTGTATGCCGTTACAGTAATTGTATAAACACCTACCGCATTGTAAACGTGGTTAATGGTTTGGCCTTCGTTAAAAGGTACCGGAGTTTCACCGGCCTCACCAAACGTAACTTCAAAGAAAGTTTCGTAGTCTGCTTTTGCAGTAAGATCTATACCAAATGAATTACCAGCTACAGGAGTAGCAGTGATCTCAAGATTTTCAGGAGCCCTGAAGGTTACAGTAAGTTCCTGTGTAGCCTCGCTTTGTTTTCCTGTTATATCAAAGGCAACTATCCTTACAGGGTAAACACCTTCAGCATAAGTATGCTGCAAGTTTTGCCCCGGAAGCAGTTTTACAGGTTCAACAGCACCATCTCCGTCATACACCTCAAAGCGCACTGCACCTTCAGCATTTGGCGTAATGGTTACTAATCCTGTGTTGTCCTGGGTAATGGTAAATAAGGCTGTAATATTGCCTGCCGGAGCTCCGTTTTTTACGTCGCCAAGACTGTTTTCGTCATCTGAACAGCTTATTGCAAAAGCCGTCAGCATAAACAACATAAGTATCTTTATATTTTTCATGATATATTAGTTTGTATATCCCGGATTTTGTGTCCAGAGGTTATTAGAAAAACGAATCTCCTCATTCGGAATAGGGAATAGCTCATTTTTACCTTCACTAAAGTCAGGTATAACGCTTCCCTGTCCGTTTCTTACAAGGTCAAAGAAACGATGGCCTTCACCAAATAGTTCTCTCCTTCTTTCGTCAAGAATAGTTTGTGTAAGTGCTGAAGCATCGGTAATATCGTGGTTTGTATCACCAAACGCTCTTCTTCTAACCTCGTTAAGATACTGTAATGCAGGTACTGTAGATCCGTTGTGGCTATGAGCCTCAGCAGCCATTAGCAGTACGTCAGCATAACGAATTGCACGGTAGTTGTTAGGGTTGGTAAGGTTTTTATCTCCTGCCGCTTCATTCCTTCTTGTTCTTGGAATGTATTTGCGGTTAAATAAACCAGTGTCTTCGTGAGCGGGTGCATATGTACAGCCACAGTCAGCCATGTTAAGGATCGTTACTGCAAGGCGGTTATCTCCTTCTTCATATAGCCCTACTGCTTCAGCAACAGGAATGTTAAAACTGAATCCTGAAGTGAACAGAGGTCCTTCGTAGCTTCTTGGGCCGCTAAAACCTACTGCTACGTTACCCTCACTACATTGAAGACAGCCAAAACCGGCACCTTCAACATCAGTATATTGTACTTCAAAAACCGATTCTGAACTATTTTCCTGAGATTCTTCAAACAGGTTAAGGTAATCGTCACCCTGTTTTAAAGAGAATTTACCGCTACCGATAACTTCATCAAGAATTGCTGCAGCCTGAGCATATTTTTCAGGGTGTCCATCACCAACAGTTGCATGGTAAAGGTATGCTTTTCCAAGCAGTGCCTGTGCAGCACCTTTAGTTACCCTGCCTACCTGAGGAGCATTTACATTAAGATCAGGAATAGCCAATAACAGGTCATTTTCAATGGCTTCATATACCTCTTCAGCGGTTGAGCGTGGTATTACAAGCTCGTCACCAAGTGTAAAGCGTGCATCACCTTTCATTGGGATACCGCCAAACCATTTTACAAGCTCAAACTGGTAGTAAGCGCGAAGAAAACGTGCTTCAGCTATAATCTGTGCTTTACCTTCAAATTCTGTTTTGTCTTTAAACTCAAGTATGTAGCTTGCGCGGTTTACACCTGAGAACATCCAGTTCCACACGTCTCTGATGTTTGAATTAACAGAGTTGTGCGTCATATTGTCAACCTGCTGCCAGCCCACAACGTCGTTAGCATCGGCACCACCGGCATAAGTATTGTCTGAAGCGATTTCACCCAGTATAACGTTAACATAGGTAGATTGAAGTATGTCATAAGCCGCAATTAATGCCTTATTATATTCTTCTTCAGAGTTAAAGTAATTATCTGAACCTATTGAATAAGGGATGTCTCTCTCAATAAAGTCATCAGTACACGAAACCGATACTGTTGTTATGAGGCTGAAAGCCAGTATGGCTGTTAATATTTTTCTTTTCATTTTTTTAGAAATTAAGATTTACACCGAATAGATATGTTCTTGGGATAGGGTAGAAACCAAAATCGATTCCTGATGATAGTGGAGCACCACTGCTGGCTCCCGGATCATATCCTCTGTATTTGGTGAAGGTATAAAGGTTGTTTACACCCATGTATAACCTTAGTTTGGTAATTCCTGATTTTTCCAGGAAAGCATTGTTTAGAGTATAACCTAATTGTACATTTTGTATCCTGCAGTATGATGCATCTTCAACAAAATAGTCGGAGAACACGTTATTGGCAGTATTTCCTGTAGTTACCCTTGGTACTGTATTACTTGTTCCTTCGCCATGCCATCTTCCTAACATATAGTTAGAACGGTTAACATCGGCTGCATCTCTTTCATAGTTTCTTACCATGTCGTTACCTAAAGAAGCAAATGCATAGGCGGCGAAGTCAAAACCTTTGTAGTTAAGCTGAATGTTAAAGCCCATTGTTGCGTCAGGGATAGGATCTCCTACTTTTGTTTTGTCCTTAACGTCTACAATACCATCACCATTCATATCTACAAATCGGATATCACCCGGTGCAGGTGCCGTACCGTTAACTCCGGTCTGGTCTGCATGTGCATCAACTTCAGCCTGGTTCTGGAAGATACCGGCTGTTTTGTAACCGTAGAAGTAACCTAGTGGCATACCTACTTCCATTCTTGTCATTGCCGGCTGGCCTACACCAAAACCACCACCTTCAAGATAACCGGTACCGTTATTTACTTCAAGTACTTCGTTTTTAAGGAAAGTTACATTATAGCTCGCTTTATAACTAAAGTCATCGCCAATTTTGTCACTGTAAGTTAGTGCAAGCTCTACACCTTTGTTTTCAACTTTACCGGCATTGATAGCAGGATTTAGTCCACCAGGGCCATTAGTACCGATGATACCAGAGATAGGTATGCCCGGGATGATAAGGTCTTTTCTGGTGTCTATAAAATAGTCAGCAGTAAGTTCAAGTTTGTCACTTAAAAATCTCAAATCAACACCCACGTCAAATTTGCGGGCTTCTTCCCATTTGATGTCCGGGTTTGGAAGTCCTCCAATGGCAGCACCCTGTACCAGCTGGCCATCAAAAATATATGTTCCTTCACCATTTAACAAACCAATATATGGATTGTCGCCAAAGCCGGTATCGTTACCCAAAGCACCATAACTCGCTCTTAATTTTGCAAAGCTAAGGGCTTTAGATTGCTTGTAGAATGGTTCGTCAGAAACTATCCAACCTCCTGTTACCGATGGGAAATAAGCTACTCGGTTATTTGGGCCAAATCGGGTTGATAAATCCCTTCTTAACATACCTGAAAGCAGGTATCTTCCTTTATAATCATACTGTAAACGTGCAAAGTGAGATAACCTTCTGTTATCATACTTGTAAGAACTTGCAGTTTTAGATTCTGAGAATCCTGTTGTAAGACTAATGTCCGCAAAACGAACATCATTATTAGGTACATCGAAACCGGTTGCATATAAACCTTCTCCCCATTCTTTGTACGCTGTCATACCAAGGGTAAAGGTAAAGTTATGAGCTTCAGCAAACGATTTTTTATAGTTCGCATAAAAGTCAAAGCTATAGTTGTTATCCTGGAAAGCATTCTGATTTACACTACTTCTAGGGTTGTCGAATACTTTACCACCGTAGCTAACCATTTTGTTGAATACTTTTTGTCTTGCATTTTGTGTATTGAAACCTACGCGGCCTGTAACAACAAGGTCTTTGATGATTTCATAATCAAGGCCAAAAGTACCATTCAGTTTTTTTAGATTGTAATCGTTGTAGGTGTTTTCAATCTGTGCAAGCGGGTTGATGATCTCAATCCCCAGATTGCTTCCCGGTGCAGCTCCTCCCGAAGGTAGTACTGTTAAGTCGCCGTTTGCATCATAAGGAGTGTAAATGGCTGGTGTATTGATTGCATTAAACAATACCGAACCAAGTACGTTTTCGTTAAGATTGCTTCTGTCAAACGAAGTGTACGTAGCGTTAGTGTTTAGCTTTATCTTATCGGTAAGATCTGCAGTTAACGAAAAACGTCCTGTGTTTCTTGTAAAGCTTGATTTATTCCCGCCAATAATACCTTCCTGGTCAAGGTGTGAACCGCTAACGCTATACGTTATTTTTTCGCCACCACCAGAGATAGTAAGGTCGTGATTAACTAAAGGAACGCCTTTATTAAATACTTCATCCTGCCAGTCAGTACCTACGCCAAGGCCTGAAACATCAGGAAAAGGTAATGCTTTACCTCCGTTAGCATATCTTTCGTTTTGCAACAAAGCATACTCAGTAGCATTAAGAAGGTTCATTTTTTTAGAAGTCTCCTGGAAACCTGTATAGGTATTGAAAGAGAATGTGGTTTTACTGTTTTTTCTACCTTTTTTGGTAGTTACCAATATGATACCGTTTGCTGCAATAGTACCATATATGGCAGCCTGCGCATCTTTTAATACAGTGATACTCTCAATGTCATTAGGGTTTAGCAGGTTGATGTCACCCAGGTAACCATCAATGATTACAGCAGGATCAGCATTACCATTTGTACCGATACCCCTGATACGGATTGAAAGATTGGCACCCGGTGCACCCGACGTTGTGGTAACGTTTACACCCGAAACCGTTCCCTGTAAAGCCTGCTCAACTTTTACCGGCTTTAACTGGTCAATTGTTTTGCTGTCTACAAAACCCACGGCTCCGGTAACCTCTTTCTTCTTTTGGGTACCGTAACCAATAACAACTACTTCTTCAAGAGTTTTGGCGTCTTCCTGAAGGCTTACCGTTACATTTGGGCCTGTAACAGCTGCTTCGAGGGGTTTAAAGCCCACAAAGCTAAAGACAAGGACAGCTCCCTTAGGTGCTGAAATGGTATAATTACCATCCATGTCCGTAACCGTTCCTACTGTGGAATTTTTTACAGTGACATTAACACCGGGCATAGGCAATCCGGTTGCCACTTCGTTTACTTTTCCGCTGACTTCTATATTTTGGGCAAAGCCAAATGTTGAAATCAGCAAAAAAGCAATCAAGAATAGTTTTGACTTCATATAAAATTGTTTTTTGTGATTATCTAAAATTATATCACAATTAATTAGAAAGAATAAAATTAACCCCTACAAAAAATATACATTTCGAAATTAATTTACTTTTCTGTCTTAAAACAATCTTAAAACCACTATTAACAGCGTTTTAACTATTTTTAGTATTACTTGAAATATTTACGAAAACCTTGTAAATGTACCGTTTGTTGTGGTAATGTATAGGTAATTTTCACCTTTGTTGTAGTTGCTTATATTGAAAGAATATACTCAACAAGACCTAATTCGTGAGATAATTCCATTTTTTTTCTCAAACGATATCGTTTAATCTCAACACTTCGTACTGAGATGTTAAGTAATGGGGCAATTTCCTTCGATGAAAGGTTCAGTCTCAGGTATGCACAAAGCCTCAAATCGTTCGGCGTTAGAGATGGATGTGCATTTTTTACCTTTTTCAGGAAGTCTTTGTCGGCATTATTAAACGCTTCTTTAAACATATCCCAGGTATCATCTTCGTTGATATTTTTGTTAATGGTGCTTATTACAGATTTTACACTACGCTCATTACCCTCTGAAGTCTTTTTAAGATCGTCTTTGATCATTGACAGTAGCTCATTCTTTTTGATAAGGTTCATAGTAGAAACCGCGAGCTCCCTGTTTTTGCTTTCAAAATCCTGTTCAAGCTGTTGGTTCTTTACTTTCATAAGCTCCTGTTCGTTTTCAAGTTCTTTGATTTCCAAAAGCCTGTTGTTCTCTTCAATAAGTTTTTCTTTCTGCCTGTGATAGTAATTTTTGTAGGCACGGTTTATCATATAAGCCGCGACAATTACTAATACTAGGTAAATGAGCAGGGCAAAATTGGTTGCATACCATGGTTTTAATATGGTAAATTCATATTCTGCAATGTTACCAGAAATTGAATTACCGGTTTTAGCCCTAACTTTAAACACATAATGTCCGGATGGAAGATTCTTAAAGTTTGCTGTAGGTCTGGTACTCCATTCGCTCCATTCGTCCTGAACGCCTTCAAGAAGATACTGGAACTCTGCATTTACATATTTACTGTATTCCGGAACCGTAAAAGAGAAGGTAAGGTTGTTTTCTTTGTATTTAAAATTGCCTTCTGAACTTATACTGCGTGATAACGGGCTTTTATTCTGGATATTGGTAGTAATGTTGGTAATAGCAACATTATAGGTGTTGAATTTTAATTCATTAATATTTATGGTATAATAACCGTCTGTTGTTCCTACAAGATAAATACTTGGAGTAATCTGGGTTATGTTTTCAAAGCCCAGCATGGAGTTAGTTAGCGTCGACGGTATAGGAATAATATTATGCTTTAGTTCGGTATTAAGTTTACCAGCCGAAAAATAATTGATATAATCTTTAGTGAAAAACCACAATTTATCCGAACTGTCAGGCGAAAGTTTTCCCGAAGTATATTCGTCTTTTACAAATGCTTCCGAAAGTTTGGGCTGTTTTATAAATTCTTTGGTTTTAGAGTTAACCTTAAAGAAGCCATCTTTAGAAGCATAGTAAATTTCGTTGTTAAATTTGCAAAGGCTTGCGTTTTTACCTTTTGCAGGTGTTTTATAGGTAATGAGTTTATTAACTTTGGTGTAATCACTGTTGGTAATAATCCTGAATACACCCTTATATTCGTGGCTGATGTAAATATCGTTTTTGCCAAGCGTCTCAAAATAGCGGCTTGAATAGTCAAACCCTTTTATCCAGTTTCTGAATTTCCATCCTGAAGCGGTTCTTTCAATAATTGATATACCGTGATAATTACCCTGAAGCAGCATATTTGGATTACCCGGATGTTTCTCGAACTTCCATGTGCCTGATTTATCAAATATCCTCGAGGCGTTGTTGCCGTTGATTATATAGGTGCCGGAATCATGCCCGCAGAAAAGAGTATTCTCATAAGTATAAAGCGACCATACCTGCCCTTTAGTGCCTGCTATGAACCTGAAATCGTCGCTGCTTCCATAAGCCTTGTAAAACAACCCCTGATTGGTACCTATGTAAAGCATCCCGTTATGGAGAATTGAAGTATAGACTGTACCTAAAAAACCGGTGTCGTCTACAAAACTCCTGACAGCCGCTTTTAGATTAATACAGTTTATGCCGTTGTCAAGGCCTATCCATAAGTTTCTGTCTGCATCCTCAAATACTGAGAGTGCAGTATTATTGCTCAGGCCTTTATTTTGGGTTATATGGTATTTAATCTTTCCTGCAGGGCTAAGGATAAATATTCCGTTTGACACCGAACCTAACGCAAGGCAGCCATCGCGAAGCATCTGTCCACTGTAAATGCTGCTGTTTTGCAGTTCATTGTCGGCTTCGGTAGCCCATTTGCTCAATATGCCATTTTTGTATTCTAAAAAGCCATTCAGTTGAGTTTGTAGCAACAGGCCTTCGTTTCGGTCATAGATGCTTACGATCTTATTCTTAAGGATTAATGCATCAGCCGATAAGAGTTTACTTTTTCCGTTTTCAATCTCATATAGCCCGGTGCCAAAGGTTTGGTACAATATCTTGTTGTTAACCATAAAAACCTTGTTGACGCCAGTCTCAGGTTTTATGATATTGTATTTTTTTGTTTTGGTATCATAAATGAATATCTGGCCTAGTGACTGGAAAATTACCCAATGGTCATATTGTGCAATATTCCAGAACTGCTCATCATCGAGGATTTTGTTTTTTACAGCCGCGCTTAAAGAGTGATATTTTAGAATCCCGTCCTGCTGCCTTTCCCAATAGCCAAACTCCATGTAGCAGCCCGTGTAAATTCGTTTGTTGACAACTTTTACCGATCGTAATATAGTTTCGTTGGGAGAAGGATATAATGTCCAATTGCTCCCGTTATACTCTAAAAGGCCTTCATTATTGGCAAAATACATAAAACGATTTTTGTCCTGGGATATCATCCAGTTTTGGTTGCCGGCATTGTAGGTGCCTGAATTGAATTTTACAATAGGGGGAAGCTCCTGTGCATGTATTGCTAATGCCGTAAGGGCTATATACAGGTAGAATAATTTTCGAATCAAGGCTGATGGTTTTTAATATGGTAATACGAATATACAATTACTGCAAAAAAATATAAAATCACTATACGCAAACCTTATAGTTAAATTAGATTTAAGATTGCAGTAGTGTACGATTTCGTTGCAGTTAATTCAATATTGTGTTGAATAGTGTTAAAAAATCAGTTAAATATTTATGTTAAAGTCGAAACTGCCTAAAATTGTCTAAAAACAATAATATGCTTGAATAGTAAAGTTTTGCGTTATTTTTTTACTGGTCATTTGCGTTAAAATAACTTTAAATAATGTTTTTTAAAATATTATTAAGAATGTACCGATATAGATTTGTCTCACTAACATTCACTTAATTTAATTTTAAAAGACATGAAAAAGATCAATTTATTTGTGAGCATGCTTGCTGTTGCAGGCTTAGGGTTTACATCGTGCAGTGATGATGACAATGACAGTACAAGCGATGTAAAGATTGAAGGAACCTACAATCTTGACGAGGTTAATACTGCAGCTGAGACAGATTTTGATGAAGATGGAGATTCTCACATTGACCAGATGGAAGAGTCAAACTGCTACAATGGAGGTAAGGTAAAACTGAATTCAGATAACACGTTTGAATACACTATTACCGGTATTATCGTGAGCGAAGGAGAGGCTGGATGTGCGCAAAGCCAGACTGTAACAGGTGTATATACTGCCCAGCCGGCTGCCGATCCTAAAAATGCGCTTATAACGCTAACGTATGACAATAACGGACAAACTGTTACACGTCAGTTCAACAAAGTAGGTGATGAGCTTACATGGTCTGACAATACAGTACTTTCAACATATCCGGACAGAAATGATGATGGTGCTGCCATCCTTGTTCCGGGCGCTACACAATATGTTTACGAGAAATAATTGCTGCAATTGCTATGAAAGTAAAAGAGCTGCCATTTGGCAGCTCTTTTTATATTATCTCGGCACTAAGCCCGGCCTCCAGCAATTGTGTGCATTGCGGCTTAAGTTCTTTCAGTTCACCGGTCTTAACGGTGCATTTGCCATTGTAGTGTACAATAAGAGAGCATTGTTCAGCCTGTTCTGCCGTATGCTTGCAAACTCTTATCAGCGTGTCGATAACATGGTCAAAAGTATTTACATCATCATTATACAACACTATTTCGTTGTTGTTGCCAATGGCTTCTTCAACGAGTACCTCCTCTAATACTTTTTCTCTTGTGCTCATCTTCAAATACTTAATCTAAATGCTAATTTACATATTTTAGCGAAACCCAATTGTTCCTGCTAAATTTTTTTGCAAAGGTAAGGCCTTTTTCGGTACATGAAGCATCAATCGCAGGAATGTCTTCTTCATAGAATCCGCTCAGCAATAAGATTCCGCCTTTATTCAGGCAGTCAACATACTGTTGCATGTCGTTCAGTAATATGTTACGGTTGATGTTAGCAATAATAACATCATATTGTTTGCCTTCAAGTAGTGCAGCATCACCTTCATATACAGTAATATGTTGGCAATTGTTGCGCTCAGCATTCTCAATAGAGTTCAGGTAGCACCAGTTATCAATATCAATAGCATCAATAGGCTGTGCTCCACGCATTTCGGCAAGAATAGCAAGAATAGCCGTTCCGCAGCCCATATCAAGAGTTTTTTTGCCTTCAAGTTCTGTTTCAAGCAGGTGCTGAATCATCATGAAAGTAGTTTCGTGATGCCCGGTACCAAAGCTCATTTTAGGCTCGATTACGATATCGTACTTAGCGTTTGTCTTTTCGTGGAAAGGCGCACGCACACGGCAGGTATCATCAACATCGATTGGTTCGAAATTCTTTTCCCATTCCTCATTCCAGTTTACCTGTTCTATCTCTTCAAAAGTATATTCAATCCTGAAATCAGGAGACGTTAAAATAAAAATATCGTCTAAAATATTTTCATTCCAGTATTGCTTCTGAACATAAGCAGAAAGGCCGTTTTCGGTTTCGATGAAACTTTCGAAAGGTGTTTCGCCAAGTTCGGCAATAAGTATTTCAGAACCTAACTCTTTGGGTTCTACGGTAAAATGGTATCCGATGTATATATTAGACATAACTTTAATTTTCCGCAAAGGTAACATTTAGGTAACATTGCGTAGTAATAATTAATATTAAGTTTGCGCAAACTTTACAGTGCCTCCGTATGAGAAGAATATCTTATGTAAAACGGCTAAAAAAGCATTGCAAAGTCAGCACGAAATAACATATAATTTTTTGAAACACCCCTAAATGAAAAACATTTTTACGTTATTAATTATCCTTATTGGTTTTAGTGCCGTTGCACAGGATGTAGTAATTAAAAAGACCACTACCGATAATGACCTTAAGCTATCTGCGCTACCTTACTATAATTACGGTAAAGGTGTGGGGCTTACTTCTCCCGACAGTATTTTCCAGTTCAACATACGCTTTAGGATGCAGAATCGTGCTACCTATCTTCAAAACGAAGATGAAGATGGAGCGATTACTGGTGAGATCCGCCGTTTAAGACTGCGTTTTGACGGTTATGTAGGCGATCCACGTTTCATTTATGCAATACAACTATCATTTGCCCCTGGTGATGTAGGCCCTATGGAAGATGGTGAAAATATAAACATTATCCGTGATGCGGTAGTGTTTTATAGGCCTAACAAACGCTGGAGCTTTGGATTTGGACAAACAAAACTGCCGGGTAACCGTCAGCGTGTAAATTCGTCAGGAGGTTTACAGCTTACAGACAGAAGTATAAATAATGCAAAATTTAATATAGACAGGGATTTTGGTTTCCAGGTGCATCACCAGATAGAGGATATGGATAAATTCTCGTATGGTGTAAGGGGAGCCATCAGTACAGGGGAGGGGAGAAATTCTACTGATAAACCGGATAACGGACTTGCTTATACAGGTAAACTGGAGTTTTATCCTTTAGGGGTCTTTACAAAAGATGGTGCTTTCTTCGAAGGAGACCTTAAAAGAGAGCCTAAGCCTAAGGTTATGATATCAGGTGCATACCAATACAATGATATGGCGAGAAGGACGGGCGGACAGTTGGGACAGGATCTTTTTGCTAAAAGAGACATGCAGACGTTATTGTTAGATGGTATGCTTAAATATAACGGATGGGCTTTTATGACAGCTTACATGCAGCGAATGGCTAATAATCCTGTAACCTATAATCCTGATGATATTACTGATATACGATATATTTTTACAGGTCACGGATTTGATTATGAGTTGAGTTATCTTTTCCCATCTCATTATGAACTGATAGGTCGTGTATCTACACAAAAAGCGCATAAGGATATTGCGTCGCTTGCACCCGACAACAACCAGTTTACTTTAGGCGTTACCAAATATGTGTGGGAACATGCTTTTAAAGCACAGCTTGAATTTACTTATGATCAGCTGAATTATTTTGACAATTCTACCAAACATAACTACTATGTACGTTTCCAGGTAGAGATAGGTATTTAATCAGGGATTATTTTTTATGATATAGCAGTCCGGTTTTGTTCCCAAAGCCGGACTGTTTTGTTTAGTAAAATACCTATTGATGGGGAAAGCTATTTTGGGAAGAATAGCTTTAATTTGTAAATATGAAATACATATTTTTTCTTTTCCTATCATTAAACCTTTACAGCCAAAACATCGATTATTTAAAATCGCAGGATACTGTTTATTTGGTACTAAAGGAAGTTACAACTCCTATAGGTAGAACAATAAGTACAAAATATAATCAAATCAAATTGGATAGATATATAGATTTAGCATTTTATAATTATTGGTTTTCTTCCTTAGATAAATCTCATCAGACGATCGCTATAACAACAAGGATTAAGAATGATAATTTAATTACGTTAAAAAGGAAAAAATTTTTAAAAGAGAAATCTGCTAATATTGTAAAAGTTGATTTTATTGATTCTATTGGGCTTAAAAAATTCTTCATTGATTTGTTACAGGTAAATCGCAAAAGCAAAGTAGTATATATAATAGATGAAAAATCTTTTAAAAGGCGAAATGTGATAATGAGAAAAGCTTTTATAGTTGATGTAGGATTTGCTGAAATGTAAATCTTCTTCAAGTTACAAAATCCTGCTTCGGCAGGATTTTTTGTTATTAAGCCGATGTTGTGCTGTTATGCTGAAAAATATTCAGTTATATCGTTTTAATTTTAATAAATTTGCAACGTTAATAGTCAATTCATCATGTTACAGGCAACAGATACTACCCTTACGGGAACATTAGAGCAATATTTCCAGAAGTTCAGGAATAATATTGTAGGTATAGGACAGGAGTTCGTTTCGCCATTCGGCAAAAAAGAAATCGTTTATACCGACTGGACTGCCAGCGGAAGGCTGTATCGCCCAATTGAAGAAAAACTATTGAACGATTTTGGCCCGTTCGTGGCTAATACACATACTGAGACTACCGTTTCAGGTACGGCTATGACCAATGCATACCACGAGGCACGCCATATCATCAAGCATCACGTTAATGCAAGCGAAAACGATGTGCTTATTACCGATGGTACCGGTATGACAGGTGTGGTAAATAAGTTTCAGAGAATATTAGGACTTAAAGTGCCTGAAAACCTAAAGGCATTTACCAATATTCCGGAAGAGAAAAAGCCTGTTGTGTTTGTTTCTCATATGGAGCACCACTCTAACCAAACATCATGGCTGGAAACCATCGCTAAAGTTGTGCTTATTCCGGCATGTCCTGAAGGTCTTATCTGTCTTGACAGCTTTAAGCAACTGCTTGAAGAGCATAAAGATCATACACTTAAAATAGCATCGGTAACGGCTTGTTCTAACGTAACAGGTATCAAAACTCCTTACCATGAAATCGCTAAACTGGTACACCAGTATAATGGGGTTTGTTTTGTAGACTTTGCCTGTTCAGCGCCTTATGTAAAGATTGACATGCACCCTGCCGACAGAGAGGCTTATCTTGATGCTATATTCTTTTCTCCGCATAAATTCCTTGGTGGTCCTGGTACATCAGGAGTGCTGATATTCAATAAAAAACTATATAAAAACATGGTGCCCGATCATCCGGGTGGGGGAACAGTTAGCTGGACTAACCCGTGGGGTGAGCACAAATACCTTGATAACATCGAAGAACGTGAAGACGGTGGTACGCCGGGCTTCCTTCAGGTTATAAAAACGGCTCTGGCTGTTAAGCTTAAAGAGCAAATGGGTGTTGACAATATCCTGCAAAGGGAAAAAGAGATAGTAGATTACGTTTTCGATTACCTTGGTAATATCCCGAATCTTAATATTCTTGCACCACAGCATAAAAACAGGCTTGGCGTAATTTCGTTCTATGTTGACGGATTGCACTTTAATCTTGGTGTGAAACTGCTTAACGACCGTTTTGGTATCCAGACACGTGGTGGATGCAGTTGTGCCGGTACTTACGGACATTACCTGCTTCATGTAGATCAGGAGCAGTCGCATTACCTTACAGAGAAAATCACTTCGGGTGACCTGATACAAAAACCGGGATGGATAAGAATGTCAATCCACCCTACAACAACCAATGCTGAGATACAATACGTTTGCGAAAGCATTAAGGCTGTGGCCGAGAATTTTGGCGAATGGTCTAAAGATTACAATTATAAGAGGTCGAGCAACGAGTTCAGCCATGTTAATGCGACCAATACCGAACAGGAAAGGGTAAAAGAATGGTTTACACTTTAGTGGTCTGAATTTAGTCCCGGAGGGACGTCATATTTATAGAAAAATTTTATTCCGATTAATAAAGAGCTCCCGAGGAGCGGTATAAAAATATGCCGCTCCTCCGGAGCTCTAGTTTGTTAGGTCTTTACTTCCTATAATTATAGTAGTTAAGCAGGATCGTTTCTACGGTGCTTAAAGCGTTTGTGTGTCCATAAATAATATTCGGGAGCATCGAGTATCTGTTGCTCCAGCATCTTCATAAAACTATCACTAATGTTATAGTTCGGAATTTCCTTAATATCACCTTCTACAGGTACAAAAGTACATTTGTAATGTCCTCTTGATGTTTTGTCAACTTTAGCGAAGATCATGTTCATGCCTATCTTTTTGGCAAGCATTTCACCGCCTACATGTATGGGTACTTCCATGCCGAAGAAATCTCCCCAATGGATGGTGCTGCTTAATTTAGGCGACTGGTCACTTATAAAACCGTAAAAGCCTAAAATGCCTTTGCGTTCGTTTTGCCTCATGGCGGGAATAGTTTCGCGTACTCCTATAAGCTCAGCGTCAAACTTGCCGCGCATTTTCTTTACCAGCCTGTCAAAATATTTGTTCCTTATTACTTTATAGATACCAAAGCCTTTATGCGTCTTAAAAAACTTATTCATAAACAGAAGCCATTCATAACTGCCGTAATGCCCTAAAAGCATAATTACGCTTTTGCCCTTGGCCTCATACTCGTGCACAAGCTCATAGTTGGTAAAAACAAAACGTTTTTTTAGTTCTTTGTCGCTTATGGTAAGGCTTTTGGCCATTTCAAAAAAACTGTCGGTAAAATGATGGTAAAACTTTTTCTCTACTGTTTTGCGTTCTTCCGGACTCAGGTGCCTTAAGGTAAGCGAAAGGTTAAGTCGTACGGTTTTCTTACGGTAGCCAATGATGTGGTAAACGATAACGTAGCAGATATCGGAAAAAAAATAGAGCACCCTGAATGGGAGTATGGATATGAACCAGATAAAAGGGTAGGCCAGGATATAGGCTAAAAGCTGCATTCTATTTTTTTATACAAATATACGATATAAGTTTGTTAAGGTGTTTCCTATAGAATTCAGATTGACTAAATTTACACATAAAACTTTTTCTATGAATTTGCCTCTTGTTCTGATCGTAATGATCGCCATAAATGCTATTGTAAGCTATAAAGGCTTTAATGACATTTCTTTTTTCAGAAAATATGAATTCCATATAGGGAGCATCAGGGCGGGAGAGCAGTACCGTATGTTTACTTCGGCCTTCCTGCATGCCGACTGGATGCATCTCGGGTTCAATATGCTTACGCTATACTTTTTTGCTCCGGTAGTAATTTATAATATGGGTAACGTAGGGTTTATATTGGTTTACCTGGCCAGTTTAATCTGCGGTAGCCTGCTGACACTTTATCTTCATAAAAATGAGCCGTCATATCGTGCTATTGGTGCATCAGGGGCGGTAATGGGGGTGTTGTTTGCCTCTATCCTTATCTATCCGGATATGAAGGTTAATTTTATGCCTGGTTATATTTTTGGAATCGTATACCTGTTGTTCACAATTTACGGTATGAAGACCAGAGCAGGCAACATAGGCCACACAGCACACTTTGGCGGAGCTATAGGTGGATTTATAATTACACTTGTTCGTATGCCGGATTTATTATATGATAAAACTTTTATAGTCATATTGTTAGCTGTGCCTATAGTGATAATGTTCATTATGGCAAAGACAGGAAAACTTTAGTAAGCTAAAAACTGGCACGCAATTTGAAAATCTTAACATAAAATAAAATCAATCATTATGAAAAGAATTGCATTAGTACTATTATTTGTTACCACTTTGGCGGGTGCTCAGGTAACACAACAAAACCAGCAGCCGTTGATTAACGTATCAGGCGAAGGAAAGGTTATGATAACGCCGGACAGGGCAGATATCACAATTGGTGTTGAAAATGTTGGTGCCGATGCCAACGATGTGAAGAAAAAGAATGATGCAACCGTTGATGCTGTAATAAAGTATCTGAAAAGCATTAAATTACCTGCAGAGGATTATCAGACACAAAGGGTAAACCTTTACAGAAACTACGATTACAACAAGAAGAAATACAGTTTTACGGCTTCGCAAACGATCACTATTCATCTAAAAGATCTGTCTAAATATGACAGCATGATGATGGGGCTTGTAGATGCTGGCGTAAACAATATTCAGGGTGTTGAGTTTAAAACTTCAAAGCAGGCACAATATGAATCGGAAGCACGCGTTAAAGCTGTAGCAGCGGCTAAACAAAAAGCAGCTGATTATGCCGGGGCACTTAACCAAAAACTGGGTAAAGCAGTAGTGGTTAACGATAACACGCAGGCATATTATCCAAGGGCTATGGCGGCAATGAAATTCAGTGATGCTGAAAGTGCCGATATTCCAAAAGAAACGCTGGCAATTGGTGAGATTACCATCACGGCCAACATAAACATTAGTTTCGAGTTGAATTAATCTTTAGTTATATTTAAATTGAATAAGCCCCATGCACTGCATGGGGCTTTGTTTATTAGTAGCCAAAGATATCTTGTAGCTTCTGCTCTATATTTCCATCTCTCATAATGATTTTGCCTTCGGGATCAATCAGGAATTTTTGCGGTACACCAGATACGGCAAAATTAGCAGCCTGTGAATCTTTTCCATCTATTACCTGTAACCATGTCAGCTCATGCTTATTTAAGGCTTTAAGCCACGGTTCTTTGGTTTTGTCTATAGAGATGCTTAATATCTCAAAATTTTTGTTGTTATATTTTGTGTAGATATTTTTAAGATCTGGAAATTCTGCCACACAGGGAGCACACCAGCTTGCCCAGAAATCAATCAGTACATATTTACCTCTTAACGATTTTGAACTGATCATTTTTCCGTCGGGACCGGAAAGCACAAAATCTTTTATCTTATTGTTCGCAATGGCAGACTTTAAGCCATCTACGTATTTAAGGATTTCTTTACCTTCTTCAGAATTTTGTCTTTTGGGACTTAATAAAAAATAATTCTTTTTTAAGGATTCAGCATTTATATATCCTGCTGATGTGTTTAGCATATATAATGAAGCATATGAATCAGGATGATCCTTTATGAATTTTTCGAGAGCTATTATACTATATTTATTGTAAAGAAGTAACATGTCATTGTTATAGTTAAGAAGCTCAGGAGTTACATTTCCATCACTGGGATATTCCGGTTCAACGGGATACTTTTTTTTCAGCTCGTTAAAGATCTCATTAGTGTAGCTATCATTTAGATTATAGAATTCCATATAATCTATTGCAGACTGAACACCTGTGACGGTACCTACAAATCCTCTGGCAATGTCTATATTACTAACGGTTATTGTACCGGGATGCTCAAATAAAAAATTAAATGCCCTGTCTCCACCGTACTTTTTTTTGGCATATTCATCGTGAAGCCAGGGAGTGTCACCTTTTCTGAATGGCATTACAATCTCAAAATTGCCATTTATAATTTTAACCGAATCTAAAGGCTCTCCTTTATAGTTAAAATAGATCATATCGTGACCTTCAAGGTCACTTATGATATTACCCTTTATGGTTATAGTAGATTGTGCTGTTAAAGCTGTGCTGCTTAATAATAGTAAAAGCAGCCATTTTATATTCTTCATAATGTTTACATAAATTAAATTAATAATTAGAAAATTCTAAGGGACAAATTTATTTATGCAAAACACGCTACGCATTGATTGATATCAAGTTATACTATTGATCTTAATCAATGTTTTTTTTAATCTATATAGCAAAAGGCTCATGATCCTTAAAAAAGAGAGGGACAAATATAAAGACGAAAATTGCTTGCTATTGCATTAAAAATTATATTTGCACTACATATGGCAATGATGTCTGCCCTGAACCGCCGCAAAATCAATTTTGTAGCTGATGACGTCTATTAAATGGCTTATGCCACTATAGATGTATTTAATTAATTCATGGTATGAAAACTTTTAACTTCAAAAATTACATTGCCCGTATCCCTCAGATTATTTATTTGTCTTATACCATTAAGTGGCTACTGCTGTCGCTTATTATTGGTGCAATTATCGGATCTGCATCTGCTTTTTTTCTTACTTCGTTGAACTGGGTGACCAATTGGCGTGAAAGCCATGTTTGGGTTATTGCATTCCTTCCTCTTGGGGGGCTTGCAGTAGGAATAATATATCACTATTTTGGAAGTCGTGTGGTAAAAGGAAATAACCTGATCCTGGAAGAATATCAATCGCCTAAAAAAATCATTCCGTTCAGGATGGCGCCTTTGGTGCTGTTTGGTACACTTATAACGCATTTTTTTGGAGGCTCTGCAGGAAGAGAGGGAACAGCCGTACAAATGGGTGGAGCAATAGCCGATCAGTTTACCGGTTTTTTAAAACTGAAGGAGAGTGACAGGAAAATAATACTCATAATGGGAATCAGTGCCGGTTTTGCATCCGTTTTTGGTACACCTTTGGCAGGTTCAATCTTTGCGCTGGAAGTTATGGTGCTTGGACGCATAAGATACGAAGCATTGCTGCCAAGCCTTTTGGTCGCTGTTATTGCTGATTATAGCTGTAAAGCATGGAATGTAGGGCATACGCATTATTCTGTCCCCGGAGTGCCGGAAATTACTCCTGATGCAATACTTTGGGTTATATTGTCCGGGATATTGTTTGGGCTTACTGCATTGTTGTTCTCTAAAGCAGTACGCTTTTGTACAGCTCTTTTCAGTGATAAGATAGATTATCCTCCATTAAGGCCATTTGTAGGTGGTGTTTTTATTGCATTATCGGTATGGATGTTAGGAACAACGGAGTATGTTGGACTCGGAGTGCCTGTTATAGAAGCTGCTTTTGTTCAGCATCTCCCTGTTTATGCCTTTATACTCAAACTGTTGCTTACAGCCCTGACTTTAGGGGCAGGTTTTAAAGGGGGAGAGGTAACACCATTGTTTTTTATAGGAGCAGCTTTAGGTAATGCATTGTTTTTAGTTTTCCCATTACCTATGGCGCTTTTAGCAGGAATGGGTTTTGTTGCTGTATTTGCAGGGGCAACAAATACTCCTATAGCCTGTACAGTAATGGGAATTGAACTCTTCGGGATAGAAAGTGGTGTTTATATTGGGCTGGCTTGTTTTGTAGCTTATCTTTTTTCGGGACATACAGGCATCTATAGTTCACAGGTGATAGGTAGTCCTAAACATTTGCTGTATGGAAAGGTAAAAGGTAAAAGTTTGAAAGATTTGTAAGAAGTAAAACCTTATAAAATAAAAAACCCGAACCATTTCTGATTCGGGTTGTGGGGAGAGCAGGATTCGAACCTGCGAAGGTTTCCCAACGGATTTACAGTCCGTCCTCGTTGGCCGCTTGAGTATCTCCCC